>NZ_JASKLX010000013.1:0-78061 GCF_030125555.1 Arthrobacter sp. zg.Y820
CCCCCCTTTTGCCCCCCCCCCGATATGCCACAAGTGGCGCCCCCCAGCTCTGGGAAGCGCACTTTCTGCCATCTCGCGGGGGTTAACCGCCGGCAAAGGGCGGCAGGATGTCCACGGTGTCGCCGGGGGCCAGGACCATCGACCGGTCCCGGGCAGCGAAACCGTTGACCAGGAAGGTGCTGCGCGAGATCACGCTCTTCAGCGGGGGAGCGCCGGCCGGTGCCGTGGAGGGACGGGAACCCAGGAACTCCAGCAGGTCGTGCAGGGATTCGCCGCCGTACGCACTTTCGGAAGCGCCGTCGGGACCGGGGCCTGCGGACAGGATCTCTTCCTCCCGGCCGGAGGCCGCCTTCGCGGCACCAAAATATCGGATCAGCACTTAGCCGCCTATCGCGCTCATGGTCCGGTCCGGCTGCACATAGTCAGCGTCGCCCAGACCGGTATGGTCCATTCCGTGCGCCTTGGGTTTGCCCCACATCGCATCCTGCCAGCGGGCCGCCACCTCGGCGTCGCCCAGCTCCGGTGTGCGGAGCAGGCCCAGCAGGTCGGTTTCCTCGTGGGAGAACAGGCAGCTGCGGACCTTGCCCTCCGCCGTAATCCGGGTGCGCCGGCAGTCGGCGCAGAACGGTTCGGTGACGGATGCGATGATGCCCACGGTTCCGGCCACGATCTCCGGAGCGGCGCGGCGCCGAACCTCCCAGCGCTCGGCCGGGGCGCCGTCGCGCCGGCGCGGATCGGGGGTGAGGACAAAGTCGCGCTCGAGCCGGGAGCGGATTTCGGCCGCCGTGATCATGCCGTCCCGGGTCCAGCCGTGGTCGGCATCCAGCGGCATCTGTTCGATGAAGCGCAGCTCGAAACCCTGGCTGACGGCCCACTCGAGCAGGTCGGGGGATTCGACGTCGTTGATCCCGCGCATCAGGACGGCGTTGATCTTGATCAGGCCCAGGCCCACGCGCGCCGCCTCCTCGACCCCGGCCAGCACGCGGGACAGGAACGGACGCCGGGTCAGCTGCGCGAACGTGTCGGGATGCAGGGTGTCCAGGGAAACGTTGATCCGGGTCAGCCCGGCGTCCTTAAGGGCCTGTGCCTTCTTGTCCAGGCCCAGCCCGTTGGTGGTCAGCGAAATCGGCAGCTCCGGATGGTTGGCCCGGATTCCCGCCACGATGTCCACCAGGTCAGCCCGCACCAGCGGCTCACCGCCGGTCAGCCGCAGCTCGCGGACCCCCAACACGCTGACGCCGATGCCCACCAGCCGGATGATTTCAGCACCGGTCAGCACCTTGTCCTTCGCCAGCCAGTCCAGCCCCTCGGCGGGCATGCAGTAGGTGCAGCGCAGGTTGCACTTGTCCGTCAGCGACAGCCGCATGTCGCTGGCGCGCCGGCCGTACCTGTCCAGCAGGCCGTCGGAGGCCTGGACACCGGCAGCTGCGGCGGACCCGGGAACTGCCGAACCCTCGTCCGCGGGTCCCTCGACGGCGGGAGCATTTACTCCGGGCGCATTTACTTCGGGCGCGGCTGGTGGCCTGCCGGCAGACGGCGCAACGGCGGCAGTCCCGGTCAGCGGCGAGCCGATGGACGGCATTCCCAGCTGGATTCCCATGGGTCGAGGTTACGCCCTTTCGCGGTTAGGCTCTATCAATGCGTTTTATCAGTCGGTGCCGGCAAATCCTGGCTCCATCCGTTGTCCTGCTTGCCGTGGCGGCCGGATGCTCGGCGCCGGTGCCCGGGGATGCGTCAGCAACTCCGGAAGCACCCTCCATCACGGTATTCGCAGCTGCGTCGCTGACGGATGTGATCGCGGCCATGAATGAAGCCTACGACGGCGGCGGCCGACTGCGCACCAACCTCGGCTCCAGCGCCCAGCTGTCCAGCCAGCTGCTTTCCGGTGCCCCGGCCGACGTCGTGATCGCCGCCGATCTGGAAGCGCTGGACACGGTCCGGGACGAAGGCCTGATAGCGCGGGAGCGGGTGGTGGCCGGCAATACGACGGTGCTGGCGCTGGCGCCGGGCAATCCCGGCCAGGTGGCGGCGCTGGCTGATCTCTCCGAGAACCGGGTGCAGACAGCCGTGTGTGCGCCCTCGGTGCCCTGCGGCCGGGCTGCGGCGCGTGTCCTCGACGCCGCCGGGGTGGCCCTGTCCGGGGAGAGCCGCGAGGACAGTGCGCGGTCGGTCCTGACCAAAGTGGTTACCGGTCAGGCGGATGCCGGGCTGGTGTACCAAACCGATGCGCTCTCGGCTGCGAAGCAAGGGGTGACGTATCTTGAAGTGAGAGATCCAGAACCCAACCAGTACCCCGCGGCGCTGACCGCGGAGGGAGCAGAGCATGAGGCAGCTGTCCGATTCTACGAGTGGCTTGCAGGCGAGGAAGCCGCCGGAATCCTCCGCGACGCAGGGTTCCGGACTCCCGGAAGCTGAGCCGGCGCGGAAGGGCCGGCGGGGCTCCGGGAACGCCCGTCCATCGGTGGCCGGAAGGGCCGTCGGCATGACCCGCGGCGCCCGGGCCACCACCCCGGCCTGGCTGTGGGTTCCCGCGTCGTTGGCGCTGCTGTTGTGCGCCGGCCCGGTGGCGGCCCTGCTGCTGAATGTGCCCTGGACTTCGCTCGGATCCCTGCTCTCGGCCTCCGAAGCCCGCACCGCCCTGGGTCTCTCGGTGGCGACCTCCGTGGGGTCCACACTGATCTGCGTCGTGCTGGGACTGCCCCTGGCCGTGCTGTTCAGCAAGCTTGCCGGCCCGTGGATGCAGGTGCTGCGAGGCATCCTGCTGATTCCGCTGGTGCTGTCGCCGGTGGTTTCCGGCATCGCCCTGCTGTACTTCTGGGGCCGTCAGGGTCTGGCCGGACGGGTGCTGGAATCCGCGGGACTGGGGGTGGGCTATTCGCCGGCGGCGGTGCTCATTGTCCAGGTGTTCGTTTCACTGCCGTTCTTCGTCGTGGCCTCCCTGAGCAGCCTGCGGGCTGTGGACCATGACCTGGAAATGGCCGCCGCCACCTCTGGCGCCGGGCCGACGGCCATCCTGCGCTACATCACCGTGCCGCTGGCCCTGCCGGGAATCGTGGTGGGAGCGCTGCTGGCCTTCGCGCGGTCCCTCGGAGAGTACGGCGCCACCATCACCTTCGCGGGGAGCATTGAGGGACGCACCCGCACCCTTCCGCTGCAGATTGAGCTGAGCCTGAATTCCAACCAGCCCGAAATTGCGCTGGGAATCTGCCTGATCCTGATCTCGTTGTACCTCGTGCTGCTGGCAATCGCCCGGTTTGGCATGGGGCTCCTGTTGCCGCGCTGAGCTGCGGCACCACGCGGTTCCTCCCACCCGACCACCCGGTTCCTCCCACCCGCACCAACAGAAACGAGCGGCATGAACGGCACAGCCCGGAACGTTACCCTCTGGGCGGCTGCGGCGGGAGTCGTTGCGATCGGCCTGGCCGTGGCCGCCGGAGAGCTTTCCGCCGCCTTGCTGAGCCCGTCGCTGTCGCCGGTCAGCGCGGTGGGGTCGGTGGTCATCGACGCCATGCCCGCACCGGTCAAGGACTGGGCGATCGGGCTGTTCGGCACCGCTGACAAGGCTGCGTTCCTGGTCAGCATGGCAGCGGTGATCGCGGTCATCGCCGCGGCCGCCGGAATCCTGGAGCTGCGCCGCCCGCCCGCCGGCGTCGTCATTGTCTCCTTGTTCGGGGCCGCCGGGCTGGCAGCCGTGCTGACCCGGGCGCAGATGAGCGTGCTGTCGCTGGTGCCGCCGCTGCTGGCCGCCGGAGTGGGCATCCTGGTGCTGCGGGCCTTCCGCGCCCGCATTCTCAGCTGGCGGGACGCATCGCCGGGCGAGGCGGGTGCCCGGCGGCGCGACGTCCTGTTGACGGTCGGCGGCGGTGCCGCCGTCGGCGTGGCGGCGGGAGCACTGGCCGGCGCGTCACGAGCGGGCCAGATCAATACCGTGGCCAGCCGGGCCGGCGTCGTCCTGCCGGCTGCGGCCCTGCCGGCGGCACCGATCCCGGCAGGAGCGGAACTCGGTATCAGCGGGCTGGACCCGGTGCTGACTCCCGCGGCCGATTTCTACCGGATTGACACGGCGCTGAGCGTGCCGCTGGTCGACCCGCAGCAGTGGAGCCTGAAAGTCACCGGACTGGTGGACCGCGAAGTGGAGATCAGCTTCGCCGAGCTGCTGGCCAAGCCCCTGCAGGAAAGCCATGTCACCCTGGCCTGCGTTTCCAACGAGGTGGGCGGCAGCCTGATCGGCAACGCCAAGTGGCTGGGATGGCCGGTGCGGAATCTGCTGGCCGCGGCCGGTGTCCGGGACGGCGCGGACATGGTGCTCTCCACCAGCCGCGACGGCTGGACGGCCTCCACCCCGCTGGAGGCCCTGACGGATTCCCGCGACGCCCTGCTGGTCGTGGGCATGAACGGGGAACCGCTGCCCCTGGAACACGGCTTTCCGGTGCGGCTGGTGGTGCCGGGCCTGTACGGCTATGTTTCGGCAACCAAATGGGTCACCGAGCTGAAGGTGACCCGGTTCAGCGACGACGCGGCGTACTGGACCGATCGGGGCTGGACCGAGCGCGGTCCCATCAAACTGTCCTCCCGGATCGACACCCCCGCCAACGGCGCGTCGCCGGACGCCGGAGCCGTGACCGTCGCCGGCATGGCCTGGGCGCAGCACACCGGGATCCGCGGGGTGCAGGTAAGGGTCGACGACGGCGGCTGGTCGGACGCGCGCCTGGCCAGCGGCATTTCGGCGGACACCTGGCTGCAGTGGTCGGCGGTCCTGGACCTGGCGAAGGGGGACCACACACTGACCGTCCGGGCCATCGATGCCAACGGGCGGGAACAGGACGAAATCGTCCGTCCGGTGGTTCCCGACGGCGCCACCGGGCTGCACACGATCCGCCTCGCCGTCCGCTGAGTTCCGCTCCGGAGCGCAACCCGTGCCGGCCCGAAACCCCATGCGCTAAGGTCGGTCTGTGACGATCTCCACTCTGGAAGGCACCGTAAACTTCCGCGACGTCGGCGGCCTGCCGCTGACCGGTGGCGGCACAACCGCCCCGGGCGTTCTCTACCGTTCCGACGCGCTCAGCGCCCTCACCCCGCGCGGGCTGGAGTCCCTGGCCCGTTCGGGCATCGAGGTGATCGCTGATTACCGCACCCCGGCGGAACAACAGATGGCACCGGACCGGCTGCCGCCGGCACGGGCCTTCACCACTGTTGGTTTGCCCCTGTTCGAGGGAGCCTTCAGCGGGTTCGCCCAGGATGAATTGCAGCGCGCCAACCTCGCGGGCGATTCCGCCGCGGCAGCGCAGGCCGTCAAAGCCGCAGTGGCCAAGCTGCCCACCCTGGCCGGGATCTACGCCGGGATGCTGCGGGACGGGGGCGCTGTGTTCGCCGAGACCGCCCGCCGGGTGGCAGCGTCTCCGAACGGCTCGGGCACGCTGGTGCACTGCACCGCGGGCAAGGACCGCACCGGGGTGGCCGTTGCATTGATCCTCAGCGCCGTCGGCGTCGAACCGGAGGCCGTGGCAGCGGACTATGAGCGCAGTGAAGCAAACCTCGCAGGGGAATGGACGGACCGGATGCTCGGCATGATAGCCGGCATGGGCGTGCCGATGACTGACGACGTCGTCACCCTGGTCACCCGTGCGCCCCGGGATGCCATTACCGCCGCGCTGGAGTGGGTCTCCGCACAACACGGCGGCGCCGCGGAATATCTGCTGGCCGGCGGACTGTCGACTGCCGAACTGGAACTGCTGGGCCGGCGGCTGCGGGCACGGCCGTGACCCGAACGGTTGAGGAACACCAACAAGCCGTCCTTCGGCTGCTGGAACGCCCGCAAGCACCCGTGCGCACCGAAACCCGGGAGCTGGTGCGTGCCGCAGGGCGGGTCTTGGCAGCGGATGTTCGTGCGCCGCGGAGCCTTCCGCCCTTCGATAACTCGCAGATGGACGGTTATGCGGTCCGCGCCGCGGATCTGGCCGCCTCCGGCGCCGCGGCTCCGGTCTGCTCCGGCGGCGCAACAGCCGCGCTGCCGGTCACGACGCCGATTCCCGCGGGGATAGCGGCCCCGGCGCTGCCGCCGCGCGCCGCCGCCCCGATCATGACCGGGGCCATGCTGCCCGCCGGTGCGGACGCCGTCGTGCCCATCGAACGTGCCGTGCCCGCGGCCTTCTTTTCCGAACGGGAACTGCCCGGAGCCACCGTTCGCCTTCCCGCGGAAGTGGCCGCCGGTGAATACGTCAGGGCAGCGGGCAGCGACATCCGTGCCGGTGCGGTGGCGCTGACGGCGGGAACGCGGCTGGGCGCAGCCCAGCTGGGCCTGCTGGCGGCACTGGGCATTCCGGCTGTTGAGGTTCGTGCACCGTTCCGCGTACTGCTCCTCAGCACCGGGGACGAAGTGGTGGAACCCGGCCGGCCGCTGGCGCCGGGGCAGATCCACGACGCCAACACCACGCTGCTGGCCGTGAGCCTGCAGGAAGCGGGCGCCGAGGTGGTCCGTTCCCGGATCGTTGCCGACTCGCCGGAGGTGTTCCTGTCCCGGCTTCGCGACGATCTGGCCCGGCACGCCGTGGACCTGGTCCTGACGTCCGGAGGAATCAGCAAGGGCGCCTACGAGGTGGTGCGGCTCGCCCTGGACACCGACGGCGTGCAGTTCCTGTCCGTGGCCATGCAGCCCGGCGGACCCCAGGGGATCGGGACCGTGGACGGAGTGCCGTTCCTCGGATTCCCCGGCAACCCGGTGAGCTCGCTGGTGTCGTTCGAGATGTTCCTGCGGCCGGCGCTCGGGACGCTGACCGGCCGGCCCGCGCCCCGCCCGCAGGTCCCTGCCCTGCTGGCGGAGGACGCCGTCAGCCCGCCCGCCAAGCACCAGGTGCGGCGCGGCCGCTACTTCCCGCCCGCCGAACCCGGTGCCCGTGGCCGGGTGGAGCTGATCGGCGGGGCCGGCTCGCACCTGGTCCATGCCCTGGCCTCCTCGAATGCCCTGGTGCACCTTCCGGCCGGGGTGGAAACGGTTCCGGCCGGCGCGGAAGTGGCAGTATGGCTGTTGGACTAACCGCATCCGCAACAAGGAGTATTTTCATGACCGGCACCGACGGGCAGCAGCCCGGGCTTACCCACGTCCGTGAGGACGGCTCCGCCCACATGGTGGATGTCTCCGCCAAGACCGAGACCACCCGGGTCGCCACGGCCTCCGCGCGGCTGCGGACCACCGCCGAGGTCGTGAAGCTGGTGTCCGACGGCGGCCTGCCCAAGGGCGACGCGCTGGCCGTGTCCCGGATCGCCGGGATCATGGGTGCCAAGCAGACCTCCACGCTGATACCGCTGTGCCATCCGCTGCCGCTGACCAAGGTGACCGTGGACTTTGAGCCCGGGGACACCGACGTCGTCATTGTTGCCACGGTCAAAACCAAGGCGCTGACCGGTGTGGAGATGGAAGCCCTGACCGCCGTTTCGGTGGCGGCGCTGACCCTGTACGACATGATCAAGGCAGTGGACAAGCACGCCTCCATCACCGACATCCAGGTGCTCGCCAAATCCGGCGGCAAGAGCGGAGACTGGGCGCTATGAGCCCCCGGCCCGCAGCGCCGCAGCAGCCGCCCCGCCGCACGGCCGGCGTCCTGATCGCCTCCACGCGCGCAGCCCGCGGCGTCTATGAAGACGAGTGCGGGCCGCTGGCCGCCGACTGGCTCTACGCCCTGGGCTTCGACGTCGTGCTGGCCGAGGTGGTGCCCGACGGCCCCGCCGTGGGGGAGTCGCTGCGGAAAATGCTCGCCCTCGGACCGGCGGTGATCCTGACCAGTGGCGGAACCGGGCTGTCGCCCACTGACTCCACCCCGGAGCAGACGCTGCCGCTGCTGGACCGGCAGGTTCCGGGCATTATGGAGGCGCTGCGCGCCGACGGCCGCACCAAGACCCCCATGGCCGCCATCAGCCGCGGCTACGCCGGCACGGCCGGCTCCACGTTCATCGTGAACCTCCCCGGTTCACCGGGAGCCGTGGCGGACGGGCTTGCGGTGCTGGAACCGATCATCGGGCACATCTGCGGGCAGATGGAGGGACGCAATGAGCACTGACCGCAGCGCACGCGGGGGCGCCGCAGCCGGCGCCTCGGAAGTGGTCAACGCGACCGTCTCGGACCTGCCGCTGAACGCCGACCACGCCTCCGGTGCCGCCTGGTCGCCCGAGTGCGGTGCCGTGGTGGGCTTCAGCGGCATTGTCCGCAACCACGACGGCGGACGCGGCGTCGCGAGCCTGGCCTACAGTGCGCATCCCTCGGCGGAGCAGGTCATCGCCGACGTTGCGGCGGATATTGCCGGCAGGTACGACGGCGTGCGGATCTGGGTCGGGCACCGCACCGGTCCGCTGCAGATCGGCGAGGCAGCGCTGGTGGCTGCCGTGGCCGCAGCACACCGCGGGGTTGCCTTCGCCGCCTGCTCGGAGCTGGTGGACACGGTCAAGGAACGCGTTCCGATCTGGAAGGAACAGGGCTTCAGCGACGGGACCTCCGAGTGGGTGGGTGTCAGCGACGCTCCGCAGTGACCGGTAATCTGGGGATATGACTGAGCAACTCGCCGTAGCGGTCCTCGGGGCCGGCGGCCGCATGGGATCCGAAGCCGTCCGAGCCGTCGAAGCGGCGCCCGACCTGAAACTGGTGGCCGCCCTGGGCCGCGGGGATTCCCTCGAGACGCTCGTCTCCGCCGGCGCGCAGTACATCGTGGACCTCACGGTTCCGGACAGCACCGAAGCCAACGTCCGCTTCGCTGTCGAGCACGGGATGCACGCCGTCGTCGGCACCACCGGCTGGGACGCGGCACGACTGGACCGGCTCTCCGCGCTGCTGGAGGCCCATCCCGGCACCGCAGTGCTGATTGCCCCGAACTTCGCGCTCGGCTCGGTGCTCGCCACGGCGTTTGCCGCCAAGGCCGCCCGCTACTTCGAGTCGGTGGAAGTCATTGAACTGCACCACCCGGACAAGATCGACGCCCCCTCCGGCACCGCGGTGCGCACCGCGCAGCTGATTGCCGAGGCCCGCGCCGACGCCGGAGTGGAACCGTCACCGGATGCCACCACCAAGGAAGTTCCCGGTGCCCGCGGCGCCGACATCGACGGCGTGCGCGTCCACGCCGTCCGGCTGCGCGGTCTGGTGGCGCACCAGGAGGTGCTGCTCGGCGGTGCGGGGGAGCAGCTGACCATCCGCCACGATTCGTTTGACCGGGCATCCTTCATGCCCGGCGTCCTGCTGGGACTGCGGAAAGCCGCAGCCCATCCCGGCCTGACCGTCGGTCTTGACGGCTACCTCAACCTGAACGACTAAGGAACACGTTGTCTTTTTTTACCGGGCTTTTCCGTAACAAAGCCAAGATCGGCGTCCTGCTGATCACCGTCCTGCTGGCTTTCTACCTGGCGATTGTCTTCCAGCGCGGCTGGACCCTGCTGAACGCCGATGAACTCAGCGCGAAGGCACTCGGCGTGGCGTACCTGGTGCTGCCGATCGTGGGCGCGTGGGCACTGATCCGCGAGCTGCAGTTCGGCGGGCGCACCGAGAAGATGGCGCACATCCTCGCCGACGAGGGCGGACTGCCGGTGGACAACCTGCCGCGCACCCCCGCCGGCCGGATCATCCGGGAAGCAGCCGACGCCGAGTTCCCCAAGTACCAGGCCGAGGTTGAGGCCGAGCCGGAGTCCTGGCGCGCCTGGTTCCGGCTTTCCTGCGCATACGACGCCGCGGGGGACCGCAAGCGCGCCCGCAACGCCATGCGCCAGGCCGGCAAGCTCTACACGCCGTAGCCCGCTCCTCAGAGGGACCCGGCGGGCTACTTGCCGGTCCGCGACCCGTGCCGCGCCAGCTGCGAGGCTCCGTGCGTCACCATCTCCAGCGGACCCCGCGACCCGAGCCGGACGAAGGCGATGCCGATGCCCGCCGCCAGGACGGCCGAAATCCAGAACAGCCACACCGGCTCCGGCGGTTCCGGCAGCGCATCGGTAACGGACATGACCCAGACGTGCAGGCTGTACAGGGTCAGCGTCATGGCGCCGGCGGCCGAGAGCGGCAGCAGCAGGTTCGGCCGCGCGCGGGTCAGGAGCAGGCACACGCCGACGACGGCGGCCGCGATGCCTGCGCTGTGCAGCAGGTCCAGCGGGCCGCCCGAGTGCGGCCCGCTCACGGCCAGCCACCACCAGGAACCGGTCTGCTCCACACCGGCCAGGTTCACGTCCATCATCCTGGCCAGCGGCCAGAGGCGGCCGGATGCGGTCTCCTCCAGGGCGGCCAATCCGCCCCGGTCGAACAGCAGGTAATAGCTGAGGAACTTTGCTCCGGCGGCGGCAACAATTCCGGCGGCAACCAGCCCAACCTGGGCCGTGATCTCGCCGAGCCGGAGCCGTCCGATCACCATCCCGATCAGCAGGTAGCTCAGCCACTGCAGCGCCGGATAAAAGCCGGTAAAGAGCACGTCAACCAGCAGGGTCGCCGGCTGCAGGAAGGACTCCCACGTGATGTTCGTGTCCAGGGTCGACGGGTCGATGGCGGCGTAGATCCACGGCCGGACCAGATAGGCCAGCACGGGGGAGAGCAGCAGCCAGACGACGGCCCAGAGCGCGAGCTTGGGCAGGCGCATACCCACGAACGGCAGTGCCAGCAGGAACAGGATGCCGTAGTGGAAGAGGATGACGGCGATGGAGGTCTCCAGACCGCCGAGCGCCAGGCCCACGAGCGCGATGATCAGCGCCCGCATCGCGATGCCCCGCCGATCCGCTGACAGCGCCCGTCCGGACCGCGGCTGGCTGCCGCCGGTGAGCAGCGCGAGGCCTATGCCGGCCACCACCGCGAACAGTGCCGAGGAGCGTCCGGAGAACACCAGGCCCACCCAGGACGGCTCACCGGTCTGCTCGTCGTAGAGGGGAAAGATGTGGGTCGCCATCATGCCCAGAAGCGCTGCGCCCCGGGCCGCATCGATGCCCGTAAGCCGCCGTCCGATCATGATCTGATCGTCTCACAGCGGAGGCGGGCGGCGTGCAGTGCACTTCAGGCCCCGATCGGGCTCCGGCGTTGTTCCAACGGCGCAGGGACCGGGTAACGTTTTACCCATGGTTGACTCTGATACTCGTGTACTCCCGTTTGGAACCCTCGTCACGGCAATGGTGACACCGTTCACCGAGGACGGAGCCGTGGACTTTGACGCCACGGCGAAACTCGCCAACAAGCTGGTCGAAGACGGGTGTGACGGCCTTGTGGTTTCCGGAACCACGGGTGAAACCTCCACTCTGGAGGACAGCGAAAAGGAAGACCTGTTCCGCGTCGTCGCCGAAACCGTGGGAGGCCGCGCCAAGGTCATCGCCGGCACCGGCACCAACCACACGTCCCACTCGGTGGAGATGGCCCGCCGCGCGCTGCGGGCCGGCGCCGACGCCCAGCTGGTCGTGACGCCGTATTACAACAAGCCCACGCAGGCCGGCGTCGTCGGGCACTTTGAAGCCGTGGCCGCTGCCACAGACCTGCCGATCATGGTTTACGACATCCCCGGCCGCGCCGGCATCGCGATCTCCACCGACACCATGATCCGGCTCGCCAACATTCCCGCCGTCATGGCCCTGAAGGACGCGAAGGCGGATTTCGCCGCCATCACGCAGGTGCTCGCCAACACCAACCTTGACGTCTACGCCGGCGACGACGGCCTGACCCTGCCGTGGATGGCCGCCGGAGCCGTGGGCGTCGTCAGCGTCACCGCCCACGTGGCCACCGCGCAGTTCCGTGCGCTGGTCGACGCCGCCGCCGCCGGAGACTTCGCCACCGCCCGGCGGATCCACTTCGAACTGGACCCCCTGGTGCGCGCCGTCATGACCCACATTCCCGGAGCCGTCTCCGCCAAGCAGATCCTGGCCATGCAGGGAGTCATTCCCAGCGCGGCGGTCCGGCTGCCGCTGGTCGCACCGGACGCCATCGAAATGGAAACCGTCCTGACGGATCTGGCCGAGGCCGGCTGGGACTTCTCCTCGACCAGCTCCTACGACAAGGCATAAGCACCATGACTGAAACCGCAGTCTCCGCGCTGAGCACCCCGCCCGCCCTGGAAGAGGGCACCCTGAGGATCGTTCCCCTCGGCGGCCTCGGCGAGATCGGCCGCAACATGGCCGTCTTCGAAATCAACGGCAAGCTGCTGATCGTGGACTGCGGCGTCCTCTTTCCGGAGGAAACCCAGCCCGGTGTTGACCTGATCCTGCCGGACTTCTCCTACATCGAAGACCGGCTCGACGACGTCGTCGGCCTGGTCCTCACCCACGGCCACGAAGACCACATCGGTGCGGTGCCGTACCTGCTGCGCCTGAAGCAGGACATTCCGCTCATCGGTTCCCAGCTGACGCTGGCGCTGATCGAAGCCAAGCTGCAGGAACACCGGATCAAGCCCTTCACCCTCACCGTCACCGAGGGACAGGTGGAGCAGTTCGGCCCGTTCGAATGCGAATTCGTGGCCGTGAACCACTCCATTCCGGACGCCCTTGCCGTGTTCATCCGCACCGAGGGCGGCACCGTCCTGCACACCGGCGACTTCAAGATGGACCAGCTGCCGCTGGACGGACGGATCACTGACCTGCGCGCCTTCGCCCGGCTGGGCCAGGAGGGCGTGGACCTGTACATGGCCGATTCCACGAACGCCGACGTGCCCGGCTTCACCACCGCGGAGCGGGAGATCGGTCCGGTGCTGGAGGCGCTGTTCGGCAAGGTGAAGAAGCGCATCATCGTGGCGTCCTTCTCCTCCCACATCCACCGCGTGCAGCAGGTGTTGGACGCCGCGGCCGTGCATGGCCGCAAGGTCTGCTTCGTCGGCCGGTCCATGGTCCGCAACATGGCCATCGCCGAAAAGCTGGGCTACCTCAACGTGCCCGCCGGCATCCTGGTGGACCTGAAAAACGTTGACGACATGCCCGATGACCAGCTGGTGCTGATGTCCACCGGATCACAGGGCGAGCCGATGGCCGCCCTGTCCCGCATGGCCAACGGCGACCACCGGATCCGGGTCGGCCGGGGCGACACTGTCATCCTGGCCTCTTCCCTGATCCCGGGCAACGAAAACGCCGTCTTCCGGGTCATCAACGGCCTGATGAAGCTGGGCGCCGACGTGGTGCACAAGGGCAACGCCAAGATCCACGTCTCCGGCCACGCCTCGGCCGGCGAGCTGCTGTACACCTACAACATCCTGCAGCCCAAGAACGCGATGCCGGTGCACGGCGAAACCCGGCACCTGATCGCCAACGGCAAGCTGGCCGAAGCCACCGGGGTGCCCGCGCAGAACGTCATCCTGGCCGACGATGGCACAGTGGTGGACCTGCGCGACGGCAAGGCCCGGGTGGTCGGCGCGGTGGAGTGCGGCTTCGTCTACGTGGACGGCTCCAGCGTCGGCGAGATCACCGACACCGACCTCAAGGACCGCGTCATCCTCGGCGAGGAAGGCTTCATCTCGGTCATCACCGTGGTCAACCGCAGTACCGGCACCATCGTCTCGGGCCCGGAAATCCATGCCCGCGGCTTCGCCGAAGACGACGCCGTGTTCGACGAAATCAAGCCCAAGATCAGCGCCGCGCTGCAGGAGGCCGTCACCTCCAACAAGGACCACACCACTCACCAGCTGCAGCAGGTGGTCCGCCGGGTGGTGGGTACCTGGGTCAACCGCCGGCTGCGCCGCCGGCCCATGATCGTCCCGGTGGTCCTGGAGGCCTAAGCCGTCCAACTCCCGGGCACCCCGCCGGGACCGGGTGCCCCGGGGGCCGGACAGACGCGTAAATCCGCGGTTTGTCCGGCCCCATCGGGTACCGTGGAGCGTATGGCCACTCGTACTTCCCCTGCCGCACGCGGCGGTGCTTCCGGCCGGACCACCAGCCGGAACACCGGGGGCACCTCAGCAAAAACCTCCGGAAAAGCCCAGCCGCGGGGCAAGGCGACCAGCCGTTCGGGGGCCGCCGCCAAGGCGCAGGCCGACGCCGAACAGGTGCCGCTGCCGCTGCGCGCCATTCAGGGTGCATGGATGGGCATGGCCCGGCTGGCCGGTGCGGGCATCCGCAAACTCGGTGCCGACGTCGTTCCCGACCGGGACGTCCGCCGCGACGGAACCGGCTTCTTCCTGATCCTCACGGCGCTGGCCGTGGCCACCGTTGAGTGGTGGGCCCTGCGCGGTCCGGTGGCCGACGTCATCCATGCCGGTGCCGCCGGCACCTTCGGCTGGATGGCCGTCGTCTTGCCGTTCCTGCTCCTGACCGGGGCCGTGCGGCTGTTCCGCTACCCCGAACGGCACCACGCCAACAGCCGGATCAGCATCGGCCTGGTCCTGGTTCTATTTGCCGGCTCCGGCATCACTCACATCGTGGGCGGCTCGCCCGCGCTCTCTGACGGCTTCGACCGGCTGTGGGCCTCCGGCGGCATTGTCGGGTTCCTGGTGGCCGGCCCGCTGTCCGCGGCGCTGACCGAGTGGCCGGTGGCCATCCTGCTGGGGTTCCTGATTTTTGTGGGCCTGCTGATCATCACCGCCACCCCCTTCCGGCACATCCCGCTGCGCCTGCGCGGCCTGTACGAGCACCTCATGGGCCAGGACCTTGCCCCGGACGATCCCGAGGCCCACGACCAGAGCTACCTGTATGAACGCGATCAGCGTCCGGCCAAGGCTCCGAAGACTCCGAAAAAGAAGTCTCGGATGTTCAACCGCAGCTCCGATGAGGAGGCTGAATCCTCAGCCGAGGGCTTCGCCGGAGACGAGGCCTTTGAACGCGCCGTGCTTGCCGACGAAGACGAAGAGGCGCTAACCGCCGCGGCGGCCGAACCAGCCGTGCCGCCGGGCGTGCGCCGCCCCACCCGGTCCGAACTGGCCACCCAGAAGATCCGCCGCGCCCAGGGCCTGCCGGCCGGCGGTTTCGACGGCGCCGAGCCGCCCACCGAAGCCATCAGCATGGTTCCGGAGGCCGCCTCGGCCTTCCCCGTGACCGACGGCCTGCCGGCCGTAGCAGCCCTGCCGCCGGTCCCCGCCCGGACGGTCCGGAACCTCACCCCGGCCACCCCCATCCCGCAGCGCACCGAACAGCTGCAGCTCTCCGGCGACGTGACCTACACGCTGCCGCCGTCCGAGTTCCTGCCCGCCGGGCCGCCGGCGAAGGAGCGCTCGGAAGCCAATGACGCCGTCGTCGACGCCCTGACCAACACCCTGGACCAGTTCAAGGTCGAAGCCCACGTCACCGGCTTCAGCCGCGGCCCCACGGTCACCCGCTACGAGATCGAGCTGTCCCCGGGCACCAAGGTGGAGCGCGTCACCGCCCTGTCGAAGAACATTTCCTACGCGGTGGCGTCCTCCGACGTGCGCATCCTGTCGCCGATTCCGGGCAAGAGCGCCATCGGCATCGAAATCCCGAACGCCGACAAGGAAGTCGTGGCGCTGGGGGACGTGCTGCGTTCCAACGCCGCCCGCAAGACCGAACATCCCATGGTCATGGGCGTGGGCAAGGACGTGGAGGGCGGCTTCGTGGTGGCCAACCTGGCCAAGATGCCGCACCTGCTGGTGGCCGGAGCCACCGGCGCCGGCAAATCCTCCTTCGTGAACTCCATGATCACGTCCATCCTGATGCGTTCGACGCCGGATGAGGTGCGCATGGTGATGGTGGACCCGAAGCGCGTGGAGCTGACCGCCTATGAGGGCGTTCCGCACCTGATCACTCCGATCATCACCAATCCCAAGAAGGCCGCCGAGGCACTGCAGTGGGTGGTCCGCGAGATGGACACCCGCTACGACGACCTCGCGAACTTCGGCTTCAAGCACATCGACGACTTCAACAAGGCAGTGAAGCTGGGCAAGGTCATCCCGCCGGCCGGCTCCAAGCGCGTGGTCCGGGCCTATCCGTACCTGCTGGTCATCGTTGACGAGCTCGCCGACCTGATGATGGTCGCCCCGCGCGACGTCGAAGACTCGATCGTCCGCATCACCCAGCTCGCGCGTGCCGCCGGCATCCACCTGGTGCTGGCCACCCAGCGACCCTCGGTGGACGTCGTCACCGGCCTGATCAAGGCCAACGTGCCCTCGCGCATGGCGTTCGCGACGTCGTCGGTCACCGACTCCCGCGTGGTCCTGGACCAGCCGGGTGCCGAAAAGCTGCTGGGCCAGGGTGACGCCCTGTTCCTGCCGATGGGTGCCAACAAGCCGATCCGCGTCCAGGGCGCCTGGGTCACCGAATCGGAAATCCACCGCGTCGTTGAGCATGTCAAGGGCCAGCTGGGAGCCGTCTACCGCGAGGACGTCACGGTCACCGCGCCCAAGAAGCAGATCGAAGACGACATCGGCGACGACATGGACCTGCTGCTGCAGGCCACCGAACTGGTGGTCACCACGCAGTTCGGCTCCACCTCGATGCTCCAGCGCAAGCTGCGCGTCGGCTTCGCCAAGGCCGGGCGCCTGATGGACCTGCTGGAGTCGCGCGGCGTCGTCGGGCCCTCCGAAGGCTCCAAGGCACGCGACGTCATGGTCAAGCCCGACGATCTCGCTGCCACGCTGGCGGCGATCAGCGGCGGCGACGGCGCCAACGGCGCCAACGGTCCCGGCGCGGCCGAAACTGCGGCGCTGGCAGCGAATGCCAACGCCAACCACGGCTTCGAACCCGAGGGCCCGGTGGACCTGGTCGCCCAGGACCTGGAGAGCCGGAAGCAGTCCGCCGAGTATTACGACGGCGGTGAGGACGACGACGGGGACGGATCCGAGGACGCCTGGAAACTTACCGGCCACTGATTCCCGCTAGGCTGGAACAGTGAGCAACTCTACTTCCGGGAACGTCCCCGTCCTGAACATCGCCAACGTGCTGACGGTCATCCGCATCCTGATGGTTCCGCTGTTCATCTGGCTGCTGCTGGCCGATGAGGGCCGCGGCGAACTGTACCGCTGGCTGGCGGTGGCAACATTCGCCGTCGCCATCTACACCGACAAGCTCGACGGCGACCTCGCCCGCAGCCGCGGGCTGATCACCGACTTCGGCAAGATCGCTGATCCGATCGCCGACAAGCTCCTGATCGGCTCGGCCCTGGTCATGCTGTCAGCGCTGGGCGAGCTGTGGTGGTGGGTGACCATCGTGATCCTGATCCGGGAAATCGGCATCACGCTGCTCCGGTTCGTCGTGATTCGATACGGCGTCATGGCCGCGTCCCGCGGCGGCAAGCTCAAGACGGTCATCCAGACCTTGGCGATCTTCCTGCTGCTGCTGCCGCTGACTACCTGGCTGGGCGCATGGGCATGGTGGATCGGCGCGGTCGTCATGGCCGCCGCCCTCGTTGTCACTGTCGTCACCGGCGTGGACTATGTCATCCAGGCCGTGAAGCTTCGCCGCCGGGCACTGCAGAATCCGGGCAGCCGGTGAGCGCAGCCGCTCCCGACGCTGCCGCAGCAGTCTCCGCCGCCTCCGCGGCGGGCCTGACCCTGGCCACGGCGGAGTCACTGACCGCCGGCATGGTCGCCGCCGAGCTCGGCTCGGTTCCCGGTGCCTCCGCGGTGCTGCTGGGCGGAGTGGTGGCCTACGCCAACTCTGTGAAGAAAGAAGTCCTCGGTGTCGACGGCGGCCTGCTGGCCGCCGCGGGATCCGTCGATGCCGAGGTAGCCCGGCAGATGGCGGCCGGCGCCCGCCGGGTCCTGGCGGCGGACATCGGTATTTCCACCACCGGCGTCGCCGGACCGGAACCGCATGACGGCAAGCCCGTGGGCTGCGTGTTTATCGCCGTGGCCGGTCCGGAACAGACTCTGGTCCGGGAGTTTTCCTTTTCGGGGGACCGGGTGGCCATCCGCCGGCAGGCCTGCAACGAAGCACTTATACTGCTCGCCCGGGTCCTTGCGGCCCGTCCGTAACCGGGCGTCAGGAACGTGCCGGCGGGGCCGGGAACAAAACCCGGTGACGCTCAGTTGTTAGTATCAGGAACCGCCAAGGTTTCCGGACTAAGATCTTTAGATATCTGCGGTGCAGCCGCAGTCGGACCACATAGGGAGCAGGACGATACAGATGGTTAAGCAACCCGTATCCGTGAACGGCGTTATTCGCTGGCGGGATGTAGGGTTGGCGGAAGATGCACACCGGGAACCTAAGGAGCGCAAAATGGTTGTTCTTCGTCATGAAATTGGCGACGTACTGCGCGATGTCCGTCAGCGTCAGGGTCGCACCCTGCGCGAGGTATCGCACAGCGCACGCGTTTCACTTGGTTACCTCAGCGAGGTGGAACGGGGCCAGAAAGAAGCCTCGTCGGAACTTCTCTCCTCGATCTGCACCGCGCTGGACGTGCCCCTGTCTCTGATGCTTCGTGAGGTCAGCGACCGTGTGGCGAGTGCAGAGGGCATCGCCATACCCGACACCGTCCCATCCGAGTTCTCGCGCGAGTTTGCCCGCGAATTTCCGGATGACATGGCCCGGGATTTGGCCCGCACACCGTAGACCTACATCGGCAATGCTGTGGCTCCAAGGACAGCTTGCCTCCCGCACGATAAAAGACCCCGCCGGGAACGGCGGGGTCTTTTCTTGTCTGGATTCGGGGTGTCTGAGGGTTCGGATTTTCCGAAGGCCTGAGTACCCGGGCGTCAGCGTTCCCGTGCGTACGAGTCGTTGAGCTTGGTCAGCAGCGATCCGAGCTGCACCAGGTCCCCTTCATCCCAATCTTCCAGCAGGGTGCGGAACAGGTCCTTGCGGGCCGCCTGGGTTCTGGCCAGCGCCCGGGAGCCTTCCCGTGTCAGGGATATCGTCTGCGCCCGGCCGTCCTCGGGGTCGGCGTGCTTCTGCACAAGGCCGAGGCTTTCGAGCATGACGATCTGCCGGCTGACTGAGGGCTTGCCGATGCCGATGCTGGCGGCAATGTCGGTCAGGCGCATGGCCTTCTGCCGCTGCAGCAGCACCAGCAGCCCGTAGGCCGCCGGCTCCATGTCGGGGTGCACCTCGCGGGCCACCTTGTGCGAATTGGACCGGGCGCGGCGCCACAGCACCGACAGGGCATGTTCCAAGGTTTCGATGGCCGCTTCGTGCTGCCGGGGGTCTGGGGAGGATGCCTGCTCGGTCATGGACTCCATTCTAGGTCTCCGGGACGGAAGGAACCGGGGACGCGGCGGGAACACGGGCAGCAGAACAGCAGGTGTGGTCGAACTCCTCCGGCCGGCAACTGCGGCTGCCGTTGGAGAGGGCAGCGGGCGTGAGAAGATTAAGCGATGCGACTCAGTGATTTTTGGCGGCTTATGGACGACGAATTCGGTCCGGCCTACTCCCGGGTGCTGGCTTCGGACTTGGTGCTGGGATCCCTGGGCGGCAGGACAGCGACTGAAGCACTTAGCGGTGGAATCGAGCCCAAGGCCGTCTGGCTGGCGGTCTGTGACGTTCAGGACGTTCCGCCCGAACGCCGTCTGGGCCGGGACATCGCACCCAAGAAATAGCGGAACGAAGCATTTGGGCAGGGACACGCCGCAGCTGCTATTCGAATATCTGTTCGGACGCGGATATGCTCCTACACAAGGGTGAAACGACCGCAAAACCGGCCCTGGTATCCCCACGGCAGCCTGCTCCGCTGTTTTGTCAGTGCCGCCGCATATGGTCGTAGTTGAGCAGGACACCCGGCCTTCGGGCCACGTAAAACTCTAACAACCGAGGTGAAGAATGGCAGCAGCAGTCGACCGCGCAAAGGCTCTTGAAGCAGCGCTGGCCCAGATCGATAAGCAGTACGGCAAGGGCTCGATCATGCGGCTCGGAGACGAGGTCCGCGCTCCGGCAGAGACCATCTCCACCAGCTCAATCGCCCTGGACCTCGCGCTCGGCATCGGCGGACTTCCCCGCGGCCGCGTCGTCGAGATCTACGGTCCGGAATCCTCGGGTAAGACCACCCTGGCGCTGCACGTCGTCGCCAATGCGCAGAAGAACGGCGGCATCGCCGCGTTCATTGACGCCGAGCACGCCCTGGATCCCATCTACGCCGCCCGTCTGGGCGTTGACACCGATTCCCTCCTTGTTTCGCAGCCGGACACCGGCGAGCAGGCGCTGGAGATCATGGACATGCTGATCGGCTCCGGCTCCGTTGACGTGGTGGTCATTGACTCCGTGGCCGCGCTGGTTCCCCGTGCCGAAATTGAAGGCGACATGGGCGACAGCCACGTGGGTCTGCAGGCCCGTCTCATGAGCCAGGCGCTCCGAAAGATTGCCGGACGCCTGAGCCACACGAACACCACCGCCATCTTCATCAACCAGCTTCGCGAGAAGATCGGCGTCATGTTCGGAAGTCCGGAGACCACCACGGGCGGCAAGGCCCTGAAGTTCTACGCCTCCGTCCGCATCGACGTCCGCCGCATTGAAACGCTCAAGGAAGGCACGGTCCCGGTGGGTAACCGGACCCGCGCCAAGATCGTCAAGAACAAGATGGCCCCGCCCTTCAAGCAGGCCGAGTTCGACATCATCTACGGCACCGGCATTTCCCGCGAAGGCGGACTGATTGACATGGGCGTGGAGCACGGCTTCGTCAAGAAGTCCGGCGCCTGGTTCACCTACGACGGAGACCAGCTGGGCCAGGGCAAGGAAAACGCCCGCAAGTTCCTGCGGGACAACCCCGGCCTGACGGATGAGCTCGAACGCCGGCTGCGTGAAAAGCTCGGCATTGACGGCCCCGCCGAAGAAAAGCCGGCTGAGCCGAAGCTCAAGGCCGTTCCGAAGGACGCCTAGCCGCCATGCAGCAGGAGAACGGCGGGTTTCCCGAACCGGACGACTCATTCGGGGAACCCGCTGCCGCGCCGTCAGGGGAGCGGGAACGCGACCCTTACGGCGCGGCGCGAACCATCGTCCTGAGGCAGCTGACCAGTGCGCCGAAAAGCCGCCGCCAGTTGGCGGTGAAGCTGGCCGAGAAGGAAATCCCGGACGAGGTCGCGGCGGCGGTGCTGGACCGCTTTGAGGAAGTCCAGCTTGTGGACGATGCTGAGTTTGCCCGGATGTGGGTGGCCAGCCGCTCCCGGTCCAAGTCCCTCGCGCGGGGTGCGCTGAAGCGTGAACTTGCCGAGAAGGGCATCACCGGGGACCTGGCCGAGGACGCACTCGAGCAGGTCAGCGATGAGGACGAGCTGGAGTCGGCCCGCGCGCTTGCCCGGCGCCGGCTCCAGGCCTCTGCGGATCTGACCGATCGGGCGGCGCGGGACAAGCAGGCCCGGCGGCTGGTCTCCATGCTGGCCCGCAAGGGTTACTCCCCGTCGGTCGGTTACCGGGTGGCCAACGAAATCATCGGGGATGTGCTGGACCAGCAGCCGGAAGACGCCTGGTAAGAAACTGCCCTGGGAATCACGGGCCAATACGGCACCGGTGCCGTATGCTGAGCCTCGATGTTGACTATGTTGCTGCCGGGGAAGAAGTTCACTCTCGTTTCCTTCGGTTCCGTGTTGCTGACCGGCGTGCTTGCTGCCACGGTCCTCACTGCTGTGCCCGCCGCCGCGGCGGATTTCCCCTCGTGGGAAGAGGTGGAGCAGGCGAAGCACAGCCTCCAGGCGACAGAGGGGCAGGCCGCCGAAATTGAAGTGCTGCTCGGGGAGCTGTCCGCCGATGCCGGCAGTCTGGGGAACGCCGCGGTGCAGGCTTCAGCGGATCACCAGCGGGCCGCCGAGGAAGCGGAAACCAACAAACGAGCCCTCGATGTTCTTGCCGCGCAGCGGATTGAAGCCGCCGGATCGGCCCGGGAGCTCTCTGAACAGATGGGCGCCCTGGCGGCACAGACCTACAAGACCGGCGGAATGGATTCCAGTCTGCTGATGCTCCTGGACGCCGATGCCGCCGTCGGTGCGATGGATCGGCTCACCACGCTTCAGGGCATTACTGACCGCACCGGCAGTCTCCACGCCGAGGCTTCCGCGGCCGCCAACGTGCTGCACAGTCTCGAAGAGCGGGAGGCCGCAGCAGTGCAGGCACGGGAGGAATCAGCGGCAAAGTCCCTGCAGCTGCTCGCCGATGCGGAGGCGGCGGCAGCCACGGCGGAGGCGGCCGTGCGCGAGCAGGAGGAACGCAGCGCTGTGCTGCTGGCCCAGCTTGCCGACCTCCGTGACACCAGCGTGCAGCTCGAAGAAGAACGGCTGCGGGGTTTGCAGGCCGAAGAGGCCTTCCGGGAGCAGCAGGAGGCGCGGGAAGCGGAAGCCGCTGCCCGGGAGGCTGATCGGAAGCGGGACCAGGACCAGGACAGCGGCCGCGGCGGCCTGACCCCGCCGCCGGTGGAGGAGAGCCCAGGCCGGGTGATCATTCCCACACCTTCGCCGGAGGTCCCACAACCCAGTCCTGTCGCTCCCGCCCCTCCTACACTGCCTGTCCCACCGGCCCCGAAGCCGGCGCCGGCGCCTGCACCTGGTCCTGGTCCTGTTGATGATCCCGTCGGTGCCCAGGCCTACGCCGCCGGCCGGCTGAGTGCATTCGGCTGGGGGCAGGACCAGCAGCGGTGCTTGGTCAACCTGTGGCAGCGGGAATCCGGCTGGCGGACCAGCGCCCACAATCCCTCCAGTGGCGCCTACGGCATCCCGCAGTCCATGCCCGGGAACAAAATGGCTGCGGTCGGAGCCGACTGGCGCACCAACTACCGGACGCAGATCGAGTGGGGACTGGGCTACATCAGCGACCGGTACGGCAGTCCCTGTGCCGCCTGGCAGCATTCCGAGGACAAAAACTGGTATTAAAACCGGTTCCGACTCACCTGTCAATCGGATTGTTACGAAGCCGAAACGGTTCCCAGAATCCGTCTGTACGGTCTCGGTCCTATGACTTCCCCCCACAAGAACGCTCCCGGACGCCGTGAAATCACTCAGGAACGCCGGCGTTCCCGCAACCGCAACCTGCGCGTCGGTGCCGTCGCCGTCGCCGGTTCGCTGGCCTTTTTCGGCGTCGCCGGTGCATCCGTCCAGAATGACCAGCTGCGCGCCAGCCTCGTGAGCCTTACATCGCCCACTCACGGCGCCACCTCTGACGAATCCCCGGCTGAGACGCCGGCTCCGTCGGAAGCTCTCGAGGCTGCCGACGCTCCCGGAGCTCCCGAAGCTGCCGAAGCTGCCGACGAGGACCGCGAAGCCCGCGAAAAGGCGGACTCGGAAGCTGCCGCCGCTGAGGCCAAGGCGGCTGAAGAGGCTTCAGCTGCCGAAACAAAGGCTGCCGAGGAAGCCGCCGCGGCGGCCGCCCGGGCGGCTGAAGAGGCTTCGGCTGCCGAGACAAGGGCTGCCGAAACAAGGGCTGCCGAAGAGCAGGCCCGTGCGGCCGCTGAGCAGGAAGCCGCGGCAAGGGCAGCAGCCGATGCCGCAGCATCACGCGCCGCGGAAGAAACGGCAGCTGCTGAGGCCGCCGCTGCCGCCGTGCCCGTGAATGATCCCGCCGGGGCCAAGGCCTATGCTCAGTCTGCCCTTGCGGGCCACGGATGGGCCGCCTCGGAAATGACCTGCCTGAACACGCTCTGGGAGAAGGAATCCAACTGGGAGACCAGCGCCACCAACGCCAGCAGCGGCGCGTACGGCATCGTCCAGTCGCTTCCG
Organism: Arthrobacter sp. zg.Y820; assembly: GCF_030125555.1. Taxonomy (NCBI): domain Bacteria; kingdom Bacillati; phylum Actinomycetota; class Actinomycetes; order Micrococcales; family Micrococcaceae; genus Arthrobacter; species Arthrobacter sp. zg.Y820. The sequence continues at coordinate 23,496 of NZ_JASKLX010000013.1, forward strand.
GCCGAGAAGATGGCCTCCTCGGGCGCGGACTACCTCACCAACTACAAGACGCAGATCAACTGGGGCCTGGACTACATCGAGTCCCGTTACGGAAGCCCCTGCTCGGCACTGAATTTCCACTACGCGAACAACTGGTACTAAGCACTCAATCCTGATATTCGCACTGGTTCCCACCCTGCGTGACGGGTGTGGCTCCTGTGACCACCCAGGCCACAGACGGCAACAGACGGTGGGAACCAGTGTGCGGGCTGGGGGGCCGGATCCGTGGTTCAGCCATCGGTGAGTCAGTGCGGGGTTGGCGTCGGGGCGGGGGTCCCCTGCTGGTTGATGTGGGGGAGTCCGGGGTCGGCTGCGGAGGACTGAGGGCATGAAGTGAAACTCTGTGGGGCTGGCCTATTGCAATAGTGTGCTTCACACACCATAGTGTTTGTCATGGACGAAGAACTGCTGGGCGGACACCTCCAGGAACTGCGCCGCGGAACCGTGGTGCTGGCCTGCCTGTCCATCCTCAAACACCCCGGTTACGGCTACGGACTCCTTGAGGCCCTGAACCGGGCCGGGTTTGCCGTCGAGGCCAATACGCTCTATCCGTTGCTGCGCCGCCTGGAGAAGCAGGGCCTGCTGACCAGTTCCTGGAACACAGAGGAAGCTCGGCCGCGGAAGTTCTACACGACCAGCGCACAGGGCAGGGAAATGCTGGACCTGCTGCTGCAGGACTGGGACGACCTTCATGCCTCCATCCGCCAGCTCAATGAAGGAACACGATGATGAGCACCCTCACTGACCGCTATGTCTTCGCAGCCCTCAAATCCATTCCCGATGAGCAGCGCGGTGATATCGACCGGGAGTTGCGTGCCTCGATCACCGACGCCGTCGACGCCCGGATCGGCGCCGGCCAGGCACCCGCTGACGCGGAGAACACCGTATTGTCCGAGTTCGGAGACCCGCGGCGGCTGGCCGCGCGCTACGCCGACCGCCCGCTGTACCTGATCGGCCCGGACCTCTTCCTGGACTGGTGGCGTCTGCTGAAAATGCTGCTCCTCATTGTGGCGCCCCTGGCGTTCGTGGCTACCGTCGTCGTCCGGATGGCCACCGACCCGAGTGATCCGGCGGCAGCCTTCGGTGCCGCATTGAGTGCCTCGCTCAACGCACTGATGCAACTGGCCTTCTTTGTCACCCTCGTGTTTGCCATCATCGAGCGCACCGGAACCCGGCGCAAGGATCTGGGCCTGCAGCCGTGGACACCGGAAAAGCTGCCGCCGATGCAGCGGCACAACCGGATCTCGCTGGGCGACACGATTGCCGCAGTAGTCCTCTCGGCCTTCTTCATCGGGCTCCTGCTCTGGCAGCGCGTCGGATCGCTGCTGTTCCTGGCGGGCGAGCCCGTACTTGTGCTGCAGCAACACCTCTGGAACTTCTGGCTGCCCTGCGTCATCGCCGTGCTGGTCCTTGAGGCCGTCTTCGCCGTCGTGCTCTACGTGGCCGGACGCTGGACATATGCCTTTGCCGCAGCCAACACCGGGCTGGCGCTGCTGTTCATGGTTCCGGCGCTGTGGCTGCTGGCGACCGGCCAGGTCTTTGACTGGTCATTCCTGTCCGCCGTGGACTGGGGTGCGAATGCGGGCACCTGGATCGCCGGTGTCACTGCGGCCGGGGTGCTGATTATCGGCCTGTGGGACATCGCCGACGGTTTCCGGAAAGCCTGGAAAACCAGCCGCGAGGATGCGGTCACGCCGGCATCCTCCTAGCGGCCGCCGGAAGCGCCGGAAGGAGAATTCCGTCCGGCGCGTTTCGGTACTTTCGTGGATTGGAGCCGCGGCCAGCCGCCCCGCCCCGCGGCAGGTACCCTAGGAATGTGAGCTTGACTGTATCTTCCCCGTCCCCCGCTGAGCATCTGCAGCACCCGCGCACCTACCAGGTCCGGACCTTCGGCTGCCAAATGAACGTCCACGATTCGGAGCGCATTTCCGGCCTGCTGGAAAACGCCGGTTACGTGCCCGCCCCCGGTGACGAGGCCGACGTCGTCGTCTTCAATACCTGCGCGGTGCGCGAGAACGCTGACAACAAGCTCTACGGGAACCTGGGCATGCTCGCCCATGTGAAGGAAACACGCCCCGGCATGCAGATTGCGGTGGGCGGATGCCTGGCGCAGAAGGACCGCGACACCATCCAGCGGAAGGCACCCTGGGTTGACGCCGTCTTCGGCACGCACAACATTGGCTCGCTGCCGGCCCTGCTGGAGCGGGCCCGCCACAACAACGAGGCGCAGCTGGAAATCCTGGAATCCCTCGACGTTTTCCCCTCCACGCTGCCCACCCGGCGCGACTCCGTCTACGCGGGCTGGGTTTCCATCTCCGTGGGCTGCAACAACACCTGCACGTTCTGCATCGTTCCGGCGCTCCGGGGCAAGGAACGCGACCGCCGGCCCGGCGACATCCTCGCCGAGATCTCCGCACTGGTCGACGACGGCGCCATCGAAGTCACGCTGCTGGGACAGAACGTGAATTCCTACGGGGTGGAGTTCGGAGACCGCGGGGCGTTCGCCAAGCTGCTGCGCGCCTGCGGCGACATCGAAGGCCTGGAACGGGTGCGCTTCACCAGCCCGCATCCCGCTGCGTTCACCCAGGACGTGATCGACGCGATGGCTGAAACGCCGAACGTGATGCCGCAGCTGCACATGCCGCTGCAGTCCGGCTCCGACAAGGTCCTCAAGGACATGCGCCGCTCCTACCGGTCCAAGAAGTTCCTGGGCATCCTGGACAGCGTCCGCGAGCGCATGCCGCATGCCGCCATCTCCACCGACATCATCGTGGGGTTCCCGGGCGAAACGGAGGAGGACTTCGCCGCAACGCTCGACGTCGTGGAACGGTCCCGCTTCGCCACCGCCTTCACCTTCCAGTATTCCAAGCGCCCCGGCACACCCGCCGCGGAGCTGCCGGACCAGCTGCCCAAGGAAGTGGTCCAGGAACGCTTCGAACGCCTGACCGCCCTGCAGGACCGCATCGCGGCCGAAGAGAACGCCAAACAGGTGGGCACCACCGTGGAGGTAATGGTCACTGCGGGATCGGGCCGCAAGTCCGACGAGACCGGCCGCCTGTCCGGACGTTCCCGGGACCAGCGCCTGGTGCATTTCTCCGTCCCCGAGGGCAGCCCGGTGCCGCGCCCGGGTGACCTGGTCACCGTGCCGATCACCTCAGCGGCCTCCTTCCATCTGGTTTCGGATCCGGCTTCAGCCGCGGATTACGCCCTGCGCCGCTCGCGCGCCGGAGATGCCTGGGACCGGTCGCAGGCCGATTCCTGCGGCGTCCCCGCACCCGGGACCGCCGGCGGAAAACCCGGCGTCTCGCTGGGCATGCCGACGCTGCCTCCGCGCTCCTAGTCCCCGGATGAGCACCCTGCCTTCCGGCCCCGCCGCGCCCGACGACGGCGCCCGCAGCGAGCACGCAGCCGACGACGGCGCCCGCACGCGTCCGGTGGTCGCCGTCGTCGGGCCCACCGGCTCCGGCAAGTCCGATCTGGGTGTCGCCCTGGCCCTGGAACTCGGCGGTGAAGTGATCAACGCCGACGCCATGCAGTTCTACCGGGGCATGGACATCGGCACCGCGAAAATCAGCGTGGCCGAGCGCCGCGGCGTCCCGCACCACTTGCTGGACATCATGGACGTGACCGAGGAAGCGAGCGTCTCGGCCTTCCAGGCGCAGGCCCGCGCCCTGATTGCTGACATTCGATCCCGCGGCCGCTATCCGATCCTGGTGGGCGGGTCCGGCCTGTACGTCAGGGCCGCCCTGGATGTCCTGGAATTTCCCGGCACCGATCCGCTGCTCCGGGCCGACCTCGAGCGGGAGCTCGCTGCCGACGGCCTGGAAGCACTGCGCCTGCGGCTGCGGGAGGTGGATCCGGTGTCCGCCGACCGGCTCGGCGACGGCCGGCGCGTGGTCCGCGCCCTGGAAGTCCATCGGCTCACCGGACGGCCGTTCAGCTCCTTCATGCCCACCCGAGAGTACTTCCAGCCCGCGGTGCAGGTGGGCTTGAGCGTGGAACGCAGCCTGCTGCACCGGCGGCTGGCCGCCCGCGTGGACAGGATGGTTGAGCAGGGCCTGCTCGCCGAAGTGGAAGCCCTGGCGGCCCGCGGACTGCGGGAAGGCAGGACGGCCGGGCGGGCCCTGGGCTATTCGCAGTTCCTGCAGGTGCTCGACGGCGAATCCACCGTGGAGCAGGCCGCGGAACAGACGGTGGTGGCCACCCGGCAGTTTGCCCGCCGCCAGCTGACCTGGTTCCGGGCCGATCCGCGGATCACCTGGCTGGACTGGGACGACCCCGAACTGACCGCCCGGGCCGCCGCCGCTATCCTTGAACAGTGAACACAGAGCTCTCAGCCCCCTTGTCCGATTCCGGGTTATCCGATTCCGGCCTGCCCGCCTCCCTGGCCGGCCTTCCCTTCGCCAAAGGCCACGGCACCGGCAATGACTTTGTCCTGGTGGCCGACCCCGGCGGGGAGCGCGACCTTACCGCCGCCGAAGTGGCCGCGCTGTGCGACCGGCACCGCGGCATCGGCGCCGACGGCTTCATCCGGGCGATCCGCTCGGCCCAGCTGCCCGAGGGCCAGGCCGTGCTGCAGAGCGACCTCACGGCTGAATGGTTCATGGATTACCGCAATTCGGACGGCAGCGTGTCGGAGATGTGCGGCAACGGCGTCCGGGTGTTTGTGCATTTCCTGCTCGCCGAGGGCCTTGTCGAGCTGGGCGAGGGGGAGACCCTGACCATCGGGACCCGCGCCGGCACCAAGACCGTCACCCGGGTGGACAGCGGCTACGCCGTTGACATGGGCCCGTGGGAGTTCCTTGACCCCGATTCCGCCGCCGCCAAGGCCATGGATGCCGTGGTCAACGCCGACGGCCTGGAGGTTCCCCGCCCCGGACTGTCCGTCAGCATGGGCAATCCGCACACCGTGGTGGCGCTGGCCGAACTGACCGAACTCGCGGCCACCAGCCTCGCCGCCGCACCGTCGGTGCAGCCGGAACCGGAGCACGGCACCAACGTGGAATTCGTGGTGCCCGCCGATCCGCTGGTCGTGGACGGCGTGGGCCTGCTGACCATGCGCGTGCATGAACGCGGCGTGGGGGAGACCCTCTCCTGCGGCACCGGGGCCTGCGCCGCCGCCGTCGCCACCCGGTTCTGGGCCGGCCGGGACGCCCCGAACGAATGGGCGGTCACGGTGCCCGGCGGCGTCGTCGGCGTCCGCTTCCTGACCGCCGAGGACGGCCGCGAACACGTGGAACTCAGCGGGCCGGCAGTCCTCGTGGCGCGCGGCACGCTGCTCTAGCGGGCACCGCTTTATTCCGGGGCGCAGCTGGAACCGCGCCCCGGAATAAAGCGTTCCGGGCCGCGGTTGTAGCGGTCATGGGAGTTACTCCCGGCGGATGGCCGGCATCCGGCCGTCTTAGGGTTTGCGCTGAACCTTGAGGATCCGGAAGGACTTGGCAGTGCTGTGGCGGGAGACGGAATAGCCGGCGCCCAACTGGTCGGCGATCCACTTCTGCAGCGAATCGGCGCCCAGGTTTTTCTGCACCACCAGCCACGCGGTTCCTTCGGGAGCCAGACGCGGAAGCCATAGCAGCAGCAGGGCATGCAGCTCGTCCTTGCCGATGCGGATGGGCGGATTGGACCAGATGGTGTCAAACCTCAGGTCCGGATCGACCTCTTCCGGACGGGATGCAGTGACGTTGGCCAGGCCCAGAGCGGCGGCATTGTCGCGGGTCAGGGCCAGGCAGCGTTCGTTGACGTCCACGGCGAACACCCGCGCCGCGGGGGACTTCAGCGCCATGGTGAGCGCGATAGGACCCCAGCCGCAGCCGATATCCAGCAAGTTGCCGGCGGGGGAAGGATCGGGAACCTCGTCCAGGAGGACCACGGTTCCCTTGTCGATGGCATCGGGACTGAAGATCCCGCCGGAGGTCACGAGCGTACGGTCGAGGCCGCCGAGAGTGACACGGAGCGGCCTGCGGACCTCGGGGCCCGAGGGCTGTGAACTGAAGTAATGGTCTGAACCCATAACAAACCAGATTAGTGGGTCTGCGGCAGGCAGCGAAAACCGGATGCACCGGCGAAAGATCACGCGCCCAAATGTCCGTGCACTGACTTACCATGGAGAACACGGCTTATAAGGAGATTATGACGATCAACAATTCCCGCCCTGGCACGTCCGATTCCGCCCAGCCCAACACGGAGCTGAGCCCGGAGGACATCCAGGGGGTCATTGACAGGATCCTCGCCAAGGAGAGCGCCGCTGAGGCCAAAGCGCCCGCCGGCGAGGCCCGGCGCGGCAGGGCACAGGCTCTGTCCCGGGACGTCGGGCATTCCACGCACGACGGCGACCAGGAAGACCTGGCCGACCGCCACGCACTGCGGCGCGTGGCCGGCCTGTCGACCGAACTCGAGGACGTTACCGAGGTTGAATACCGGCAGCTGCGCCTGGAGCGCGTGGTGCTGGCCGGCCTGTGGAGCGAGGGAACGGCGGAGGACGCCGAAAACTCGCTGCAGGAGCTGGCGGCACTGGCCGAGACGGCGGGCTCCGAGGTGCTCGACGGCATCATCCAGCGCCGGCTGAAGCCGGATCCGGGGACGTTCCTGGGTTCGGGCAAGGCCCAGGAGCTCAAGGACATCGTCGCCGCCACCGGCGCCGACACTGTCATTGTCGACAGCGAACTTGCACCGTCGCAGCGCCGCGGCCTTGAAGACATCGTCAAGGTCAAGGTCATCGACCGCACGGCGCTGATCCTGGACATCTTCGCCCAGCACGCCAAGTCCCGCGAGGGCAAGGCCCAGGTGGAGCTGGCACAGCTCGAATACCTGCTGCCGCGCCTGCGCGGCTGGGGCGAATCCATGTCCCGCCAGGCCGGCGGCCAGGTGGGCAGCGCCAGCGCCGGCATGGGCTCACGCGGTCCCGGTGAAACCAAGATCGAACTGGACCGCCGGAAGATCCGCACCCGGATGGCCAAACTGCGCCGCGAAATTGCGGCCATGAAGCCCGCCCGGGAAACCAAGCGCGCCAACCGGCACCGCAACCAGGTTCCCTCGGTGGCCATCGCCGGCTACACCAACGCCGGCAAGTCCTCGCTGCTCAACCGGCTCACCGATGCCGGAGTCCTGGTGGAGAACGCCCTGTTCGCCACCCTGGACCCGACCATCCGCAAGGCACAAACCGAAGACGGCATCGGGTACACGCTCGCCGACACCGTCGGCTTTGTGCGGTCCCTGCCGACCCAGCTGGTGGAAGCCTTCCGGTCCACCCTGGAGGAAGTCGCGGATGCTGACCTGATCCTCCATGTGGTGGACGCCTCGCATCCGGATCCCGAGGGCCAGATCGCCGCAGTGCGCACGGTGCTGACGGATGTGGACGCCCGCAAGGTGCCCGAGATCATCGTGCTGAACAAGGCCGATGCCGCGGATCCGTTTGTGCTGGAACGGCTCCGGCAAAAGGAGCGGCGCCACGTGGTGGTGTCCGCCCGGACCGGCGAAGGCATCGACGAGCTGATGCAGGCCATCTCCGAGGGCATTCCCCGCCCCGGGGTGGATCTGCAGCTGCTGGTTCCGTACGAGCGCGGCGAGATCGTCTCCCGGCTGCACAGCTCGGACACCGAAATCCTGTCGGTGGAGCACTCCGAAGCAGGCACCCGCCTGCACGTGATGGTCCGCGAGGGCCTGGCCGCTGAACTGGAGCCGTTCGTCACCCATGAGTAAAGACACCACCGGCGAAGTCCTGGAACTGCTGGACACCGCCGTCGCTGGCATGGGCGGACAAAACCGCCCGGGCCAGCATGAAATGGCCCGCCAGGTCACGCACGCGATCGACGAGAAACAGCATCTGCTGGTTCAGGCGGGCACCGGCACCGGCAAGTCGCTGGCCTACCTGGTGCCGCTGATTCATCATGCGCTGGAAAGCACCAAGCCCACGCTGGTCTCCACTGCCACACTGGCGCTGCAGTCCCAGATCGTGGGCCGCGACCTGCCGCGGCTGCTCAAGACGCTCAAGCCCAACCTGCCGCGCGAGGTCGACGTCGCGCTGCTCAAGGGCCGCAGCAACTACGTCTGCCTGCACAAAACCGGCGGGGGATTTCCGGAAGAGGAGGACCCCGCCGGCGCCCTGTTCACCATGGGAGAGGACCGCGCGGTGGGACATCCGGCACCGGCACCCACCTCGGCGATGGGACGCGAGGTGGTGCGGCTGCGCGAATGGGCCGAGGAAACCGACACCGGCGACCGCGACGACCTGATTCCGGGAGTCAGCGACAAATCCTGGCGCCAGGTCTCGGTGACCTCGATGGAGTGCCTGGGCGCGCAGAAATGCCCCGTGGCCGCCGAATGCTTCAGCGAGCGCGCACGCGCCCAGGCGGCTGTGGCCGACGTCGTCATCACCAACCACGCCATGCTCGCCATCGCGGCCTTCGAAGGGCTGGCCGTGCTGCCGGACTATGACGTGGTGGTCATCGATGAAGCCCACGAGCTGCAGGACCGGGTGACCGGCGCGGTCACCGGACAGTTGTCCGGAACCGTGATCTCCGCAGCGGTGACTGCCGCCCGCAAGCACACCTCCGCTTCCGTGGAGGAACTGGCCCAAGCGTCCCGAGCCTTTGAGAAATCTATGGAGAACGTGCCCTCGGGCCTGCTCGCCGCCGGATTGAACGAGGAGCAGGAGCAGGCAGTGGGCCGGGTCCGGGAAGCCTGCCGGGTGGCGCTCTCCGACTCCAAGCCCGAGCCCGGGGAAACCGCCGACGGCGGACGCCAGACCGCGCGGTCGCGGCTGATGGCCGTGCTGTCGCTCTGTGAGCGGCTGCTGGGTGCTCCCTCGGCCGGTGAGGTGATCTGGGCTTCGCGGCCCAGCTCCTTCTCGCCGTCGGGCGGCTACTCGCCCCCGGATGAGACCGCTCCCGCCACCCTGAACGTGGCCCCGCTGTCGGTCGCCGGCCGGCTGCGTGAAGGGCTGTTCGACGGCCACACCGTGGTCCTGACCTCGGCGACCCTTGCCATCGGATCCGAATTTGGCCCTGTGGCCGGCGCTCTGGGGCTCCTGGGGCCGGGCGCGCCGTCGTGGACGGGGACCGACGTCGGCAGTCCGTTCGACTATCCGCGGCAGGGCGTGCTGTACGTGGCGAAGGACCTGCCCAAGCCCGAGCGCGGCACCTCGGAGGCGCAGCTGGATGAAATCGAGGCGCTTCTGAAGGCCTCGAACGGCGGAGCACTGGGACTGTTCTCCTCGCGCCGGGCGGCCGAGGAGGCCGCCGACGCGATGCGCACCCGGGTGGATTTCCCGATCCTGTGCCAGGGGGAGTCCTCGATGTCCTCGCTCGTCAAGCAGTTCTCCGAGGAACCCGACACCTGCCTGTTTGGCACCATGTCGCTGTGGCAGGGCGTTGACGTGCCGGGTGCCGCCTGCAGGCTGGTGCTGATTGACCGCATACCGTTCCCGCGTCCGGATGACCCGCTGATGACCGCGCGCACCCGCGCAGTGGCCAAGGCCGGCGGCAACGGCTTCATGTCAGTTGCCGCGACCCACGCGGCCGTCCGGCTGGCGCAGGGTGCCGGCCGTCTGATCCGTGCCGCGGGGGACCGCGGTGTGGTGGCCATCCTGGACTCCCGCTTGGCCACGGCCCGCTACGGCAGCTTCCTGAAGGCAGCCCTGCCGCCGTTCTGGTCCACGACTGACCGCTCTGTGGTGCTCTCGGTCCTGGGACGGCTCGCCGAGCAGTCGGCGGCTGCGGAGAAGGCCCCTGCGCGGAAGTAGCGCCGGCACCACTGAACGGAAAGGGCGGTCGGAGATAACTCCGACCGCCCTTTCCGCGTTACTCCACCCGTTATCCGCTCCAGCCCTCGCGGGAGAGCACCCGTGGAATCCCGCCCCGGGGACCGCTGCTGTGTGCGGGGCCCGCTAGAGCGAGCGCATCACCGAGACAACCTTGCCCATGATGACTGCATGGTCGCCCACGATGGGCTCATAGCGCGTGTTCTGCGGCAGCAGCCAGGTGTGGCCGTTGCGCTGCCGGAAGGTCTTGACCGTGGCTTCGTCATCCAGCAGGGCGGCAACGATGTCGCCGTTCTCAGCCGTGGGCTGCCGGCGGACAACCACCCAGTCACCGTCGCAAATCGCGGCGTCGACCATGGAGTCGCCCGAGACCCTGAGCATGAACAGGTCTCCGTGACCCACCAGCTGGCGGGGCAGCGGCATGATGTCCTCGACAACCTGTTCAGCGAGGATCGGACCGCCGGCGGCGATGCGGCCCACCAGCGGCACCATGGCCGTGTCAACGGAGGTCGACAGCTCGGTGACCGTGGCCATTCCGGCAGCCGAGCCTGCTTTGTCGCCGGCGCCGTCTTCGCCGGTGCGGGAGCCGGCGGCTGCCGGCGCAGACTCGGCCGGGGAACCGGCTGAGTCCTCGCCCGGAGCGACGGCCTTCCCGTCCCGCAGCATTAGCGGAATCAGGATTTCCATGGCGCGGGGGCGCTTGGGGTCGCGGCGGATGTAGCCGAGCTTCTCCAGCTGCATGAGCTGATGGGTCACGCTGGAAAGGCTTGCCAGCCCCACGGTGTCTCCGATTTCCCGCATGGTGGGCGGATAACCGTTGGTGCTGACGGAACGCTGGATCATCTCCAGGACGGTCTTCTGCCGCGGAGTCAGACCTTTCGCACGCGCACGGGAGCCGGTTGCCGCTGGCTGGTTGGTGCTGTCTTCGGAAGCAGTCCTGCGGGCCACGTGGGGTTCCCTTCGGGGTCAGCTGGTCCGGTCGGTGCCGGAGCTGGTCGGGTGAATGTCGGGGTTGGAACGCTGTGCAAGCCGTGCCGGCGGTTATGTCAGAGGCAGCTGATTCAGTGGTCCTGTACGAACCGCTGCGGAGCCCGCGCTCCGGCTTCGGTCCGGACGGAACCGGATGAACCTCTTCCTCATGCTCAACGCTAGGCGAGCGGAGCAACGTTTTCAAACATTTGTTCGAGCGAGTCTCGACTTTGTTAGTAGATAGGTGCTAGAAATGAGTTCACAAGAATCGAACATACTTTCGATGATGGCAGCGCGCCGGAGTCCAAAGATGTCTGATAGCTTCCAATCGTTCGAATATGGCTTCGGTTATTTCCTGCGGCCATCGAACCGGAAAGGTGCTGAAATGCCCGCCCAGATACACCTGTCAAACCCCATCTCACGTTTCATCTCCGCCCCGGCCCGACCTCAGCTGACGGCCGCCCGGGCCTCAGCGCCGAGGCCCGTTGCCGGGTCCACCAATCCGGCCGCTGTGCCGGTGCCCGCCGAGCGGCGGCAACTGCGGCTGACGCGCCGCGGCCGGCTGGTATTTATCGGCCTTCCCCTGATGCTGACCGCGGCTGCCGCACTCACGGTCCTGGGATTCTTCACGGCTCCCGCCATGGCCTCCTCGGGCGGGGCGCCCGACGTTACGCAGACCGTGCAGGTGAGCGTCGGTGCCGGTGATTCTTTGTGGGCCTTGGCCGAGGAATTTGCTCCCGACCGCGATCCCCGCGATGTGGTCGCGGAGATCATGGAGCTGAACAACCTTTCCGATGACCGGGTTCCGGTCGGCGTGCAGCTGTTCATTCCCACCCAGCGCTGAGGCGCCACGGCGCTGCACAAACACAAACGGTGCAATCGCAAGTTGATGTGCCGGCGGCGCGGCGCAATGACACACGGCGCTATCCCAAGCGGCGCAATCACACACGGCGCCATTACAAACAGCGCAACTCGGGGCGTAACAACCCGCCTGCCCGGCCGGAGGGATTCTTCCCGCCCCGCCTTCGAGTCTTAAGCTGTACAGGTGACTGAACAGCTGGAAAGACTGAACCGACTTCCCCTGCGCGAGGATCTCCGAGGACTGACACCCTACGGTGCGCCGCAGCTGGACGTGCCCATCCTGCTCAACGTCAACGAGAACACCCACGGGCTGCCCGACCAGGTGCGGAAGGCGATCGTAGCTTCCGTTGAGCGGGCGGTGGCCGGACTGAACCGTTATCCGGACCGGGAATTCACTGAACTTCGCGAGCGGCTTGCCGGCTATCTCGGCCACGGACTGAGCCCGGAGAACATCTGGGCCGGCAACGGCTCCAACGAGGTCCTGCAACAGATCCTCCAGGCCTTCGGCGGCCCGGGCCGGACCGCCATGAGCTTCCCGCCCACCTATTCCATGTATCCGCTGCTGGCCAGCGGCACCGGCACCCGCTATGTCACGGGCGTCCGCAGCGGCGATTTCACGCTGACCCCGGAAGCCGCAGCGGAACAGGTCCGCGAGCAGGCCCCGAATATCGTCTTCCTCTGCACGCCGAACAACCCCACCGGCACTGCGCTGCCGCTCGAGGTGGTGGAAGCCGTGTACGAGGCGGGCGCCGCGTCACAGGCCATAGTGATTGTGGACGAGGCCTACGGGGAGTTCTTCCACGCCGGCACCCCCAGCGCCCTGCAGCTGCTGCCCGGCCGCGAACGGCTGATCATCTCCCGCACCATGAGCAAGGCCTTCGCGCTGGCCGGAGCCCGGGTCGGCTACATGGCCGCGGCACCCGAAGTCACCGACGCCCTGCGCCTCGTGCGGCTGCCCTACCACCTCTCGGCCATCACGCAGGCCACTGCCAATGCCGCACTGGAACACGCGGAAGCGCTGCTGGCCAACGTCGAAGCCATCAAGGTCCAGCGGGACCGCATTGTCGCCGAGCTGCTCAGCCTGGGCCTGAAGCCTGCGCCGTCCGACGCCAACTTTGTCTTCTTCGGAGGTGTGGAAAACCCGCACGCACTGTGGGAGGGGCTGCTGGAGGCGGGCGTGCTGGTGCGCGACGTCGGCATCCCCGGCCATCTGCGCGTCACGGCCGGCACCGAAGCGGAAACCAGCGTTTTCCTGGCCCGGCTGCGCGAGCTCCTGGCAGCCGGCATCCGCTAGGCCACAGGCAGCGGCACGGCGGCGGCACCGGCGCCGGCCGGTCCGCGGCCGGCGGAGACCAAGCCGCAGACACCGACAGACACTAAACTGTTAGCAGAGACCACCTTCTTTCAAAGGAAAACCATGACCGTGGAGACCACCACCGGACGCACCGCACGCCTGGAACGGGTGACCAGTGAATCGTCAGTGGTTGTGGAGCTGGACCTGGACGGAACCGGCCAGTCCAACATCAGCACCTCGGTGCCGTTCTACGACCACATGCTGACGGCCCTGGCCAAGCACTCCCTGATCGACCTCACGGTCCAGGCCACGGGTGACACCCACATCGATGTGCACCACACCGTCGAGGACATTGCCATCAGCATCGGTGAGGCGCTCAAGATCGCCCTGGGCAACAAGGCAGGAATCCGCCGCTTCGGCGAGGCCACCATTCCCCTGGACGAGGCCCTGGCCAACGCCGTCGTCGACATCTCCGGGCGGCCCTATCTGGTGCATTCCGGTGAACCGGCGGGGCAGGAATACCACCTGATCGGCGGACACTTCACCGGGTCGCTGACCCGCCACGTCTTCGAGGCCATCACCCTCCACGCCCAGATCTGCCTGCACATGACGGTGCTCGGCGGCCGGGATCCGCACCACATCGTGGAGGCCCAGTTCAAGGCCTTTGCCCGTGCGCTGCGCGCCGCCGTCGAACCCGATCCCCGCGTTGAGGGCATCCCCTCCACGAAGGGTGCCCTGTGACGGCGCGCAACGTGACGGTCCTCGACTACGGGTCCGGGAACATCCGCTCCGCCGTCCGGGCCCTCGAGCACGTCGGCGCCAACGTCACCCTCAGCTCCAAATCCGATGACGTGCTCAACGCCGACGGGCTCCTGGTCCCCGGTGTCGGCGCCTTCGCGGCCGTCATGCAGGGGCTCAAGGAAGTGGACGCCCTGCGCCTGATCGGCCGCCGCGTTGCCGGCGGACGCCCCGTCATGGGCATCTGCGTCGGACTGCAGGTCCTCTTCGACGAGGGCGTGGAACACGGTGTCAGCACCCCCGGAATGGGGGAGTGGCCCGGCGTCGTCGAGCGCCTCAAGGCTGATGTTGTTCCGCACATGGGCTGGAACACCGTCCAGCCGCCGGAGGGCTCACAGCTGTTCGCCGGCATCGAGGATGAACGCTTCTACTTTGTGCACAGCTACGGTGTGCAGAAATGGGACTTCGATGTCACCCAGCCCGCCATGCGCGCACCCCAGGTCACCTGGGCCGAACATGGCAGCCGCTTTGTCGCCGCGGTGGAAAACGGTCCGCTGACAGCCACCCAGTTCCATCCGGAAAAGTCCGGTGATGCCGGTGCGGCATTGCTGGAAAACTGGCTGAAGACGCTGGGCTAGGGCGATGTGGAGTCTTCTTCTCATGGGTCTGGCCGGGCTGCTGATCGGCGGCGCCATCTCCTTCCGCAGCCAGGGCATGTCCAAAATCATCGTCGTTCTCTTCTGGATCCTTGCGGGCATGTCCCTGCTCGGCGCCTACCTCCTGATCGACAGCGGCTCCTGAGCCGCCCGTTCCTGATCCGCCCTCCGGCACCGCATCATCCGGACAAACCTCCCCACGGAAAGCAGAACCATGTCACTTGTTGAAACTCCCGTCCTTGAGCTGCTGCCCGCCGTGGACATCGCAGACGGCCAGGCCGTGCGCCTGGTCCAGGGTGAGGCCGGCAGCGAAACCAGCTACGGCGACCCGCTGGACGCCGCCATGGCCTGGCAGAACGACGGCGCGGCCTGGGTTCACCTCGTGGACCTGGACGCAGCCTTCGGCCGCGGCTCCAACCTCCCGCTGCTCAAGCGCGTGGTGGAACAGCTGGACATCAAGGTGGAGCTCTCCGGCGGCATCCGCGACGACGCCTCCCTGGACATGGCCTTGGAGCTGGGAGCCAGCCGCGTCAACCTGGGCACCGCAGCCCTGGAAAACCCGGAATGGACCGCCAGTGCGATCGCCCGCTACGGCGAGGCCATCGCCGTCGGACTCGACGTGCGGGGCACCACGCTGGCCGCCCGCGGCTGGACCAAGGACGGCGGAGACCTCTGGGAGGTCCTGGCCCGCCTCGAGGACGCCGGCTGCCCGCGGTATGTGGTCACCGACGTCACCAAGGACGGCACGCTGCGCGGGCCCAACCTGGAACTGCTGCGCGAGGTCCTCACGCGCACGGAACGGCCCGTTGTCGCCTCCGGCGGGATCTCGTCCCTGGATGACCTGGCCGCCCTGCGGGAGCTCGTGCCGCTGGGTCTGGAAGGCACGATCGTGGGCAAGGCCCTCTACGCCGGGGCCTTCACGCTGCCGCAGGCGTTCGACATCGCCGGGCATCCGGAGCGCTAGAGCCATGGCTGAGCGCGCCCTTCCCGGCCACATAGCGGCCGCCCTCGCAGGGGCCGGGGGACCCGCCGATTCCGCGGGGCAGTCCTGGTCCGGCCGGGACCTCTCCGGCGAGGGCAACCCGCTGCACAATTTCGACGCCGACGACGGCAGCCCCGACGCCGGATACCTCGCCGCCCTGGCCGCACTGGAAGCCGGCACCGGCTCCGAAGCGCAGGTGGTGGCTGCCCTGGCCACCGCCCGCGTGTTCGTGCCCATCGTCGCCACCCTCGGTGCCGAGGCGCAGTCCGAACATGGACTGACCGCTGACAAAGAGGCCGACATGGCCCTGGTGACGCTGACCGCCCCGGACGGACGCAAGGCGCTGCCGGTGTTCACCTCGGTGCCGGCGCTGGCGCAGTGGCATCCGCAGGCGCGGCCGGTTGCGGTGTATGCCGCCCGCGCCGCCCTGTCCGCCGTCTCCGAGGAAGCGCAGCTGCTGGTGGTGGATCCCGGTGCGGACATCACCTTCGTGGTGCGCCGCCCGGCCATGTGGGCGCTGGCGCAGCAGCGGACCTGGACGCCGTCGTACGCCGACCAGGAAGTCGCGCAGGCCGTGTCCGCCGCGGTCGACGTCGAACCCGCAGTGACGGGGGTCCAGCTGGCGCCGGGACCGGGAACGGTGACACGGTCGGCACGCGGGACGGTGGTGGCCGGAGGCGGCGCCGGTCCTGAGCTTAGAATGGTTCTTCACCTGGCACCGGGACTGGATGCGCAGGCGGTGCAGGGCATCGCCGGATTGCTGCAGCAGCGGCTGGCTGCCGATCCGTTATTCGTTGAGCGTGTGGATTCCCTGGAACTCAAAATCACGCGCTGACCTTGCTGGGCGGTGGACCGCCGGAAGTGAAGTGCCGTGAATTTTTCCGCCTACGGGGAGCTGCTCCGCGTTGCCCCGATCCGCCGGCTGCTCCTGGTCGGAATGATCGCCCGTTTTCCGCATTCCGCCGCCGGCGTGCTGCTGACCCTGCACGTGGTCCTGACCATGGACATGGGCTACGCCAAGGCCGGTGCCGTTGCCGCCGTCGTCACCGTGGGCATCGCCTTTGGCGCCCCCTGGCGCGGCCGCCGGGTGGACAATGTCGGCCTGCGCCGCGCCCTGATTCCCTCGGTGATTTCCGAGGCCGTCATCTGGTCCATTGCCCCGCACGCCAGCTATGAATGGCTGCTGGTGCTGGCGCTGGTCGGCGGGGTGTTCACGCTTCCGGTCTTTAGCGTGGTCCGGCAGTCGCTGGGCGTACTGGCAACGGGGGACCAGCGGCGGACAGCCTTCGCCCTGGACTCCATTGCCACCGAAGTCGTTTTCATGGGCGGACCGGCGCTGGGCGCCGTCCTGGCCACCTCGGTTTCCTCAGTGGTCGGGCTGACCCTGGTGGGCATCACGACGTCGCTCGCCGGGCTGCTGCTGATCTGGTTCAATCCGCCGACCCGGTCCGAAAACCCGCGGACCGCAGCGACCGCCGTCCAGGAGCGCGAGGCAGCCAACGCCGCCGTCGTCGCGGCCGCACCGGCGCACCTGTCCGAAGCCTCGGCGGAACTGCAGCCGCTGGCGGCGCTGAGCCGCGGAGCCCGCCTGCGCGCGGGGTTCTCCTGGTTCACGCTGAGCGTGGCCGTGGTGTTTGCGGTCGCGGTGGGGGTGGGCCTGCTGCTGTCCAGCTCGGACGTCGGCATGGTGGCCCTGGTGGAATCCACCGGCGAACCCGGGCAGGTGGGGATCGTTTTCGCCGCCTGGTGTGCCGCCTCGGTGGTGGGTGGCCTGGTCTACGGAGCCATGCACCGGCGCGCCTCGCCCATGCTGCTGTTGCTGGCGATGGCAGTGCTGACCCTGCCCATGGCCCTGGCCACGGACACCATCAGCCTGGCCCTGCTGTCCATTCCCGCCGGCCTGCTGTGCGCCCCGGTGCTGTCCTCCGCCTCGGAACGGGTGGCTGACCTGGTGTCCGAGGAACGCCGCGGCGAGGCGATGGGCTGGTACGGCTCCGCCCTGACCTCAGGCACTGCGCTCGGCGCCCCGCTGGCCGGTGCGGCGATTGACGTCATCGGTCCGTGGGCCGGATTCATCTTTGCTGGGGGCGCCGCGTCGCTGCTGGTTGCGGGAACGTTCGGCGTACGGAAGTTCAGCCGGCGCGGACAGCGCCTGCTGCGTCAGGAGTAGCCTGCCGCGGCCGGTTCACAGCCGACAGCCGACAGCCAACCGACAGCCGGCCGCCAACAGCCAGCCGGCCGGACAGTCGGTTACTCCCGGTGGCGCGGATGCCCCGGGGATCCCGGGGATCCCGGCCGCAAGCGCGGCAGCCGGCGGCGCAGCCGGTGCAGCCAGCCCGGCGGATTAGCTCCGCCGCGCACCGCCGGCCGCTGTGCTGCGGCGTCCTTCGTGCCGGCCCCGGGTTGCTTCGTGCCTGCGTTCCCCGGGGCGGTTGCGGGCAGGCCCCGGCGCTGCCGCCAGCCCCGCACCTCGTCCTCAACGTTCCGGATTCCGGTGACCACCGGCGGGCCGCCCAGCAGTTGGCGGCGGGCCTCAATCACCCGGGCATTGAAGTCGTCGACGGCGTCGCGCACTTGGCGCTCGGACGGCAACCGGTCCAGCCGCGGTTCGAACTCCTTGTCCTCCACCCGGAGCAACAGCGCGGGCGGACCCAATCCCGAGAGGTTCTCCCGTCGGATCAGCCGTTTGATCCACCAGTCCGGATCCGGGTCGGCCAGGTCGGGGATCGGCTTCCCGGCGTAGCTGAGGTTGTCAAAGTCGCCACGGTTCATCGCGTCCCGGATGAGGTAGTCGGCCTTGGCTTCGGCGCTGATCTTCCGGCGCTTTTCCGCCAGCTCTGCTTCTTCAGCCCCGGCCAGGCCCTCGGGCAGCTTGTAGCCGGCATCCTCCGGTGTCCCCGCCGCCTTGAGCCGGGCCGCCCTCTCCAGCCTCTTCTTGTACGCTTCGGCCCCGCTGCCGCCCATGCGAGTTCGTCCCTTCCGCTCAACGTTTGCTCAGCGTCCCGTACAGGTTACGCAGCCGGGCGGGCAGAAAAAAGCCCGGGGAGTCTGCCGCAACCGGCAGGCTCCCCGGGCCGGGGTGCTGACTAAAAATGGAAAAGACGTGCTGCGTTAGTTGACGGGGCCGGTGAACTTCTCGCCCGGGCCCTTGCCCGGCGCGTCCTGGATGTCGGACGCCTCACGGAAGGCAAGCTGCAGTGAGCGCAGGCCGTCGCGCAACGGGCCGGCGTGCTGGCTGCCGATCTCGGGAGCCGCTGCGGTGACGAATCCGGCCAGGGCGGTGATCAGCTTGCGGGCCTCGTCCAGGTCCTTCAGCTCCTCGGCGTCGTCGCCGTCGGCCAGGCCGCACTTGACGGCTGCGGCGCTCATCAGGTGCACGGCGGCAGTGGTGATGACTTCAATGGCGGGGACCTCGGCAATGTCACGCATCTGCGCAGCCACTTCCTGCTCTTCAGCGGAAGGGGCCTGCACCTCTTCCGTGGTGCCGGGGAAGGAATGGCGGGTGTGCTCGGCCGCCGGGTTGCTCTGTGGGGTACTCATACTGGTAAGCTTGTCACAGACCAACTGGTTGTCGTTACTTTCAGTGCCCTTCACGGAGCGTTGAATGTTTCACATCAGCCAGTATGCAAGCGGAGAATCCTCCCACCCGCGTCAGCCTGAATCTTCAGTCCATGTGCCCCAGGGCGCCTGTGCAGAAGACAGAGTTGCCGGGTACGGTCGGCCCCCGGTGGCGGGTCCAGGTTTACCTGGTCCAGCCGATCCGGGAGGTTGCTGCTGATGCAGCTCCCGCCGACCCCTCGAGGCCTCCGATTGCGCGTGCAATTGGGGGCCTTCTTCAGTTGCAGGCGGTAGCCGTTTTGGATACAACAGGAGCTGCAACATTAGCGAGCCAAGAATCAATGATCGAATCCGCGTCCCTGAGGTGCGGCTGGTAGGACCGGCTGGAGAGCAAGTTGGGGTTGTCCGTATCGAAGACGCCCTGCGTCTGGCAGCCGAATCCGACCTGGATCTTGTTGAGGTGGCACCGCAGGCGAAGCCTCCGGTGTGCAAACTAATGGACTTCGGCAAGTACAAGTACGAAGCCGCTGTCAAGGCCCGTGAGGCACGCAAGAACCAGACGAACACCGTCCTGAAGGAAATCCGGTTCCGTCTGAAGATTGACACTCACGACTACGAAACCAAGCGCGGCCATGCCATGCGCTTCCTTGCAGCCGGTGACAAGGTCAAGGCCATGATCCAGTTCCGCGGCCGCGAACAGCAGCGTCCGGAAATGGGCATGAAGCTGCTGAACAAGTTCGCAGCCGACGTCGCCGAGGTGGGCATGGTGGAATCCACGCCCCGCATCGACGGCCGCAACATGGTCATGGTCATTGGACCGCTGAAGAACAAGGCGGAAGCCAAGGCCGAAGCACGGCGCGCGTCGCAGCGTGCCGATGCCAAGGCAGCCAACGAAGCCGTCAAGAACGGCGAGGCCCCCGCCCGGGTGGACACCTCCGCTGAGAACAAGGCGCCCCTGACGCAGAGCCTGGCAGATCTTCTGCCGGACGGCCTGCGGCTCGGTTCCTCCGCTGCCGAGGCTGACAAGGCCCGTGCAGAGAAGGAAAAGGCTGACAAGGAAATGGCCGAAAAGCGGGCGCAGGCTGCAGCCGAAAAGGCAGCAGCCGACGCACGACGCGCGGAAGAGGCTGCCAAGGCTCCGGCTCCGGCGCCGGTTGCAGAGGCTCCCGCCGCTGCGGCTCCCGTTGAGTCCAAGCCCGCTCCGGCCCCCAAGCCGGCTGCAGTGCCCAAGCCCACGGCCATGAAGCCGGCGCCGAAGCCCGCTGCCCGGCCGAAGCCTGCTGCTGCTTCCAAACCTGCTGGCAAGGCTGCTCCTTCACGGGGCGCAGCAAGCCAGAACAAGCCCGGAACTGCGGAGTAAGACTCAGCTTTTCCCCGCAGGACGTCCCGGCGTCCAGTAAACCCCTGGCACTGCAAAGTGCCCAAAGCCCCGCAGGCCCCGGCCGGCGGAAACCCAAAGGAGATCGGTAGTCATGCCGAAGATGAAGACCCACAGTGGCGCCAAGAAGCGCTTCAAGCTGACCGGAACCGGCAAGCTCAAGCGCCAGCAGGCCAACCGCCGCCACTACCTCGAGCACAAGCCGTCCACGCTGACGCGCCGCCTCGCCAGTGACAAGCTTGTTGCCCCGGCAGACGCCAAGGTCATCAAGAAGATGCTGGGCATCTAGTCTTTCCCCCTCGACAGGCGGCCCGTTCGGGCCACCGTCACACCACCAAGCTTTTCCGGGCCTGAGTTGCAGGCCGAGCGCCTCACAGCAGGTGCACGGAAGATTTATCTAAAGGAGTACGCACGTGGCACGTGTGAAGCGGGCGGTAAACGCCCACAAGAAGCGTCGGGTTATTCTCGAGCGCGCCAAGGGTTACCGCGGACAGCGTTCACGCCTGGTCCGCAAGGCCAAAGAGCAGCTGCTGCACTCGTTTGTGTACAGCTACGGCGACCGCCGCAAGCGCAAGGGTGACTTCCGTCGCCTGTGGATCCAGCGCATCAACGCTGCATCCCGCGCCAACGGCCTGACCTACAACCGCCTGATCCAGGGCCTGAAGGCTGCCGAGATCCAGGTTGACCGCCGCATGCTGGCCGAACTGGCCGTCAACGACGCCGCCGCGTTCGCCACGCTGGTGCAGATCGCCAAGAACGCCCTGCCGTCCGACACCTCCGCTCCGGCCGTTGCCGCTGCTCCGGCTGCAAAGGCTGCTCCGGTTGCCTCCAAGCCGGCCGCTGCTGTTGCCGACGCTCAGGGTGGCTTCAAGGCTTCCGAGGGCGACGCCCCCGAAGGCTTTGTCATCAAGGGCAACCTGGGCTCCGGCAAGTACCACGTTCCGGGTTCCACCTGGTACGAGCAGACCGTAGCCGAGTACTGGTTCAACTCCGTCGAAGCCGCCAAGGCTGCCGGACTGGAGCCTGCTGGCGGAGAATCCCGCCAGAAGTTCCAGGGCTAGAAATCGGTTATTAGCCGATCATGAACACTGTTGGGCGCCCGCCGGCTCCGCTTATGTCCAATCCCCGAGCAGATCGGGTCAGGGATGTAGCGAAGCTGGCCGGGCGCCCGGCGCGTTTAAAAACCGGACGGTTCGTGGCCGAAGGGCCCCAGGCCGTCCGTGAGGCTCTGCTGAGCCACCGCGCCGACGCCTCCGCCGGCGGGTCCGGCGTCGTCCTCGAAGTTTTCGCCACCGAGGCCTGCCTGGACCGGCTGCCCGAGCTGGCGGAGCTTTCCGCCGACGTGCCGCTGCGCCTGGCCACCGACGAAGTCATTGCCGCCATGGCCACCACCATTTCGCCCCAGGGCGTCGTGGCCGTGTGCCGGATCACCGATTACGCCCTGGATGATGTGCTGGCCGCCGGAGCCAAGCTCATCGCGGTGCTGTGCGAAGTCCGCGATCCCGGCAATGCCGGAACCATTCTGCGCGCCGCAGATTCCGCCGGTGCCGACGCCGTCGTGCTGACCGCGTCCAGCGTTGACATCCACAATCCCAAGGCCGTGCGTTCCACCGCCGGCTCCCTGTTTCATCTGCCGGTCGTCACCGGCGTCAGTTTCGACTTCCTGATGGCCGCCTGCCGCGCCCACGGACTCACCGTCCTGGCCGCCGACGGCTACGGGAACGTGGACCTTGACAAGCTCCAGGACGAAAGCTCCGTCCGCCGCCTGGCGCCGGCGCTTCCGGACGCACCGGCCACCGGAGAAGCGGCCGACGACGGCGCCCCCGAAGCCGCCGCGGCCGTGTCCTCCCAGCCCCGGCTGGAAAATCCCACCGCCTGGCTCTTCGGCAACGAAGCCCAGGGCCTCACCTCCGAGCAGCTGGCCGACGCCGACTACCGCGTGGCCGTCCCGGTGTACGGGCGCGCCGAAAGTCTCAACGTGGGCACTGCCGCCACCGTGTGCCTCTACGCGTCAGCCCGCGCCCAGAACCGCTAGCCGGCCGACGCCGGCGGGCGCGCCTGAAAGTGCTAAGCACGTCAGGTCACTGCTGCTGGGCGAATCGGCCACGGCGTCCGATGTCCGCGCCATCGAAGAAGCCATCCGCTCCGACGGCACGCGCATCATTCACCTCAAGACCCTGCACCTGGGCCCCGAGGAACTGCTGGTCGCGGCCAAGATCTCGGTGGGTGAAGGCGAGACCGGTGAGCAGATCGCCAAGCCATCAACGAAGCCGAGAAGCGGATCCGCTCGGCCGAACCCAATGCGGATTATTTACTTGGAACCGGATGTGTATGCGCCGCGGACGGAGCAGGCGCCTGCGGACTCTTCCGGTCCAGCCAGCCGCTAAGCAGTGCGATGCCCAGTCCCAACAGGGCCAGGACGGCGCCGACGACGGCGGGCGAGCGGTAGCCCCACCCCCAGGCAATGACCAGGCCGCCCAGCAATGCTCCCAGCGCGTTGGCCATGTTCAGTGCCGAGTGGTTCAGGGATGAGGCCAGGGACTGGGCTCCCGGGGCGGCGTCGAGCAGTCGGGTCTGGAGCGGCGGGACCAGCATCGAGCCGATCGCTCCGACCAGGAAGACCAGTGCCAATGCGCCTGTCTTGTACTGCACAAGCCAGGCGTAGGCCGCCAGGATGACCGCTGTCCCCAGCAGGATTCCGTAGATGCTGCCCATGACGCTGCGGTCGGCCAGCCGGCCGCCGATGATGTTTCCCGCCACCTGGCCCAGGCCGTAGAGGCCAACAATGAGGGGCAGGAGCGAGGCATCGAAACCTGCGACATTGGTCATTGTGGGGGAGATGTAGGCATAGACGGCGAAGAAACCGCCGAACCCCACGGTGCCCACCAGCAGGGCAAGCCAGACCTGGATCCGGCGCAGGGCGCTTAGCTCGCGCCGGATGCTCGCCTCCGGGTGCGTCGCTTGATGCGGAACGTACCGGGCCACCAGCGCCACCGTGAGGACCCCGATGGCGGAAACCATGACAAACATCCACCGCCAGCCGGCCTGCTGTCCGAGCCAGGTGGCAAAGGGAACCCCGACGACATTGGCGATGCTCAGCCCCAGCATCACCATGGAAATCGCCCGTGCCCGGCGGGTCGGTGCGACCAGCGATGCGGCGATCACGGCGGCAACCCCAAAGAACGCGCCGTGCGGCAGCCCGGACAGGAACCGGGTGGCCAGCAGCCAGTTGTAGTCCGGCGCAAAGAACGACGACAGGTTGCCGACGCTGAACAGCACCATCAGTCCCAGAGCGAGCGTCTTGCGGGGTATCCGCGCGCCCAGGGCGGCGAGGATCGGAGCGCCGACCACCACGCCCACCGCGTAGGCGGAGATGACGTGTCCGCCGGCCGGAACGGAGATGCCCAGATCGAGCACCATCTCCTGGAGCAGGCCCATGATGGCGAACTCGGTGGTGCCGATGGCAAATCCGCCGGCAGCGAGGGCAAAAATGGCCAGTGATGCCCGCCTGGCCTGAAGCGCGGGTGTTAACGACATAAAACTCTCTCAGAACAAAAAACGGATCCTGGCGGCGGCCGCCGCGGTCAGCCGGGCGAATCCGCGGTCAGCCGGATCCTGATGGGATCCCGGTGGGGTGCTGGTGCGGGAGAGTCGGCGGAGTGTCCGAAGCGGGAAACCGCCCGGGCTGCGGTCGACCCGCTACAGCGCTGTGAATCCAGTTTAGTTCAGCGCTGCCCGTAGACTCGATCCGTGTCTAACGGAGAACTGAAGCAAGTAGTCGGCGCCGCCCTCGTGGACAGCCTCGCCGCGCCCACCAAGATGCTCGCGGCCCGGCGCACGGCACCGGAGCAGTTTGCCGGGATGTGGGAGTTTCCCGGTGGAAAAGTGGAAGCCGGGGAAAGCTGCGAAGAAGGCCTGCACCGGGAGCTCCGGGAGGAGCTCGGTGTCGGCGTTCGGCTCGGTGCGGAAATCAACGGCCCGGGTGCCCAGGGGTGGCCGCTCAATGAGAAGGCCGCCATGCGGGTTTGGCTCGCCGAGATCACCGAAGGGGCTCCGTCCCCGCTCGAAGACCATGACGAGCTTCGCTGGGTTGCGCTTGATCCGCGGGAGCTCGGCGCCCTGGCCTGGATCCCCGCCGACCTGCCCATCGTCACCGCCATGCTCGACGCAGCCCGCCGGCGGTAAGCGCGCGCAACCCCTGCCGCAGAGATATCTTTGACCGGGTTGGGGCTCGCGGTTCCTTGCGCGAATCAATGCCAACCTCGTTGACCTCCCGACGCCGGTGCCGGCTTCGGCGCAGGCAGCCGGGCACGCGCCGTCCATTCCGGATTCCCCTTAGAAGAGGGTTGCCGCCTGCCCGCCCTGAGTCGCCGGCACCGTACTGTCCTGAACGGTTTCCAGCGGATCGGCGCCCGTCCCGGCCGCGGGTCTGCGCAGCGGCATGAACTGCCCGTTGGCGGTGAAACCGTGCTTCCTTTTGAAGAAGTTCACCCGTCCCGCCAGCCATTGCCGGTATTCCTTGGAGGCATACGTGCCGCCGCCGTACAGCCGCGCATACTTTCCGGCCAGATGGGGGTAATCGCGGCTGATGAAGCCCAGATACCACTCCCGGGCACCGGGCCGCAGATGGAGCGCTCCGGCCGTCACGCCGGTGGCGCCGGCGGCGGCAAGTGCGGCAAAGAGCGCGTCCAGCGACTCGTCTCCGTCGGTGAGCCACGGCAGGATGGGCATGGCCATCACCGAGCACGGCAGTCCGGCCTCCCGCAGCCGGCTGATCAGCTCCAGCCGCGCCCTGGGGGCGGGCGTTCCGGGTTCCACCCGTTGCGCCAGCTCCGGATCCAGCAGTGCCAGCGAGATGCCCATGCCGATTTCGGTGTCCTGCCCGGCTCTCTTGAGCAGCGGAATGTCCCGGGCCAGCAGCGTGCCCTTGGTCAGGATGGAAAACGGGGTTCCGGAATCTGCCAGCGCCCTGATGATGTCCGGCATCAGCCGGTACCGGCCTTCGGCCCGCTGGTAGGGGTCCGTGTTGGTGCCCATCGCCACGTGTTCGCGGCGCCAGGACGGGCGGGCCAGCTCCCGCCGCAGCACCTCCGCCACGTTGGTTTTGACCACCAGCTGGCTGTCGAAGTCCAGGCCGCTGTCCATCTCCAGATACGTGTGCGTCTTCCGCGCAAAACAATAGACGCAGGCATGGCTGCAGCCGCGGTACGGATTGATGGTCCAATCGAACGGCATGCCGGAGGTCTTGCCCACCTTGTTCAGGGCGGATTTGCAGAGCACCTCATGGAAGGTGATACCGGCAAACTCGGGTGTCTTCACGCTGCGCACCACGCCCTGCAGGGCCAGGAGGGCATCTTCGGCGCCGGCGGCCTTGGGTTCCTGCGCTTGCCATCTCATGCCGACCATTAGAACACATGTTCTAATCCGGGCGGTAGGCGGGGTCGCCCTTTCCCCCATCCGCGAGATGGCACAAAGTGCTCTTCCCAGCCCTCAAAACCTACACTTTCTGCCATTTCGGCGGGGGCGGGGGCGTCGCAGGGGGTTGGGTGTGCGGGAGGGAGCGGGAGGGACGGTGCGGCGGTAGCCGCCGTCGTCCAGTCCCGCCAGCCGCTCAAATATATTGCCCGACGCCGGATCGCCGTGCCGCAGTTTGGAGACCCCCGCTGCCAGGAAGTACAGCGGAAGAAACGCCAGCCCCAGTCCCGCGTACTGGCTGCTGTGCCGGGCCTCGTGCCGCAGCAGGGGACTGGAACCCGGGCCGCCGGTGCCGGGCCGAAACAACGGGGCCGCCCGGGAGCGGTACAAAACTACGTTGCCCACGGTGAAGGCAGCGGCCTTCGGCAGCGTCCAGGACCAGCCTTCGGCCAGCACCAGCCCGTCGGGGCCGCGACAGATTCGGCAGCGTCCGGCCCGGGCTAGGGCAAGCCCGGCCGGCGTGGTCAGGTTGACGACGTTCAGCAGCCGGCGCAGCCGAACGAACGCCGACGGTGCGGGCAACGGTGGGGCTGATATCCGAGCGGTTGACGGTGTAACTGACCGTGCAGCTGACCATGCAGCTGACCATGCGGTTGCCCGTGCAGCCGACCGTGCACCGGAAAAAACGGATGGTTGGCGGATGTTCACGCTGCCAGTGTAGGAGCCCAGCCGGAGCCCGTCACCGGCGGACACCGCCTCCGTCATCCCGGTGCTGCCATGTCCGGGTCGCATGCCGGGTTGGTTAGACTGGAAGCTACGGGCATTTTCCCTCGTTTTTTCACGACCAACGCCCATCAAAACGTCCATCAACAGGGCCGGAAATAGGTAAAGAACTGTACATGTCGAACTCCATACCGGGGACGCACTCCCCAGACACCGCCCCCGAGCCGCCCAACCCGCTGGATGAAGCGGCAGTCTCTGCCGCCGTCGACTCCGCGCTCGCCGCCATCGCCGCCGCAGTGGATCTGGACGCCCTCAAGGACGTCCGCATCGCCGTCGCCGGCGACAAGTCGCCGCTGAGCCTGGCCAACCGCACCATCGGCTCCCTTCCCAAGGACCAGAAGTCTGCCGCCGGCAAGCTTGTCGGGCCGGCACGCGGACGCATCAATGCCGCGCTCGCCGCCCGCACCGTCGAGCTGGAAGCCGAGCGCGACGCACGGATCCTGGTCGAAGAGGCCGTTGACGTCACCGCCGCTCCGCGCCGCCGCCGCATGGGCGGACGCCATCCGCTCTCCACCCTGCAGGACCGGGTCAGCGACATCTTCGTGGGGATGGGCTGGGAGATCGCCGAAGGCCCCGAGGTTGAATCCGAGTGGTTCAACTTCGACGCGCTGAACTTCAAGCCGGACCACCCGGCCCGTGAAATGCAGGACACGTTCTTTGTCGAGCCGCCCGAGGCCCACCTGGTGATGCGCACGCACACCTCGCCGGTCCAGGTGCGCTCCATGCTTGAACGGGACCTGCCGATCTACGTGCTCTGCCCGGGCAAGGTCTTCCGCACCGATGAGCTGGACGCCACGCACACCCCGGTGTTCCACCAGTTCGAGGGCCTGGCCATCGACAAGGGTCTGACCATGGCCGACCTGGTCGGCACCCTGGAACACTTCACCCGCGTGCTGTTCGGCGACGAGGCCAAGGTTCGGCTGCGCCCGAACTACTTCCCGTTCACCGAGCCCAGCGCCGAGCTGGACATCTGGCATCCGGGCGCCAAGGGCGGCCCGCGCTGGATCGAGTGGGGCGGCTGCGGCATGGTCAATCCGAACGTGCTCCGCGCGGCCGGCATTGACCCCGAGGTCTATTCAGGTTTTGCCTTCGGCATGGGTATTGAGCGCGCACTGATGTTCCGCAACGAAGTGGGGGACATGCGCGACATGATCGAGGGCGATGTACGTTTCAGCGAACACTTCGGGATGGAGATCTAAGTGAGAATCCCACTTTCCTGGCTGCGCGAGTATGCCCAGGTTCCGGCGGAAGCAACCGCCGAAGACGTCATGGCGGAACTGGTCCGGGTAGGGCTGGAGGAGGAGGACGTCCACCGTCCCACCGACGAGCTCTCGGGCCCCGTTGTTGTCGGCCAGGTGCTCTCCATGGAGCCCGAGCCGCAGAAGAACGGCAAGACCATCAACTGGTGCACCGTCCGCGTGGTGCCCGAGGGCGCCGAGCAGACACTCACCGGCGACGGCATCGATCCCTCCGGCGTGCAGGGCATCGTCTGCGGTGCGCATAACTTCACGGTCGGGGACAAGGTGGTTGTCACCCTGCCCGGCGCCGTGCTGCCCGGAGACTTCCGGATCAGCCCGCGCAAGACCTACGGCCACGTCTCCGCCGGCATGATTGCCTCGGTCCGCGAACTGGGCATCGGAGAAGACCACGACGGCATCCTGGTCCTCTCCCGCCTGGGCCTGGATCCGGAGATCGGCACCGACGCCCTGGACCTGCTCGGCCTGTACGACGAAGCAGCGGAAATCAACGTCACGCCGGACCGCGGCTACGTGTTCTCCATCCGCGGCGCTGCCCGCGAGTACGCCCACGCCACCGGAACAAAGTTCACCGACCCGGCCGCCGCCGTCGTCGTCCCCGCTGCTGACGGCAACGGTTACGGCGTGCGCCTAGAAGACGGCGCGCCGATCTACGGCAAGGCCGGCTGCGACCGCTTTGTGGCCCGCACCGTCCGCGGCGTGGACCCCACCCGCCCGACTCCGCCGTGGATGGCCTCCCGGCTGCGCCTGGCCGGAATGCGCTCGATCTCCCTGATCGTGGACATCTCCAACTACGTGATGCTCGAACTGGGCCAGCCGCTGCACTTCTACGACCTGGACAAGCTGTCCGGCGACATTGTGGTGCGCCGTGCGGCTGAAGGGGAAACCCTGAAGACCCTGGACGAGAAGGTCCGCACCCTCGATCCCGAGGACCTGCTCATCACCGACGACTCCGGCGTGATCGGCATTGCCGGCGTCATGGGCGGTGCCACAACCGAGGTCTCGGACACGACCAGCAACATCCTGATCGAGGCCGCGCACTTCGAGGAAGTCAGCATCGGCCGCTCCCGCCGCCGGCACCGCCTGCCCTCCGAAGCGTCCAAGCGCTTCGAGCGCGGCGTGGACTGGAACGTCGCCGACGTCGCCGCCCAGCGCGCCGTCGATCTGCTGACCGAGCTGGCCGGCGGCACCGCCGATCCCTCGGTGACCGACGTCGGCACCAAGCCCGAAGCCAAGGCCATCGAGCTGCCCGCGGACTTCGCGTCCAAGCTGATCGGCTACGACTTCAGCGAGACCCAGATCACCGGCACCCTCACCGATCTGGGTGCCGAAGTGGCCAGGACGGCTGCCGGCTACTCTGTGACGCCGCCGAGCTGGCGCCCGGACCTGGAGACGCGTGAGGACCTCACCGAGGAAATCATCCGCCTGGTCGGCTACGAGCACATTCCGTCCACCCTGCCCACGGCTCCTCCCGGCCGCGGCCTGACCCGGATCCAGCAGCAGCGCCGCCGCCTGCAGCAGGCGCTCGCCGCCGCCGGCCTGACCGAGGTGCTGTCCTATCCGTTCGTCACCCAGGACGACAACAACACCTTCGGAACGCCCGACGCCGGCACCTCGCCTGCTGCGGTCAAGCTGGCTAACCCGCTCAGCGCCGAGTTCGGCTACCTGCGCACCTCGGTGCTGCCGGGCCTGTTTGAGGTGGCCAAGCGGAACCTCTCGCGCGGCTTCCGCGACCTGGCGCTGTTCGAAGCCGGATCGGTCTTCCTGCCCGGTGAGCAGCTGGGCACCGCAACGATTCCGCCGCTGGGCGTCCGTCCCTCCGAGGAAGTCCTCGATGCCCTGTACGAGGGAGTTCCGGACCAGCCGCTGCATGTAGGCGTGCTGTTCACCGGCCACGAGTCGCAGCCGGGCGCCGGCCATGCGCCGCGCGCCTGGGACTGGGCCGACGCCGTCGACACCGCCCGCCTGATGGGCGACGTGCTCGGCGTGGAACTGGTGGTCAGCCAGGGCGAGCACCAGGCCTTCCATCCCGGACGCACCGCCAAGCTCTCGCTGCGCAGCGGCGAAACCGTGGGCTACGCCGGCGAACTGCACCCCAAGCTGCTCGCAGCCCGGGACATGCCGGCCCGCAGCGTGGCTCTGGAACTCGACGTCGACGCACTGTTCGACGCCGCGCCCGAAGTTATCGTGGCCCGGGAGATTTCCTCGTTCCCGGCCACCACGCAGGACGTTGCCCTGGTAGTGGAGGCGGGCATTCCCGCGGAAACGGTCCTGGAGACCCTGCGCGAAGGCGCCGGGGAACTGCTGGAAGACATTTCGCTGTTTGATGTGTACTCCGGCAAGGGCATCGAAGACGGCCACAAGTCCTTGGCCTTCGCCCTGCGTTTCCGGGCTCCGGACCGGACCCTGACGGCCGATGAGGCCTCAGAGTCCCGGGCCGCCGCCGTCGCGCTGGCCGCGGAACGGTTTGGTGCCGTCCAGCGCTAACCGCTGCAAACCAGGGGGTTTTCCCCGGAAGGGCTCTGTTGGATGACCTCCAGCAGAGCCCTTTTCCATGTGTTGGCCCGTTAATCGGGCTGTCCGGGAGCTCGGCTGCCCCGGAAGGAGAATTGCTCTTTCTGCCGGACGGTCTTTGTCACGGCCAGCTAACGGCCGCCCTTGGCAATGTAGTCCGGCCCGTCGTAGTGCAGGTTCAGCGTGCTGATAACACCGTCACCGAAAGTGAAGAACTCCGCAAAGCGAACCGTCCCGCCGGGCATATCGGCGTCGTACAGCACCGCGGATCCCGCATTGTCATGGACATCGCTTATAAAATCGATGCCCCGCACAGTCCCTATGAAGCCGGTGACTCCCTGCAGGAAATGCTCCGTGGCGTCAGGGAGGTGGCCTGCCAGGGACCCGGTGAAATCGAGTCGGCCTGACAAAAGTCCGCGGAGGTCCCTGCCGTCGCCGAACGCCTCCGGACCGGCGGTCAGGACCCGGTAATACTCCTGCAGCACAGGCGGGGCAGAAGGCGAGAGATTACCTGTCATGGTTACTCCTTTGGTTCCGGGGGGACTGCCGGCAGGTCTGCAGTGAACGACACTTCCGCCGCCGCATGCCCCGAATGATAATCCGCAGCAGGGGCAATGGGTAGACGACGGCGCCTAGTTCCTGCTGGCCCCGGTGCTGCCGCCAGGACCGCCGTTTCTGGCCCGCCGCTTTGGGCGCCGGACACACCTCCTACACTGACCCCGGCTGTTTTGCCGTGGTGCACGCCGCCCTGCAAAGCGTTCCGAAGGTGGTTCTGCTGCTGCCGTCAGAGGACCGAGAAGCTGCGCTGGTTGAACTGAGGCAACGGTCGCTGGCTTCGAAGGGGACCGAATGGATCAGCTCCGGTCACGATTTCCTTGCTGAATGGCTGGACGATGCAGGTATGCGATCCCTCGCGACCGAAACCGTCATTACGGCCGGCAGTCACCCGGATGAAACAGCCGCGCAGGTCGCAGTCGGGTGCGCACCGGGCGCCCAGGACTCACCCCGCCGGTCAACCGGCTATTCAACAGGCCTCCCTGACGGCCCCGAGGTCCAGGGGTTTTAGCAGTGAGGACAGCCCCTGTTGATTGGACTCAGCGCAGAAGTGTTTCATAGTCCACATCGAAAATGCCCGCCTCAACGGTGAGGTCCAAGGCACCGCTGAGCTGCCACTGCCAGCTGGCACCGGGGGACGGCAACCACCGGGGGTCAGCCGGATCCGCCGATACTTCCCGGTCGGCGGCGTCACCTGACGCGGCTTCCGTGGACCTTCGGTCCCCGGACGTCGGTGAGTTGCCGGCGGGTGCGCAGCCCGCCAAGGCCAAGATGAGAAGGGCTCCGCCGACCAGCCGGCCAGCCCCGCAGCCTCACCGATGCACCGAGGCATCCAATAGAGCTGTTCCCGGCGGAACATTCATTCACGAGTACCGACTACGTGCCCGGGTACTCGCGAATGGCGGAACGTGCCAGAATCGGGGCCATGCCGCTGTCATCCCTCGCGACCGAAGACGATTCCCTCACGATTTCCTGGTTGCTCGCTGTCCCCGCCCAAACGGTGTGGGCGGGGTTCCGCGACCCGGCGCTGCTCTCCCAATGGCTGGGCCGGCCCCTTGTATGTGACGCTAAAACGGGCGGCATGATTGTCGTCGACCATGGCGGGGGCTGCCTGTCGCGAAGCGTCGTCACCGAGGCGGACGAACCGCGCCGGTTGGCCATGACGTGGGACTTCCCCGACGAACCCGACTCGCAGATTGCGCTCGGGCTGCACCCGGCGGAGTCCGGCACCCGGATGGAGCTCGTGCACAACGGGCTGGGCAGCCTGGTGGATTCCTACGGTCCCGGCTGGGTCACGCATTTGACCTACTTGGAGGCTGCCGTGGGCGGGACCCCGCTTCCCTGGTCGCAGTTTTGGCCGCTGCACACCAGCTTCGAGATGTTGTACGGAGCAGCGGATGCTACGGCAGCAGCAGCACCTTCCCGGTAGTCTTCCGGCCTTCCAAGGCAGTCTGCGCCGCAGCGGCCTCGGCCAGCGGATAGGTCGCGCCGATGCGCACGTCCAGTGTGCCGTCACGAACCATTTCAAAGAGCTCATGGGCGCGCCATTGCCGCTCCTCAGCGGTCAGCAGGTAGTCGTCCAGCGTGGGACGGGTCAGGTAGAGAGATCCCGACGAGTTCAGCCGCTGGATGTCGAACGGCGGAACCTGGCCCGAGGCGCCGCCGAACAGCACCAGCATGCCCCGCTTGCGCAGGCTGCCCAGGGAGCCG
This sequence comes from Arthrobacter sp. zg.Y820, assembly GCF_030125555.1. NCBI lineage: Bacteria > Bacillati > Actinomycetota > Actinomycetes > Micrococcales > Micrococcaceae > Arthrobacter > Arthrobacter sp. zg.Y820. Next base: position 55,964 of record NZ_JASKLX010000013.1, read on the forward strand.
TCGAAGGTTGCCTTGCCGACGCCGTCGTACACCACGTCCACGCCCCTGCCGTCGGTCAGCTGCCGGACCGCCTCGGCGAATCCGTCGTAGCCCAGGGCGTAGTCGGCGCCGGCGGAGCGCGCCAGCTCACGCTTCTCATCGCTGGAGGCAGTGGTGATGACGGTGGCGCCCTTGGCCTTGAGCAGCTGGATCAGCAGCAGGCCGACGCCGCCGGCACCGGCGTGGGTCAGGACCGTCTGGCCCTCCTCCACGGGAAAGGTGGAGTTGCAGAGGTAGTGGGCGGTCATGCCCTGCATGGGGAGCGCCGCGGCAATCTCGTCGCTGACGCCGTCGGGTATGGGCAGCGCCTTGTCCGCCTCCATGATGGTGTACTCCGAATACGTGCCGCCACCCTCAGCCGTGGCAACCCGCGCACCCTCCCGGAACGCTGCCACATCGCGCCCGGAAGCGACCACGGTTCCGGCCGCCTCGGCACCGGGAATGAAGGGATGCGCCATGGGATAGATGCCGCTGCGCTTGTAGGTGTCGATGAAATTCACGCCCACCGCCCCGACACGGACCAGCAGTTCCTTCGGACCGGGCTGGGGCAGGTCGACGTCTTCAAAGCGCAGGATTTCGGGCCCGCCGGGTGCGGGGACCACAATAGCTTTATGCATGGAATGTCTCTTCTGTTGCAGGCATCGGTGTCGCTGCCATCGTAGGGCAGCGCGCGGACCGGCGCACCGCCCTGTTCCCTCCTTCCGTGCTGCGGCCGGCGAAAAAGGGTCCGCGTCATCTATGCATAATTATGTAGGCCCATGCATAAATCTACTGTAGGGTGAAGCCATGACGATTTCAGTTGCTGTCTCAGGAGCCTCCGGGTACGCCGGGGGTGAGGTGCTGCGCCTGCTGGCCGGGCATCCCTCCGTGACCATCGGTGCCATTACCGCGCACAGCAACGCCGGTTCCCGGCTCGGGGAATTGCAGCCACATCTGCACGCGCTCGCCGACAGGGTCCTGCAGGACACCACAGTGGAGAACCTGGCCGGGCATGACGTCGTCTTCCTCGCCCTGCCGCACGGCGCCAGCGCCGCCATCGCTGAGCAGCTGGATCCCTCCGTTCTGGTGATCGACGCCGGCGCCGACCACCGGCTCGAAGACCCGCTGGCCTGGGAAAAGTTCTACGGCTCGCCGCACGCCGGCTCCTGGCCCTACGGCCTGCCCGAACTGCCCGGCCACCGCGACCGGCTCAAGGGCGCCACCCGCATTGCCGTCCCCGGCTGCTATCCCACCTCCTCGCTGCTCGCCCTGACGCCCGGCTTCGCGGCCGGCCTGCTGGAGCCCGACGACGTCGTCATCGTCGCTGCCTCCGGAACCTCCGGCGCGGGCAAGGCAGCCAAGCCGCACCTGCTGGGCTCGGAAGTGATGGGCGGCATGAGCCCCTACGGTGTCGGCGGGGGACACCGCCACACGCCGGAAATCGAACAGGGCCTCTCGGCCGCGGCCGGCGAAACTGTCGCCGTGTCCTTTACCCCCACGCTGGCGCCGATGGCCCGGGGCATCCTGACCACGGCCACCGCGAAGGTGCGCCCCGGCGTCACCGCCGAGCAGCTGCGCGCCGCCTGGGCTGACGCCTACCGGAACGAACACTTCGTCCGGCTGCTCCCCGAGGGGCAGTGGCCGGCCACCAAGATGGTGGTGGGGTCCAACTACGCTGCCCTGCAGCTGGCCTACGACGCCCACGCCAACCGCGTCATCGTCACCTGCGTGATCGACAACCTGAACAAAGGCACCGCCGGCGGCGCGGTGCAGTCCATGAACATTGCCCTCGGCCTTGAAGAAACCGCCGGACTGACAACGCAGGGAGTTGCCCCGTAATGAGCACCACCGAAAACAGCACGGCAACTGCCGCCGACCAGACAGCAGCCACCGGCATCACCGCTCCGGCCGGCTTCCGCGCCGCCGGCATCACCGCCGGGTTGAAGGCCTCCGGCGGCCGCGACATGGCGCTGGTCGTCAACGACGGGCCCTCCAAGGCCGCAGCCGCCGTCTTCACCCGCAACCGGGTGGCCGCCGCACCCGTGCACTGGTCCCGGCAGGTGGTCTCGGACGGCCGTGCCGACGCCGTGATCCTGAACTCCGGCGGCGCCAACGCCTGCACCGGACCGCAGGGCTTCCAGAACACCCATGCCACCGCCGAGAAAACCGCCGAGGTCCTGGGCCTGTCCGCCGCCGACGTCGTGGTCTGCTCCACCGGACTCATCGGCGAGCAGCTGCCGATGGAGAAGATCCTTCCCGGCGTGCAGGCGGCAGCGCAGGCGCTGGCGGCCGACGGCGGTGCGGCGGCCGCCGAGGCCATCATGACCACCGACACGGTGGCCAAGCAGTCCGTCTTCACCGGCAACGGCTACAGCATCGGCGGCATGGCCAAGGGCGCCGGCATGCTCGCTCCCGGGCTGGCCACCATGCTCGTGGTGCTGACCACGGACGCGCAGCTGCCGGCCGCCGGGCTGGATGCCGCCCTGCGGGCCGCCACCGCCGTCACCTTTGACCGCACGGACTCGGACGGCTGCATGTCCACCAATGACACCGTGCTGCTGATGGCCTCGGGCGCCTCCGGCACCGCTCCGCAGCCCGACGAGTTCACCGCAGGCCTCACCGAGGTCTGCCATTCGCTGGCGCAGCAGCTGATCACCGATGCCGAGGGGGCAAGCCACGACATCGCCGTCACCACGGTGAACGCCGCCACCGTGGCCGACGCCGAGACGGCCTCCCGCGCCGTCAGCCGTTCCAACCTCTTCAAGACCGCCATCTTTGGCAACGACCCCAACTGGGGACGGGTCCTGGCCGCCGTGGGCACCACCGACGCCGCCTTCGAGCCGGACCAGCTCAACGTCACCATCAACGGCGTCCAGGTCTGCCGCAACGGAGGCATCGGGGATTCCCGCGACCTGGTGGATCTGCGCGGGCGCAAAGTTACAGTGGAAATCGACCTGAATGCCGGCACGCACAGCGCCACCATCTGGACCAACGACCTGACCATGGACTATGTCCACGAAAATTCGGCCTACAGCAGCTGATCGGGGACATCATGAGTACACCCACGCAAGCCAACGAACAGCTGGCCGCCCAGGACAAGGCCGCCACGCTCATCGAAGCGCTGCCCTGGATCCAGCGGTTCGCCGGCAGCATCATGGTGATCAAGTACGGCGGCAACGCCATGGTCAACGATGAGCTGCGCCGCGCGTTCGCGGAGGACATCGTCTTCCTGCACCACGTCGGTGTGCACCCCGTGGTCGTGCACGGCGGCGGGCCGCAGATCAGCGCGCTGCTCGACCGTTTGGGCATCAAGTCCGAATTCAAGGGCGGGCTGCGCGTCACCACGCCCGAAGCCATGGACGCCGTCCGGATGGTCCTCACCGGCCAGGTGGGCCGCGAACTGGTGGGCATGATCAACGCCCACGGGCCCTACGCCGTCGGCCTTTCCGGTGAAGACGGCGGACTGCTGCAGGCCGTGCGCATCGGTACCGTCATTGACGGTGAAGACGTGGACCTCGGGCTCGTCGGGGAAGTCACCGGCGTCAATCCCGGCGCCATCGTCGACCTGATCGAGGCCGGCCGCATTCCCGTCATCTCCACAGTGGCTCCGGAAGTCGACGACGACGGCGGCCTGACCAGCCAGGTGCTCAACGTCAACGCCGACACCGCGGCAGCCGCACTGGCCGTCGCCCTGGGCGCCTCGCGGCTGGTGGTGCTCACCGACGTCGAGGGCCTGTACGCGGACTGGTCGGACAAGTCCTCGCTGATTTCATCACTCACCGCCGGGGAGCTGCGCGCGATGCTGCCCACGCTGGAAGCCGGCATGATCCCCAAGATGGGTGCCTGCCTGGCCGCGGTCGACGGCGGCGTGGACCGTGCCGCCGTCGTGGACGGGCGGATGGCGCACTCCATGCTGCTGGAGGTCTTCACCACCGCCGGCATCGGCACCCAGGTAGTTCCGGAGGAGCAGGCATGAGCAACGCCATGAGCAAGCAGACCGAGGCCCAGCCGGCCGCGGAGCCAGCCGCAGCCGCACCGGCCGTGGAGCCCGCCGCAGCCGCACCGGATGACGCACTGGTGAGCCTGACCGGAACCTCGGAGGACTGGCTGCGCCGCTACGGCTCCTCGCTGATGGGTGTCTTCGGCACGCCGCAGCGGGTCCTGGTCCGGGGCAACGGCTGCACGGTGTGGGACGCCGACGGCAAGGCCTACCTGGACCTGCTCGGCGGCATCGCCGTCAACGCCCTGGGCCACGCGCATCCGTTCCTGACCTCGGTGATCACCAGCCAGCTGGCCACGCTGGGCCATGTCTCCAACTTCTTCACCAGCCCTCCGCAGGTGGCGCTGGCGGAGAAGCTGCTGCAGCTGGCCGGGGCGCCGGAGGGATCGAAGGTCTTTTTCGCCAATTCCGGCACCGAAGCCAACGAAGCAGCGATCAAACTGGCGCGCCGCAACACCGGCGCCGCGGGCCCGGACGGCACCGTGCAGCGGACCCGCATCATTGCCCTCGACGGCGCCTTCCACGGCCGCACCCTCGGCGCGCTGGCGCTGACGGCGAAGAAGGCCTACCGGGAACCCTTTGAACCGCTGCCCGGGGGAGTGGAGCACATCCCGTTCGGGGACATCGAGGCGCTCCGCACGGCAGTCGACGACACCGTTGCCGCGGTCTTCATCGAACCGATCCAGGGTGAAGCCGGCGTCCGCCCGCTGCCCGCCGGCTACCTGCAGGCCGCGCGGGAGATCACCGCTGCCGCCGGCGCGCTGCTGATCGTGGACGAGGTCCAGACCGGCATCGGCCGCACCGGAAAGTGGTTCGCCTCCGAGGGCGTGCTGCCCGATGCGATGACCCTGGCCAAGGGCCTGGGCGGCGGCTTCCCCGTCGGCGCGCTGATCACCTTCGGCGGAACGGCGTCGTCGCTGCTCTCCGCCGGCCAGCACGGCACCACGTTCGGCGGGAATCCGGTCGCGACCGCCGCCTCGCTGGCCACGCTGCACGTCATCGAGTCCACCGGGCTGCTCGGTCAAGTCCAGGCCACGGGATTCCACCTGCGCGCCGCCCTGGCCGCGGTTCCGGGCGTCACCGAGGTCCGCGGCGAAGGTCTGCTCATCGGGTTCGACCTGGCTGCCGGTCCCGGCGAGAACATTGCCCCCGCGGCGGTGACCGCCGCGCTCGAGGCCGGATTCATCATCAACGCCACGGGACCGCACACCCTGCGCCTGGCGCCGCCGCTGATCCTGACCCGCGACCAGGCCGACGATTTTGTGCAAGCACTGCCCGGGATCCTGGCCGCCGCCCGGGCCGCCGAAGAAACCGCCCGCGCCGCCGACCAGACAGCCCGGGCCACCGGAAAGACAGAAGGACAATCATGACCCGCCATTTCCTAGTCGACACCGACCTCACCCAGGCCGAGCAGACCGAAGTTCTGGATCTTGCCGACGCGCTGAAGCAGGACCGCTACAAGTATCAGCCGTTCGCCGGCGCCGCCGCCGGCCGCAAGACCGTTGCCGTCATCTTCGACAAGACGTCCACCCGCACCCGGGTGTCCTTCGCCGCCGGAGTGGCCGATCTCGGCGGCGTGCCGCTGATCATCGGAGCGGGCGACTCCCAGCTCGGCCACAAGGAAAGCGTTGCCGACACCACGAAGGTGCTCGAGCGGATGGTCTCCACCATCGTCTGGCGCACCTACGCCCAGTCCGGGCTGGAAGAAATGGCCGCGAATTCCGGGGTTCCCGTGATCAACGCGCTCTCCGACGACTATCACCCGTGCCAGCTGCTGGCGGACCTGATGACCATCCGCGAGCACAAGGGCACCCTCGCCGGCCTGACCCTGACCTATCTGGGAGACTGCGCCAACAACATGGCCAACTCCTATCTGCTGGCCGGCGTCACGGCCGGCATGCACGTTCGGGTAGCCGGTCCCGTGGGCTACCTGCCCGATCCCCTGATTGTCGACGCCGCTGCCGTCCGTGCCGAGGAAACCGGCGGGTCGGTGATGATCACCACCGATGCGGCCGAGGCGCTGGCGGGAGCCGACGTCGTCGCCACCGACACCTGGGTCTCCATGGGCCAGGAAGATGAGAAGGCCGCCCGCTCCGAGCTGTTCCGCAGCTACGCCGTGGACGCCGCAGCGATGGCGCAGGCGGCGGATGACGCCGTCGTGCTCCACTGCCTGCCGGCCTACCGCGGGTACGAAATTGCCGCCGAGGTCATCGACGGCCCGCAGTCAGTGGTCTGGGACGAGGCCGAAAACCGGCTGCACGCGCAGAAGGCGCTGATGGTGTGGCTGATGGCCCGCTCGGGCCTGACCGGGGTTCCGGAGGGCGCAGTATGAGCATGCCTGCCACCAAAACCGCCCGCCAGGCGCGCATCCGTGCCCTGCTGACGGGACTGTCGGTCCGCTCACAGGCCGAACTCGCCGCCCTGCTGGCCGACGACGGCGTCCAGGTCACCCAGGCCACGCTCTCCCGCGACCTGGTGGAGCTGGGCGCGGTGCGCATGCGAGGCAAGGAGGGAGTGCTGGTGTACGCAGTGCCCTCCGAAGGCGGCGAGCGCGCGCCGAAATCGGGAGTCACGCAGGAGGTTCTGGACGCCCGGCTGGCCCGGCTCTGCGGGGAACTGCTGGTCACGGCCGAGGCCTCGGGAAACATCGTGGTGCTGCGGACGCCTCCGGGCGCTGCAAACTTCCTGGCCCTGGCCATCGACCACTCGGTGCTGCCGTCCATCCTGGGCACCATCGCCGGGGATGACACCGTGCTGATGGTCACCCGCGAGCCCAACGGCGGCGCCGACGTCGCAGCGCGCTTCCTGCGCATCGCCGACGAGGCCACTGCCAATGGCCAGGCCCCGGACAGCCGCATTCTCTAGCTGTACCCCTAAAACTTTCCACCTACCTTCATCAACCAGCAGCCTGCAGAGGCTGCACATAACGCAAGGAGCGTATTTCGTGAGCGAACGCATTGTTCTGGCCTACTCCGGTGGCCTCGATACATCGGTGGCCATCGGCTGGATTGCCGAAGCGACAGGTGCCGAAGTCATCGCAGTGGCGGTCGACGTCGGACAGGGCGGCGAGTCCCTGGAGACCATCCGCCAGCGCGCCCTCTCCTGCGGCGCCGTCGAAGCATACGTGGCAGACGCCCGGGACGAATTCGCTTCCGAGTACTGCATGCCCGCGCTGAAGGCCAACGGCCTGTACATGGATTCCTACCCGCTGGTCTCCGCGCTGTCCCGCCCGGTGATCGTCAAGCACCTGGTCGCCGCAGCCCGCCAGTTCGGTGCCACCACCGTCTCCCACGGCTGCACCGGCAAGGGCAACGACCAGGTCCGCTTCGAAGTCGGCATCCAGACCCTGGGCCCGGACCTGAAGTGCATCGCCCCGGTCCGCGACCTGGCCCTGACCCGCGACAAGGCCATTGCCTTTGCCGAGGAGAAGAACCTGCCGATCGTCACCACCAAGAAGAACCCGTTCTCCATCGATGCCAACGTCTGGGGACGCGCCGTGGAGACCGGCTTCCTGGAAGACATCTGGAACGGCCCCACTCCGGACGTGTACGAGTACACCTCCGATCCCGCCGCCGGCCTGCCCGCCGACGAAGTGGTCATCACCTTCAAGGAAGGCATTCCGGTCGCGATTGACGGCAAGCCCGTCACTCCGCTGCAGGCCATCGAACAGATGAACCGCCGCGCCGGTGCCCAGGGCATTGGCCGGATCGACATCGTCGAAGACCGCCTCGTGGGCATCAAGAGCCGCGAAATCTACGAAGCCCCCGGAGCCATGGCCCTGATGGCCGCGCACCGCGAACTGGAAAACGTCACGGTCGAACGCGAGCAGGCACGCTTCAAGAAGACCGTCGGCCAGCGCTGGACCGAACTGGTCTACGACGGCCAGTGGTTCTCCCCGCTGAAGAAGTCCCTGGACGCGTTTATCGAGGACACCCAGAAGTACGTCTCCGGCGACATCCGCATGACCCTGGAAAGCGGCCGCGCCGTGGTGACCGGACGCCGTTCCGACACCTCGCTGTACGACTTCAACCTGGCCACGTACGACACCGGTGACAGCTTCGACCAGTCAATGGCGCGCGGTTTCATCGAGCTGTTCGGCATGTCCTCCAAGGTGGCCTCCGGCCGCGACCAGCGTGCAGCAGAAGGTAAGTAGAAAATGAATCACGGCAAGCCGCCGGTTGACCCGGCCGGAACCGCAGCTGCGGGTTCCACCGTCCAGGGTGCGCTGTGGGGTGGCCGCTTTGCCGGCGGCCCCGCCGACGCCCTCGCGGCGCTGAGCAAGTCCACCCACTTCGACTGGCGGCTTGCCGGCTATGACATTGCCGGCTCGCGGGCCCACGCCCGCGTGCTGCACACCGCCGGGCTGCTCGACGACGCCGAGCTTGAGGGCATGCTGGCGGCCCTGGACGCGCTCGACGCCGATGTCCGCTCGGGCGCCTACACCCCGGCGGACTCCGATGAGGATGTCCACGGTTCCCTGGAACGCGGTCTGATCGAGCGTGCCGGCCCGGCGCTGGGCGGCAAGCTGCGCGCCGGCCGGTCCCGCAACGACCAGATCGCCACGCTGGGCCGGATGTACCTCCGCGACCACGCCCGCATCATCGCCGCCGGTGTCCTGGCGACGGTGGATGCCCTGATGGAGCAGTCGGAGAAGCATCTGGGCGTGGCCATGCCCGGCCGCACGCACCTGCAGCACGCCCAGCCGGTGCTGCTCAGCCACCACCTGCTGGCCCATGCCTGGGCGCTGCTGCGCGATGTGCAACGCCTGATGGACTGGGATCGCCGCGCTGCGGTATCCCCGTACGGCTCCGGCGCCCTGGCCGGTTCCTCGCTGGGGCTGGACCCGAATGCCGTTGCCGCCGAACTCGGTTTCAACTCGGCGGTCTGGAACTCCATCGACGGCACCGCCTCCCGCGATGTCTACGCCGAGTTCTCCTGGGTTGCGGCCATGATCGGCGTGGACCTGTCCCGGATTAGTGAGGAAATCATCATCTGGGCCACCAAGGAGTTCTCCTTTGTGACCCTTGACGATGCCTTCTCCACCGGTTCGTCGATCATGCCGCAGAAGAAGAACCCCGATGTGGCTGAGCTGGCCCGCGGCAAGGCCGGCCGCCTGATCGGTGACCTGACCGGACTGCTGGCCACGCTCAAGGGCCTGCCGCTTGCGTACAACCGGGATCTGCAGGAAGACAAGGAACCGGTGTTCGACGCTGCCGACACTCTGGAGGTCCTGCTTCCGGCGGTGTCCGGCATGATCGCCACGCTGACCTTCAACACCGAGCGCATGCAGGCACTGGCACCGCAGGGCTTTGCCCTGGCCACTGACATCGCCGAGTGGCTGGTCCGCCAGGGCGTGCCGTTCCGGGAAGCCCACGAGCTCTCCGGTGCCGCAGTGAAACTTGCGGAGGGCCGTGGCGTCGAGCTCTGGGACCTGACGGATGAGGATTACGCCGGGATTTCCGAGTACCTGACTCCCGAGGTCCGCACCGTGCTCAGCACGGAAGGCTCGCTGGACAGCCGCAGCGCCCAGGGCGGAACCGCCCGGTCCGCCGTGGAGCAGCAGCTGGCTGCGCTGAAGTCGGAAGTGGCGACGGCACGGAGCTACGCCGCGTAGCCCAGGCCGAGTCCGGGCTGAGTCCGGGCTGAGTCCGGGCTAAGGGTGCTGCTGGATCCCGGTGCCCTCGGCGCCGGAGGTGCCCCTGCGGAGATTCTCCGCACGGCGGGCCCCCCCCCCCCGGGCAAACAGGGGGGGGGGCCGGCGGCGGGGGGGGCCCGGGGGCGGGGGGGGGGGGGGGGCCCCCCCCCCCCCCCCCCCCACCGCCGCGTCCGGATCAACCCTGTTTTGCACGAATGGAGCCGCCGGAGTTTACGCGGATCAGCGATTTCGGCGATTCCCGTAGTTCCGGTGATTTCAGTGGTTCCAGTGGTTCGGTGGTTCCCGTGGTTTCCGGTGAGCCCCATGGTTCCGGCGATTCACCTAATGCCATTGATTCCAGTGCGCAGGGGGCCTTCCATCGCGACCGTCGTGCAGAGCAGGGGCTTTTCGGAGATCCATAGTGCAGATCAGGGGCTTTCCCGCGGCGAAAAGAGCCTTTTGGGGCCGTTATCTGCACGAAGGATTCTTTGGACGCCCGTTATCTGCACGAAGGATCCTTTGAAGGCCCCTCATCTGCACTATGAACGCCGTGGCCCCGTCTGTGCTTCGACAGCTGGTTGGTCTTTATGTCTCACTGTGATGCCCTCAGCTACCCTTGGCCCATGAGCGACTCCTTCCGGCGGATGCTGCGCGCCCTGCCCGACTTCCCGGACAACCTCCCGCGGTTCGACCCCGCGGCGGCCCCTGCGGATCCGTCCGACCTGTTCCGGTCCTGGCTGGACGAGGCCCTGGCTGCCGGAGTCAGCCAGCCCCATGCCTTCTCACTGGCCACCGCTGACGCAGCCGGAAACCTGTCCTCCCGCATGCTCATCCTCAAGGAACTCGACGACGACGGCTGGCACTTCGCGACGTCGCGCACCTCCCGTAAGGGCCGGGAACTGTCGGAGAACCCGCGGGCCGCCATGAACTTTTACTGGTCCGAGCTGGGACGGCAGATCCGCGTCAGCGGCACCGTGGTGCAGCTGTCCGAGGCGGCCTCGGCGCGTGACTGGGCGGAGCGGCCGGCTGCCGATGGTTCGGAAAACCCCGAGTGGCAGCTCTACGCCCTCCAGCCGGTCGAGATTGAATTCTGGCAGGCAGATCCGGGCCGGCGGCATATCCGGCACCGTTATGATCTGTGATCCGCTATGACCTGTGATCTGCGTGGCTGACTGCTCCTGCCCAGGCCGTGACCGCCGCCGCGGACACCGCCGCCACCTCGCGGCGACACCGAAAAAGGACGTCTCTGCTGTCCCGTTTTTGCCTGTCGTGCCCCTAGGGTGGGTCCCATGACTGGTCTCCCTGATGTTCCCGGCGTTGCACCCCCTGCTGTTTCCAAACCGGAGCCCCGGCCCACCCCCTCGCAGCTGGTGGCCATCCTGGACGCGGCGGCTGCGGACTTCCGGGATCGCATTCGATTCCTTACCGACGACGACGTCCGCGCTCCCTCGCAGCTCCCGGGCTGGTCCCGCGGGCATGTGCTGGCGCATGTGTCGGGTGTCGCTGACGGCATGGCCCGGCAACTTGAGTACGCAGTCCGCGGAGAAACGATCGAGCTGTACGACGGCGGCGCCGAAGGGCGGAACCGGGCGATCGAAGAAGGCGCGGTGCTGAATGCCGACCGCCACCGCCGCGAACTCAGCACCTCGCTGGACCGCGTGCTCGCGGCGTTCCACGGGCTGCAGGCAGCCGACTGGCAGGCTCCGATTTCCTATCGCAGCGGCGTCGTTCGGGACGGCGGCCTGGCGTTGTGGCGGGAACTGGTCATTCACCTCACGGACCTGGGTGTCGGAGTGGAGGCCGACACCTGGTCGCCGCAGCTTTGCGAGCACCTGTTCGGTTTCCTCTCGGCCCGGGTTCCCGTCGGAGTACGCCTCAGGCTGCAGCCGCTCGGTCTGGCGCCCCGCGTCCTGGGCGGTTCCGCCCCGGGGGAGCCGGTTTCCAGCACCGTTTCGGTGAACGGCATGGCAACAGACATCGCCGCCTGGCTGGCTGGACGAACTCCGAATCTTGCCAGCCTGCGCGCAGAAGCCGCAGCCGACGGCGTGGACCTGCCCAAACTCCTGCCCTGGCCGTCGGCGCTGCCAACGAAATAGCGCGTTGCAACAGGCCGCCGCCCTCGGACCCCGGCAAGATACAGCCCTAATAACCCGCCCCAATAATCGGCCTAATCACCGGCCCTAGTAGACGGCCTAATAACCGGCCCTAAGACACAGCCCTAATAACCCGCCGTAAGACGCTGGCCTAACAAGCTGCCCTAAGGCTAGCCTTGGCCCCCTAAGGCCTGGCCCAGATTGAAGGGCGCCGGACGCCTCAGAACGGCGGCGGCTCTCCACCGTCCTTTCCACTGTCTCCTCCTCCCGAGAACACCACGGAGAGTGGCACACGCTTGGCGGCGGGGCGGGAACTGACTGAAGGGCCGGAATCAAGGCGGTGTTGCGGTGTGAGGGTGAGTTCGGGCTGGGTCGTATAGTGCCGGCCCAGCGGGGAGATCCATTCCAGAACGCCCGGTGTGACCTGTCGTGCTTTCCAGAACCCCAGTGTCTTGAACAGGTGGTGCTTCTTGCAGAGGTGCGCCAGGTTCCAGTGTGCGGTGGGTCCTCCTGCCGCCCACGGGATGGTGTGGTCCGCTTCGGCCCGGCCGGTGCCGGCGCTGCAGCCCGGGAACCGGCAGGTCTGGTCCCGCGCCTGCAGCCATCGCCGCAGTCCGGCCGGGACCTTTCGGCGCCGACCCACGCCCAGGACCTGCCCGGAACACGGATCCTGGACCAGCCCGGTCCACCGGCACGCTGCTCTGGCGAGCCGCCTGGCTGCTTCTGCGGTGATCGGCCCGTATCCGGCCAGCTCGGCCGGCGCGTCATCGGCTCCGAAGAGCGTGTCAGCATTGATCAGGACCATGATTTCCGCGACCGTGGCTGGAGGCAGCGGCGGGAGGTCCCCGGCATCGGCAGACCCGTTGGGTCCGTTCGGTCCGTTGGCTCCGTCAGCTCGGTTGAAGCCGGAAGACCCGTTGAGTCCGCTGAAACCAGCTGGCCTACTGGCTTCATCCGGGGAGCTGTCTCGACCGCTGCCGTGGTTGGTGTCGGTGGTGCTGGCCTCGCCGGCTGCCGGATCCGGACTTTGACCGTTCCCGGGCTCGCCGATCCAGGGTTCGGGAGTGTGCAGGAGCAGGGACGCGAGGATATCGGTGCGCAGCTGATCCAGGCACCGAGGATCGCCCTGGGCCTGCTCTCCGCGGGCTGCACCGGTCAGCGCGCCGTAGATCTGCTGACCCTTGTCCGCCGGCATATAGGCGGTGAGGTGTCCCATGCCGTCGGGCCGGGGCTGGAACCAAACGCGACGCTGATCAAACGCGGTCCGGTGCCGGACCGGAATGCTCTGCGGATAGATCCGTTCGCGCAGCCGCCGGGCTTTGCGGGTGAGTTGGGCATTGGTGAGCTCCGGTGCGAGTTGAAGCAGGTCCTGCTCGAGGGCAGCAGCGGCTCCGGGCGGAAAGAGCCGGCCATCGTCAACTCCTGGCTGATCGTTCTCCTGCCCCTTGTCGTTCTCCGGCCCGGTGTCTTCCCCTTGAGGCCCTTTCCCGGGATCGCGTCCTGCTTCGCTGCCGGCAGCAGCCACGGGTGCCGGTTCCATGAGGGATCTGGTCTGGTCCAGGATCGTCCGCGCCTGGGCAAGGGTGATCGCTCCGGTTTCCAGCAGGGCCAGCGTGTCCGGGCAGCGGGTGCAGAGCTCCTCGGATTCTTCGACCAGGGCCATCGCGGTTCCCTCGGGCAGCCGAAACAGGGTGGCGATCTCGGTGGCACAGAGACTGAACGCCAGACTCCGGTCTACGCCCTGCCCGGCAGAAACGCCCGGCCGGGCGGTTCGGGCGCACCGGGCGCTGGTACCGGTACCGGTGCCGGCTACGTCTTCGCCGGCTGCCCGGCGCTCGGCATCCTCGGCCGCCCGTTGCCGGTCGAACTGCTCCAGCTCCTCGAACATGAGCCGGTGCTGGCGGTGCACCAGCCGTGCCTTGGCGGCGGCGGCCCAGCCTTCCAGAATCCGCACACCCTGCAACGCGGTGCCGGTCAGCTCCTGATCCAGGCCCGCAGCATCCAGCAGACCCAAAGAACCGGTGAACCCCTCGGGCAGGGTCGCTGCCAGAGCGTGGCGCTGAGCAGCACTAATTGCCGGGTCAGCACAAAACACCGGGCTTGCACCGGCGCCGCATGCACCGGCATTGGCACGGGCGTTGCTGCCGCCGGCGCCATGGTGACCGCCGCCGTCGGGACCGCACCCGTCGCCGCCGCCGTCGGCCCGCGGGGGAGCGGAACCGTGGTCACCGACCCACAGGGGATCAAACGGGACGGAGTCGGGCGGCCACTCCGGGTCGGGCGGTTGCGGTTCCCACACCAGAAAATCATCACGCCACGGGGCATCCGGAGGAGGGTCTGTCCGCTGGTCAAACGTCGTTGTTGTGTCCATGAATTCATGGTTTCAGCTGCCACCGACATTTCCAGCTGGCCTCCAACACGGACTTTCCCCGCCGCAGCACACCTCGGGTCTGCCGGCGACTAGTCAACGGACAGCCGCTCGGACTTACGGAGCATTCCCACCGCGGCTAGGCTGGGACTTCAAAGCCGGGGTTCCACCGAGCAGGAGGACGGCCGCCATGTCTGAGCAATCTGGCCCCGCAGTTCCGGAAGGGCAAGCAGTCCCTGAGGGCCGTATCCAGAAACTGACCGATGGATATGCGGTTGCCTTCGACCGCCAGTTTGACTACCCCACGGCCCACATCTGGGATGTCCTGACCAATTCCGAAAAGGTCTCACGCTGGCTCGGCGACGTGACACCGCAGTGGCGGCTGGGCAAGGAATACACATTGGAAATGGACGGCGGCACCAGCACCGGCACAGTGCTCCAGCTGGAACCTCGTTCCAGCCTGCAGCTCACCTGGGAGGACCAGCTGGGCCTGGAATCGGTGCTGGAATGGCAGGTCCTGGAGAGCGGCGGGGGAGCGCTGCTGCAGTTCCGCTCCCGCACCGACTCACCGGATTTCCTGACCGAAGGCAGTGCCGGCTGGCAGGGGATCCTGAACTCCTTCGCCAGCGTCGCCGCCGGTCGGGAACCGGATCCTGACAGCATGGATCGGTGGCTTGCCCTGCGCGATGCCTACGCCAGCGAATTCGACATTTCCCCCACGATGGGCCGGGTGACCGGTGAGGGTGCCGACGCGGAGCTGGTGTTCGAGCGTTGGTACCGGGCGCCGGCGGAGGATGTGGAAGCGGCGGTGGAGACGGCCGGCAGGACGCTGAGTATTGGAGGGGACGCGCAGCTGGTGATGACCGATGACGGCCACGAAACCAAGGCCACCATCCGCGAGCCGGTCACCGGCAGCCAGGATCAGACCGCCACCCTCCTCGCCGCGTGGCACGCCGCCCTTGACGCCGTGCGAGACCAGCTTGACGGCCAGACCCCGAATCCGAATCTGCACCGGCGGGCCGCACTTGAGCGGTTCTACCGCGCCATGCTCTGACGGTCCCCGCGACCATCCCCGCATGGCAGGAGCGCCCCGATTCCAGCCACAGGACGGGATCTTGCTACGGTCGAAGGCATGGAAGACACAAGCGCACGATCACGGCTTGCGGTACCGGCCACCTCCGCCGCCCGCCTCCTGCTGGGCTCAACCCTGACGCACGACGACGGCGGCCGCCCGGTGAGCGTTCGGGTCACCGAGGTGGAGGCCTACATGGGGGACGCGGATCCGGGCTCCCACGCGTTCCGCGGCCGCACGGCCCGGAACAACACCATGTTCGGTCCGGCCGGGCACCTTTACGTCTACTTCACCTACGGTATGCATTACTGCGCCAACGTGGTCTGCGGTGATGAGGGACAGGCCACCGGACTGCTGCTGCGGGCCGGGGAAATCACTGACGGCATCGAAACCGCACGGGAACGCCGCGGAAATCCGCGCACCGACCTGGACCTCGCCCGCGGACCGGCCCGGCTGGCCCAGGCCCTGGGCATCAACAGGAACCTCGACGGCGCCGATGTCTTCGCGGCCCCGCTGCGGCTGGAGTTGCCGGACCGGGCGGTGCCGGAAGAACTGGTCTCGTCCGGACCGCGGGTGGGTGTCAGCGGCCCCGGCGGTTCAGACGAATATCCCTGGCGGTACTGGCTCACCGGTGACCCAACTGTGTCCAAGTACCGTCCCGCCCAGCCGCGCAAGCAGCCGGCATCCGCAGGAGCGACGGCCCTGCGGCCGTGAAACGCAGAACGGCGTTCCGGATGAGTGCCATCCCGGAACGCCGTTCGGCGAAGCAACCTGCTAGGAGCGCGGAAGCGGAGCCTGCGCGGAAATCAGCTTCTTTTCCAGCAGTTCGTCCCAGAACGCACCCGGAATTTCGGCCTTCATCGCCGCGACATCCTCTGTGACGCGTCCGGGCCGGCTGGAGCCGGGAATGACCGCAGCCACAGCGGGGTGGGCGGCGGAGAACTGCAGGGCAGCGGCCTTCAGGCTCACCTCGTGCCGGGAGGCCACCGAGGTCAGCTCGGCGATCCGTGTCTTAACCTGCGGAGGAATCTCGGCGTAGTCGAACGTGTCGCCGCCCAACAGGGCGCCGGAGTTGAAAGGTCCGCCGACGATAATGCCGACGCCCTTCTCCAGTGCAGCGGGCATCATGCGCTGCAGGGCGCGCTCGTGCTGCAGCAGCGTGTACTGAGTGGCTGAGAGGCTCATGGTCGGAGCTGCCTCATCCATGTCCATGGCCAGCTCGATGGGCTCGGTGGTGTTCACGCCGAGGCCCCAGCCGTTGATGACGCCCTCATCCTGCAGCCGCGCGAGTACCCGGAACGCGCCGGTCCGCGCCTCGTCGAACTTGGTGACCCACTCATCACCGAGGAAGTCCCGGGAGGTGTCGTGGACGAAGACAAAGTCCAGCCGGTCAGTCTTCAGCCTCTTCAGGCTCTCCTCGATGGAGCGCAGGGTGGCATCCGCGGTGTAGTCAGTGGCGATCTTATTTGAACGCCCGTGCGTGAAGAGGCCGGAGCTTTTTTCCTCTTCCTCATCCAGGATCAGCCGTCCCACTTTGGTGCTCAGCGCGTACTCATCGCGGCGATGCTGTGAGAGGACCTCGCCCAGGCGGGATTCCGCCAGGCCGGCTCCGTAGAAGGGTGCGGTGTCGAAGTAGCGGATGCCTTCATTCCAGGCGGCTTCAACCGTCGCCAGCGCCTCATCCTCGGGAATGTTCCGGAACATGTTTCCCAGCGGAGCCGTGCCGAATCCGATCTTGTTCTTGAGCACTTCGTGCAGGTTAGCCATATGTGTTGCAATCCTTGACTGTTGGTGCCGTTAAATTCAGTGGCCTGTCCAAAGGGGCAAAGGGCACTGACAGATGGCAACCGCCGTCGAAGGCCCCTTTATTCCTCCAGCCGATAACTCCGCTCGATTCCGCCCGCCCGACCGACCCGGTGTGCGTGCCCGCTGTCACGCGGGCGCCGGGCGTGGCGAGACAAGTGCCACAGCTGTCCACGCGGCTCGGGCCGGAGCGGACGCAGCGGGTAAGGTGGACGGGTGAAAGATGCCCCGGCAGAACCGGTTAACAACGAGACCATTGAACAAACGATCGAACGTCTGGGTGCAGTCGTGCCCGACTATCCCAAGCCGGGAGTGGTCTTCCGTGACCTGACCCCCGTCTTTGCCGACGGACAGGCCTTCCGGAGCGTCGTGGATTCGCTGCTGGCCGAGTACGAGGGGCGCTTCGACTACGTTGCCGGAGTGGAAGCACGCGGCTTCCTCCTCGCCGCAGCTGCTGCCTACGCGGCGGACAAAGGCGTCATCACGATCCGCAAGCCGGGCAAACTGCCGCGCCGCGTGCATTCCGAGAGCTTCTCCATGGAATACGGCGAAAATACACTCGAAGTCCACCAGGACGACATTCCGGTGGGCGCCCGCGTGCTGATCCTGGATGATGTACTGGCCACCGGCGGCACCCTCGGGGCGACCGCACGCCTGATCGAAAAGGCCGGCGCAGTCGTGGCCGGATTCGGCGTCGTGCTGGAGCTGAAGGACCTGGGCGGACGCCAGGCGCTTGCCGGTTACCCGGTGCATGCACTGATCGGTTACTGACCGAGGATTCATGCTCTTCCGTCCGGCGGAGCACCACCCGCGCCGCCGGACGGAGGCGCACCACGACCACCCCGAACAGGGCCGGTGTCAGCCGGTTAGCTCAATGCATGGAAAAAGTCCAAATGCGCGCTAAACTTGACGGTCTGCCTTTGCGAGAGGGAACGCGAACATGCCTGAAACGTCTTCTGCCCACCACGAGCTGGAACATGAGCGACACTACGTCGCCGGTTTGTACCAGCGACTCGACGAACTCCGCGAGGAAAAGCGCGAACAGCTGGCCCAGGTGCGGCGCAGCCACTCGGCCGGTTCACACCAGAACCGCTCCGAACGTGACGCCTTTGCGACCATGTATGAAGACCGCCTGGCGCAGCTGAACGCCGTCGATGACCGGCTGGTTTTCGGCCGGCTGGACCTCGACGACGGCGAAGAGCGTTACATCGGCCGCATCGGCCTGTCCACCGAGGACCTGCAGCGATTGATGGTCGACTGGCGCGCCCCGGAAGCGGGCACGTTCTACCAGGCCACAGCGTTCGAACGGCAGGGCGTACGACGCCGCCGCCACCTGATCCTCAAGGGCCGGAACGTCCAGGCCATCGAAGACGATGTGCTGGACTACACCATGCTCGAGGAGGAGGCTGCACTTCAGGGCGAAGGCGCCCTGCTCGCTGCCCTGAACTCCAAGCGCACCGGACAGATGTCGGACATTGTCGGCACCATCCAGGCCGAGCAGGACCGCATCATCCGCGCACCGCTGGCCGGCACCCTGGTGGTGCAGGGCGGACCGGGAACGGGCAAGACCGCCGTCGCGCTGCACCGCGCCGCCTATCTGCTGTACACGCACCGGGAACGGCTCAAGTCCGCCGGTGTCCTGCTGGTGGGCCCCTCCAATGCCTTCATCCGCTACATCGAACGGGTGCTTCCCTCGCTGGGCGAGACCGGCGTCGTCATGTCCAGCCTTGGCCAGCTGATGCCCGGCATCACGGCCGTGCAGGAAGAAAACGCGCACGTCGCCGAGATCAAGGGACGGATCGGCATGGCTGAAGTGATGGCCAACGCCGTCGCCAACCGCCAGCGGCTCCCGGCCGAACCGCGGAAGCTGAACGTCGAGGGAACCATCCTCACGCTGACTCCGAAAATGGTCCAGCGCGCCCGCGACAAGGCCCGTGCCACCGGCAAGCCGCACAACGAGGCCCGGGTGACCTTCGTGAAGATCCTGCTGCGCGAACTCACCGAGCAGCTGACCGACCAGCTCGAGGAATCGTCCGGTGCCGGCAACAGCACCGACCGGGCGTATCTGGCCGAGGACGTGCGCAGCGCCCGCGACGTGCGGGTGGCACTCAACCTGTGCTGGATGCCGATGATGCCGGAGAAACTGCTCTCCGAACTCTTCAGTAAGCCCGGACACTTGGAAGCAGCCGCACCCGAACTGAGCCCGGAGGAAATCCGCCTCCTGCGCCGCAGCCCGGACGCACCGTGGACCGAATCCGACATTCCGCTGCTGGACGAGGCGGCGGAGCTGCTCGGAGAACTGGACGCCTCCGCCGGACGCGACTTCGCCCTGCGCGAGGAACAGCGCAAGCGGGACCTGGCCAACGCCGAGCGGGCCATCGAGAACACCGAGGGCTTCCTGGAAGACTCCGGCGCGCACGGCATCCTCTCTGCCGAGGACCTGGCGGACCACAACACCGAGGGGGAGGTGCGCCTGACCGCGGCCGACCGCGCCGCCGTCGACCGCACCTGGGCCTTCGGTCACATCGTCGTTGACGAGGCACAGGAACTGTCGGCCATGCAGTGGCGGCTGCTGATGCGCCGCTGCCCGCTGAAGTCCTTCACCGTGGTCGGCGACATCGCCCAGACCAGCTCCGCCGCCGGTGCCACGTCGTGGCAGCAGGCGCTGGCGCCGTTTGTGGGGGACCGCTGGACGCTCGAAGAGCTGACGGTGAATTACCGCACCCCGGCGCAGATCGCCGAGGCGGCGGTCCGCATGGCCAATGCTGCCGGTCTGGTGGTCTCCGCACCCAAGGCCGTCCGCGAAGGCCGCTGGGCACCGTTCGTCGACCGGGTGCCGGAGGGCGGATTGGTTGCCCGCCTGATGGAGGTCCTGCCGGAGGACCTGGACTCGCTGGACGGCGGCCTGCTGGCGATCATCGCGGAGGAACACCACCTCGACGCCGTCCGCCGCGAAGTCGGTGCTGTCTACGGCCGGCGGCTGGGCACCGGCGCCGGTGGGCTGGAACAGGACATAGTGGTGACCTCGCCGCGGGAAGCCAAGGGCCTGGAGTTCGACGGCGTCGTCATTTTGGAGCCTGAAGAGCTGCTTACCGCTGCGGCCGGGAAGGTCGGGGACCTGTACGTGGCGATGACCCGCCCGACCCAGCGGCTGCGTCTTATTGCCGCGGGTCCGATCCCGGCCGGCATTGTGGAAGAAGAAGCCTGATATTTTGGAACACGTGACTACTGAAACCCCAGCGGGCCTGCGCGCCCAGAAGAACGATCCGACCTTCGACAATATTTGGCAGGAACTGAAGTGGCGTGGACTGGTCCACGTATCCACTGACGAGGCCGAACTGGAGAAACTGCTCGCCGGGGATTCAATCACCTACTATTGCGGCTTCGATCCGACGGCGCCGAGCCTGCACTTGGGCAACCTGGTGCAGCTGCTGACCATGCGCCGGCTGCAGCTGGCCGGCCACCGCCCGCTGGCCCTGGTGGGCGGCTCCACCGGGCTGGTGGGAGATCCGCGTCCGACGGCGGAACGCACCATGAACACCAAGGAAACCGTTTCCGAGTGGGTCGGCTACCTGCAGGGCCAGGTGCAGCGCTTCCTCAGCTTCGAGGGAAGCAACGCCGCGCAGATGGTCAACAACCTTGACTGGACCGCGCCCATGAGTGCCATCGACTTCCTGCGGGACATCGGCAAGCACTTCCGGGTGGGCACCATGATCAAGAAGGAGATTGTCTCTTCGCGGCTTAACTCCGACGAGGGCATTTCCTACGCCGAGTTCAGCTACCAGGTGCTGCAGGGCATGGATTACCTCCAGCTCTTCCGGGACTACAACTGCGTGTTGGAAACCGGCGGTTCCGATCAGTGGGGCAATCTCACGGCCGGCACCGAGCTGGTGCGCAAGGTCGAGGGCAAGAGCGTCCACGCCCTGGGCACCCCGCTGATCACCAACTCCGATGGCACCAAGTTCGGCAAGAGCGAGGGCAACGCGATTTGGCTGGACGGCAGCATGACCAGCCCGTACGCGATGTACCAGTTCTGGTTGAACACCCCCGATGCCGACGTCGTTGACCGGCTGAAGGTCTTCACCTTCCTGTCCAAGGCTGAAATCGAAGAGCTGGAACGCTCTGTGGCGGCCGAGCCGCACAAGCGCGCTGCCCAGCGCCGGCTGGCCTTTGACGTCACGTCGCTGATCCACGGGGTGGAGGCTACCGAAAAGGTTATCGCCGCCTCCGCTGCGTTGTTCGGACAGGGTGACCTCAGTGAGCTGGACGAAGACATCCTGACCGCAGCCACCGCCGAGCTCCCGCGGGTAGTAGTGGACGCCAGCGGCCTGGGCATCATTGACCTGCTCGTGGCTTCAGGCCTTTCGGCCAGCAACTCCGCGGCCCGGCGAACGGTTGCCGAGGGCGGCGCCTACGTGAACAACCACAAGGTCACGGATGCAGAAGCGGTGATCGGCGGCACGGAGCTGCTGCATGGCCGATACCTGCTGCTGCGCCGCGGCAAGCGCACTCTTGCGACCGTTGAAGTGTCCGCCGTATAGTTTTAACGGCCCGTTAGAAGGCTGGCTTCCAGCTCCCTCGCTGGTTCCGGATTTTCCGGAGCTGCGAGGGGCGGGGGCCGGCTTTCTTCGTTCCGGAGCTGTCCGCAAGGAGGCATCCGGAACCGGCGGCGCAGCGTGCAGGAGGTCACACTCCAGGGGTTTGCGCCAGCCGCCGAGGGTGTGTAAAGTTTAGTGAGTTGCCCCGGTGAGCGCCTGACAGACATGTTCTGCAAGTGAGACTCCCGGACTCGGCAGCCACAACCCATCACAACGCAACGGGCAAGGTCCGGAAGCTTCGTGGCGGGTTCACCCGGTTGTTTCGGCCAGGTTCCGCGGATAACGCGGAATTGCTAAAACAGTCCGGATGAAATAGAATAAAGAAACACTGCAGCGAAGAGAAAAGAAAGACATTCAATTGTTTTTCCGAGTATTTCGGATGCATCTGTTGTTTGAGAACTCAATAGTGTGCCAAGTTTATTGATACCAATTATTTTAATTGGTTGAACTGGTTCTTCCGCCCACCCCGTGGGTTGGGAGGACTTTTTTAGCTGGTTTCGAATTTAGTGCA
>NZ_JASKLX010000014.1:0-157569 GCF_030125555.1 Arthrobacter sp. zg.Y820
TCCGAACCCGGAAGCTAAGACCCACAGCGCCGATGGTACTGCATCCGGGAGGATGTGGGAGAGTAGGTCACCGCCGGACAATATTTACGGTTGAAAGACACCGGTTGTTCAGAGAGTAAGGCCCCGCCATTGGCGGGGCCTTACTTGTTTAACACCTACTTGTTTAACCTGTGTGTTCCAGGCCCGCCGGCACCTCCCGGGCCCTGGCTCGTTTGCGCCGAGATGGCAGAAACTGCACGTCCCGGCCCCGGGAACAGCACTTACAGCCATCTCGCGAGAGATTGAGCACGTTCGCGCACCGAACTGGCAGTAAGTGCCCGTCTGGAGGCCGGGAAGAGCACTTACTGCCATCTCGCGGGGAGGGGAGGCCGTTGAACTGGTGACGCCCGGCGTGCAGTCCACCACGCTGGACTGTGTGTCCCGCATGAGCATGAACCAGGCCTTCGCTCAACGGGTTAACTCCGGGCCGGACGTTGAGCGCACCGCATTCTTCAGTGATGCGGTCTTTGCCATTGCCATGACCTGCCGGCGGTGGACATCAAGGTTCCGCAGGTGCCGGGCGATGACCTGCGCCCCGCCGTCGTCGAGCAGCTTCCGGAATCCGCAGCCTACCTGCTGTCCTTTGTGGTGACGGCTGCCTACTGGCTCAGCCATCACCGCCTGTTCCGGCTGCTGTCCGGCTTTACCGTGGGCCTCCAGCGGCTGAACCTGACACTGCTCCTGTTTGTCGCTCTGACGGCTATGCCGCGGACATGATTGCCTTCTACGGTGACCGGGTGCTCGGTGTCGTCACCTACGCCGCGATATTGGGCTCATCGGGGTAGCCAATACGTCAATGTGGATCTGTGCCGGCTACCGGGGTTCCAGGACGACGTCCAACCCCAACTTCTGGCGTATGCCCGGACCCGCGTGGCGGTGACCCTGCAGTGTTCCTGCTATCCATTCCGATAGCCTTTCTGAGCCCGGCTGCCGCCACCTGCTTCCGGCCGCCATCGTCGTGGTTAATCTGGTGTTTTGGCTGCCGGGCAGGAGGGCTGCGGCGCCTGGCGAAACGAACCCCCAATCTCCCGATTCGTTGGATTAGCCCTGCATCGGGTAGTCTTATATCTGCTTCTTACGGAGCAATGCCTGGAGGATTCGCCTAGCGGCCTATGGCGCACGCCTGGAACGCGTGTTGGGTTAACGCCCTCGGGGGTTCAAATCCCCCATCCTCCGCAATAGGGAAACACCCCGGTCTTCGGACCGGGGTGTTTCTCTTTGTCTGCGGCAACTGGCGGGCGGGGGCTGC
The DNA here is from genome assembly GCF_030125555.1 of Arthrobacter sp. zg.Y820. NCBI lineage: Bacteria > Bacillati > Actinomycetota > Actinomycetes > Micrococcales > Micrococcaceae > Arthrobacter > Arthrobacter sp. zg.Y820. The sequence continues at coordinate 1,289 of NZ_JASKLX010000014.1, forward strand.
TCTTGGCCGGTACGGATCTGCGCCGGCTGCGGAACCGCACGCCCGACTTGCAGCAGTAATCGACACCGGACTCAGAAGCGTCCGGGTGGAACAGCATGGCCAGGTACGAGGCGCCGGCCACATCGCCGCAGCAGGTCTGCAAGGAAGTCCGGGGTGTTCAAGGCGGGTTCGTCCCAGAAGGCCGCATAGTCTTCTTCACTGATCACTGCGGGCACGGGTCCGACTGCGGACAGGCAAGTACGAGACGTCACGACGACGAAGCCCTCGGTCCGCGAGCCGGCGGCGGCCCGGCGGGTGGCGGTGTAGACGGCCACCCTGTAGCCGGCGACCAGGGCGATGACCGCAAAGATGCTCAGGAGGGTTACCAGAGCCGGCTTGAGCAGATGCTCCGGCGCTTCCCGGGAGGCAGCCTACCGCACGGTCGAGACAAGCTCCGGCTCGACGTCGGGCACTGCAACCTTCTCCGCACGCCCGACTCCCACAGCCTTGGCGGCCAGCCACACCGACACGGCGCCGAGGGCCAGCCCGGCGACCACGTCCAAAACGTAATGCCAGCCGAAGTAGACCGTGGCCAGCGTGGTCAGGACAACGTAGACCCACATGATCCAGCGGGCCGCCCTGGGCAGGTGGGTCAGGTGCGCCACCAGTGCCGCCGTAAAGACGATCGAGGTGTGCAGGGAAGCGAAGGCCGCGATGCCGTGGACGGAGTCCGTGGCGAACGGATCGGCCAGCACCTCGACCCGGTTCTCGTACAGGGTGTCCTGCAGGCCCGAGACGGCGGTTTCTGGCAGGTCGCTGAACGGCGCGGCGTCGTGGTAGATCGGCCCCAGGGACGGCAGGGCGTAGTAGCTGAAGGTACCCAGAATCCAGTTAAAGGACAGGGCGGTGGCGTACCAGGCGCCGCGCTGCAGGTTATCGGACCACACCAGCGCTGCGGCGAGGGAGACGGGAACGAAGACCATAAAAAGCATGTAGACGCCGGAGAGCAGCTCCGCGCTGAAGCCGGTGCCCAGCAGGCTCTGCAGGACATCAGCGGGGTAGCTGCCGCCGGCCAGCCATTTGTCCGAGTCCTCCAGCAAGGCGTCCGTCAGGTGCTGCTGCAGGAAAGGCAGGAAGCTTTTGAGGTTCCGGTAGGACATGTAGGCGAGGTAGAACGTGATCAGTCCCGCCACTGCCACGGCCAGCCGGGGGCCGGACCACCGCGTCCGCAGCACATCGGACGCGGCGGCTCTCATCCCTCCCAGCTCCCGTCGCCGGGCCAGGACGCGGGGTACGACGTCGGCGGCGATCATCAGCAGCACCATCAGCGGCAGCCGCACATAGCTGGGACCCAGGAAGCCTTCGGGGTCCCGCACGGGCAGGTCCGCCACGAAGGCAACAATGAGCATGAGGACGGTAAACGCCACGGAAATGAGGAGCGGAACCCCAAAGAGGCGGCGCCAGGCGGGACGGGCGAGCCCGGCTTCGATAGTCATTCACCCTTTTTATCCCAAGATCTCCGCAGCGCCCGCACCGAAGACACCAATGGTCAGTATGCTTTCCATCACACCTTGCTGCGGCGGACTTCGCCGGCTTTTCAGCCGGGCCAGCGGGCGGCGCCGGAGGATTTGCAGAGCGGCCCACATCCTGCAGCATGGACCTGCGAAAAGGTACTGGGAGCCTAGTTGTTCAGGGCCTTGTCCAGCTGTTCCTGGATGGCGCTGTAGTCCACGGAATCCAGCGCGAGGACCTGGTTGTCGAGCACCAGTGACGGAGTACCCGGCAGCTGGAGGTCCTGGGAATCCTGCAGGTCCCTGGCCACCCGGTCCTTGATCGCGTCGGAGTTGTAGTCGGCGCGGAACTTCTCCGTGTCCAGGCCCAGGTCCCCGGCGTAGGAGACGAAGAGGTCCTCCACATCCGTCTGGTTCTTCCACTCCTCCTGATGCTCGAAGACGGCCGCGGCCATCTCTTCCAGCGCATCCTGTTCAGCCGCTGCCTCCACCGCCCGGGCCGAGGTCTCGGCATTCTGGTGCTTGGGGAGCGGGTAGTTGCGGACGAGGATGCGGACCTGGTCCCCGTAATCGTTCTTGGCCTGCTGGATCAGGGGATCCATCATGGCGCAGTACGGGCACTGGTAGTCGGTGAACAGAACCAGTGTCGCCTGCGGATCCGCGGGATCGGTGATGGCCCTGGCGTCCGCTGGAGCCACCTGATCCACGCGGTCGGCCGGGAGAGCGGTTGCTGCCGGTGCGCTGGCTGTTGTTTCCGGTGAGGCGGTCCCTTCCGTGGGTTCCGGACCCGCACAGGAGACCACGCTGCCGGTGGCCAGCAGCCCGGACATAACCAGGGCGAGGATGCTCTTGCGCATAGTTCCTTCCGGTGAAGAGTCAGGGTTCGCGGTTCGGCGCGCTCTGCAGGCCTTCAACGGCGATGTCCGCCCGTGAGGCGATGGTTGCCACGGGTCGATGTCCGCCCGTGAGGCCCAGGCTGCGCCCACTATTTTCGATGCTCCCACCGGATCCGACCGTCCGGTAGCCTGCAATCCGGCATGGGTTTATATGCTTTTGATATGGCTCATGCGTGGCCGAACCTTCAGGTGCTGGAACTGTTCGTTGCCGTGGTGGACGAGGGCAGCGTGGCTTCCGGGGCGCGGAAACTGGGCATGGCCCAGTCCAATGCGAGCCGGTCTATTGCGGAATTGGAAGCGGATCTGAAGACTCCCCTGCTTGAACGCAGCCCGCGCGGTTCGGCACCCACTGCAATGGGACTCCTGCTGGCGGACTCGGCCCGAGAACTGTTGGAGGCTGCGCGGCGCTTCAACAGTGTGGTGCGTACCGGCCGAAGCGGCGAGACGATGGAACTGAGTGTGGGTGCCAGCCTCACCATCGCGGACATGCTGTTGCCGGCCTGGCTTGCCGAACTGAAGCGTCGGCTGCCGCATGCCCGTATTGACGTGCGGGTGGAGAACTCGGCGGCTGTCATCGAGGAGGTGCAGCGGGGCACCCTCCAGCTGGGGTTTGTGGAGACTCCGAATCTGCCGGTTCGAGTGAATGCCCTGGTGGTCCGTGAGGACGAACTGGTGGTGGTTGTTGATCCGAACCACGAATGGGCCAACCGGACCCGGATCAGTTTGCAGGAACTGGCGGAAATCCCACTGGTGGTTCGGGAACCCGGGTCTGGTACCCGCGAGGCGCTGCAGGAAGTGCTTGCCGGGTACGACGTCGTCGAGCCGGCCCAGGTGCTCAGCAGCAATACTGCGGTGCGGGTTGCTGTCGCTGCCGGAGCCGGTCCTGCTGTGTTGAGTGAGCTGGTGGTGCGCGACCAGCTTGCCAGCGGTGAGCTGCTTCGGGTCCCCTTCGAAGGAGATGGAATCAGCCGACCCCTGACTGCCATTTGGTCCGGTCCGCGTCGGTTGACCGGAGTCGCGGCCGAGCTTGTGGCGGTGGCTGCCGGACGGGCGTAGGTTCAATCCGGGGTCAGCCGCAGGGCCGGTTGAACGGTCTTACGCATCACTGTCTTGCTCTTGCCGATGTGGCGCTCGAACGTGAATCCCGCCTTCTCGAACATGGCCCGTGTGCCGTTATGAAGGAACGAGGATGATGTTCTCTTGCCGGGGGTGAGTTCGTTGGGGAATGAGATCACCTCACCTCCGCCTGCCTGTGCGATCAGCTCGAGCGCGCCGTCCAGTGCCTCCCGTGCCACACCGGAACGTCGATGGTCGCGGTCGACGAAGAAGCAGGTGATGCGCCACGGCGCTGGCTGGGTCTCGCCGGCGTCGTACTGCTTGCGGTGGTAGATCCCCGGCAGCTCGAGCGGACTGCCGTACTGGCACCATGCGATCGCGTCGTCGCCGTCGAAGACGAGTGCCGCGTGTGCTGCGCCTTCCGCCACGAGTCGCTGCTTGAAGGTCGGCCGGTCGTACTCGCTTTTGATGGTTCCCTCCGTGTCGCCGTGGAAATACGAGCAGTAGCACCCGCCCCAGACCCCGTTGTGTTTCTGCGCGAGTGCAAGCCATGCCGGAAACGTTCCCGGAGTGAGCGGTTTGATTACGTGCGGCATGGCCATGTCCGTCCTGTTACGAGTTCGAGAAGGTCAAGATTCAGCCTCCGCCGCAGGCATCTCGGCGACGCACAGGACCGCAGTGTTGCCGTCCTGGTCGGCAATCACCGTGAGCGACGGCGAACCGGTGTCATCCACGACGGTTCCCCCTGCGGCGACGGCGGCGTTAATTCGTTGCCCGGCCACCTCTGGCGCCACGTAGACCTCGACGTGGAACCGCTGACTGTCGTGCTCGTTGGCGTCGCCGAACCACAGGTTTGGTACCCGCCCCGTGGCGTCCCGGATCTCGTCGCTGGGCGACCCGTAGCCCTGCGCGTCTGGGTTACCTGTCAGCAGGGCTGCCCACACCGGGGCGATCGTCGCGGAGTTTGCGGTGTCGAGGCCGAGTTCGAGGACGCTGACCGATGCCGGTTCGGCGTCGATCTGGTGGTCGGCGGCGATCCCGGTGATCAGCCTGGCCAGATCGATATCCTGCCGGGTGACCCATTCGACGATGTGTTCGGTGCCTTCGCCGTCGCGGTAGACAGCGTCAGAGCTGACCAATTTGAGGTCGACGTACCCCTTGCCGATCGACACGCTCGGGTAGTGTCCAAGCGCATCGCCTGCCTCACCTACCGCGGTCACGAACCGTGCACCTGTGCCGAAGTCATCGACCAGATACCGGGCGTGCAGTCCTTGGGCCAACTTGCGCCAATCGGTCAGCCCGGCCTCGGCGATCGCCTCACCCGACAGCATGTCTCTGTTCCGTGATCTGATGCGTGATTCAGCTGCAGCGTTTGAGCTCGTCATTTCTGAGTGCCTCCTGTGCGTGTGCGAACAGTAAATCCGACGTCGAATGCATCTACAAGGAAAATCAGCCTTCGGTGTATTGGCGAAGGTCGCGGTTGACCTCTTATTGCGAAGGTGCGAGCACGACGACGGAGGTCGCTGAGGTGTTTGGCGGCGCAGGCTCTGCTGCGGACCGAGCTGATCACGTGGGGCGGCACGGACGGGGGCCTGCTTAGAACACCGATGGCCGGCCCACGGACGACCGGAACTCCGACGGCCGGCAGGCCCACCGCCGGGCAGTTCTGACCGCGCGGCAGACCCTACTGTGCGGCGGAAAGACGCCTGATCCGTTCGCGGGCGGACCGTTCGCTTGGTCCCTGCGGGCCCAGTCCCAGCCGGATCACCCCCAGCACCAGTTTCACCGGCAGTCGCACCGGCACCGGGAAGGGGCCCAGCCGCGGCTCCTTCAAGCCCAGCATTTCCCGGTGCCGGGGTTCCAGCGACGCGACGGCGCCGGCGAACAGGACCCGGTAGCCGGCCAGCTGGGACCGCGGCAGCGGCGGCCGGCGCAGGAAGCCCACCGCCTCCCGGACATAGTCGCTGTGCCGCAGTTCGCCGTCGTACGCCGCCAGCTGTGCCCGCAGCTCGGCCTCGGACCGCGGCGGATTGCCGATGCGCATCAGTTCCCCGGCCACCGCCCATTCGGAGACGTAAGCGTCCGGGCCGCCGGGAATCGGGCCGCCGAAGCGCTGATGCGAGCTGAGGAACGCATCGGTGAAGGCCAGGTGCACCCAGCGCGCAATCTCCGGATCATTCGCCGAGTAGAGCCGTTCGACGCCGGCGGCGTCCTCGTAGGTGCCGTGGACCCGTTCGTGCAGCCGCAGCACCCAGTCGGAACCGGACTTCGCCGCCGCCGTGTCCCCGTAGGTGACGGTGAAGATCCAGCGGATGGTGCCGGCCAGCCGGCCCAGCGGATCCTCCTTGTAGTCGGAGAAGTCGTGGACCCCGGCCATGGCGCCCGGATGCAGGGCCTGCAGCAGCAGGGCGCGGATGCCGGCGATGATCGGCGTCATCGACCCGTGCACCGCCCAGACGGCGGACTCCGGACCATAGAACCCGGTGTCTTCACCCTTGGCCAGATCCAGTTCCCACTGCGGAATTTCGGCGGCGTTGTTGCTGAACGTCCCGATCAGCTGCCGGCGCCAGGTCTCCAGGATTCTTAACACTCCACCAGTGTCCTGTGCCGGGCGCCGGCGCGCCACCGCTTTCGCAGCGGAGCAATTCCTACCGCAGCAGGATGTTCACCGGCTGCGAGCCGGACCCGCGCCGCGTGTCCCGTTCCAGCACGCCGGAGCGGTTGGCGGCGTCGTCGCGCAGGATTTCGGTGACCGAGCCCAGGAAGCGGGAGAGGTCCACCTTGTCCTCGGGGGCGGCGAGCAGCAGCTGGAAGCCGAACTCGTGCAGCGCATTGATGGACGCCTCGGCAAAGGACAGGCTGGACTTCACGAACGCCTCGTCCATCATCACCGTGCCGTAGGTACTGAAGCCCTGCGAGACGATGCCCAGCTGGTAGGCCAGGGCGGAGGCCATGATGAACGCGGTGAAGCGCTGGCCCTCGCCGCCGGACATCAGCGACGCCTGCAGGTTGGTGAACGCCTGCCCGTTGGCCAGGCGGTGCGTGCAGGTGATGGTCACGTGGGAGCGCACATCCAGGACCTCGGCCCGCCAGCGGCGTTCCTCCGGATCCTTCAGCCGGTCCACCAGTGCCTCCAGCGCTGAGTACCGGGCGTCCATGTCCGCCTTGTTCTGCCGCAGGCCCATCATCGGCAGCGCGTTCTTCAGTTCGGTGCGGAACTTGTGGGCGGCGTCGGGCACCGTGGTCTTGACCTCGATCTCGAGGTGGCTGTCCACGTGGTATTCCACTCGCTGCAGTACCGAGTTCAGCGGCAGCAGGCGCGAGGAGATGCTGCGCCGTTCCTCGTCGAGCAGGGCCAGCAGGTCGCTGAACCGCTCGTAGGTGCGGTTGTTGAAGTATTCCCGGAACTCGGTTTCGTGCTGCGGCAGGCCTTCGGAGACGATGCTCTCGAACCGCTCCGCGTAGGCTCCGGCGGCGTCCGCCGAGGTGCCGAAGTCCGAGCCCCACTTGTCGGTGAACGTCTCGAAGGTCCGCTCGAGCCGGTTGCGGGTTTCCAGCAGCGTCTTTTCCAGCCGGGCGCCCTCGGTGAGCAGGGCGCGTTCCACCTCGGCGGCGGCCTCCTGCAGGCGGACGACGTCGGTGATCTCGCCGAAGGGGGCGAACAATTCCTCCAGGGCGCTCTGCAGTCCGGCGTCCAGGGCGGCCAGGGCCTTGGCCGCCAGGGTGTCGCGGCGGCCGGTGGCTGCCGCGAGCTGTTCCCTGGTGCGGGCCAGATCGCCCTTGAGCACGCCGATCTTCTCGATCGCCGCTGTGGAGTCCAGCTCCGCGGTGTCCAGGTCGAAGCGGATCTGGTCCAGGTCCGTGTTGGCGTCCCGGGCGGCGTCGAGGGCGTCGGTGGCGGCGGCAAGGGCGTCGCGCTGCGCGGAGGCGGACAGCTCCTCCCAGGAGCGGGTGTCGGCGGCCACGCGGCGGACGGCGGTGAGCCGGCTGACCAGTTCCGCCTGCTGCTGGGCCTGGGCCTGCGACCGGGTGTCGGCCTCCGCGAACCGGTCCCGCAGGGCCAGGAGGTCGTTGCCCAGCGCCGCGACGGTGTCCTTGTTGTCAAAGCCCAGGACGTTGTCCGAGGCCTTGGCATGCCGGTCATCTTTCTCCGTGGTGGAGGAGTTGCGCTTGACCGCGCCGCCGAGGCTCACGCCGCGGGACAGCCCGGCGAGCTCATCCGGATCCTCCACGCAGACAAAGTCGTAGTGGGCGGTGATCTTGCGCGCCACCCAGCGGCCCATTTCGGAATCCTGGGTGATCAGCTTGGTGATCAGGTCCCGCGGTCCCGGTTCGGCCGGTCCGTCCACCGGAACGCTGACGTCGATGCAGCGCAGGAACCCGTTCAGGTTGGTCTCGGAGAGGTAGCGGGTGACCGCGCGCATGTGCTCGCCGGGCACCAGCAGGGCGGTGGCCAGGGAGCGCAGCGTGCGCTCCGCGGCCGGGCGCCATTGCTGCTGGTCCGGTTCCAGGTCGATCAGTTCCGCGGCGAACGGCAGGTCCGCCTCATCCAGGCCGGTGGCGGCGCAGATCCGGGCGCGCTGGTCCAGGGACTCCTGCCGGATGTTCGAGGTCCGGCGCCGGAAGCTTCCGATGTCATTTTCCAGCTTGGCGATCTGACCCTTGAGCTGCCAGGCCTGCCCGTGCGCATCGCTGCTGCGCTCACGGGCCGCCTCCACCTCCAGGGTCAGGGACTTCACCAGCTCGGCGGCGCGGCTGCGGGCGGTGACCAGCCCGGCGGGGGAGAAGTCCACCTCGATGCCGGCGGCGGCCAGTTCGCCGCGGGCGGCTTCCTCCAGCGCGACGCGGGCGTTCAGCTGCACGACGGCGGCGGCCAGCTCGCGTTCGAGCGTTGCGATTGTGCCGCCGCCCTCCTCGCTGTAGCGGGCGGCGAGGGCGTCGACCTTTTTCTTCAGGTCGTTGCGGCGGATTTCCGCGGCGGCCAGCTCCCGGGCTCCGGCTTCCTCCTGCGCGGTGAGCCGGGCGACGTCGCGCTCGTGGCTGGCCAGGGTCAGGCGCTGCCGGTAGGCGGGCAGCCCCTCCTTGGTGAGGGCGCGGTTGTGCCGCAGCTCGGTGTCGGTGGTGGTGTGGAGCCGGTGCAGCTCCGGCACGTCGGCGAGGTGGTCGCGCTGCTGGCGGGCGCGTTCGAGCTGCCGGCGGATGCTGCGCAGGTGGCTGAAGTCCTCCACCGCCTCGTCGGCGGCGGCCAGCGTCTTGGGAGTGTCCAGCACATTGGTGCGGAAGAAGTCGTTGACGGTTCCGCCCAGGCCCTTGCCGGTCTGCAGGATGCGCAGCAGGCCGAAGGCCTTCTCGTCCTCCACACCCAGCGCGGTGCGGAAGCGCTCGGCGAACATCTTGTGCGAATCGAAGATGCCGGCGCCGGGCAGCAGCGTTTCGAGGCTGCCCTTGGTGAACCGGCCGCGCATTTCGGTTTCCAGCGTGCTGATGTCCAGCGGCCGGTTGTGCACGGCGTAAAAGCGGCCCACGTGGTGTTCGGTGCCGTTGGCGGGCAGGTCCATCAGCACGGAGAGCGAGGTGATCTGTCCCAGTCCGTTGTCGAAGGTCAGGCAGATCGCGGACCAGGTGGCGCCGGGCCGCTGGTAGGTGGTGCCGTCGCCGGCCGCGCCGCCGTCGTCGGGCCCTGTTCCGTTCCCGGACCCCTGGGTGCCCAGGCGGCCGCGCATGTAGGAGAACGCGGTGCGCTTTTCCTCGGCCAGGCCGCCGCCGTTGTTCTGCGCCGCCTCGTTCATTTTCGGCCGGGCGTCCATGACCTGGAGCATGGCGTCGAAGATGGTGGACTTGCCCACGCCGGAGTCGCCGGTGAGCAGGGTGCCGGCGCGGTCCACGTAGATGGTGTGCGCGCCGTCGAAGGTTCCCCAGTTCACGATCTGCACGGAGGAGAGCCGGTTCTGGCCGGGGTTGATCAGGTCGCCCATGGGAAGGGTGGTTTCAATGCTCACGCGATGTCCTCGCCGTTGTTGGCTGTGGCCGGTTCCGGCAGTTCGGGGTCGGGAAGTTCGCCGGAGGCGTCCGTCAGGGCCTGCATGAAGGTGACGATGTCGCCGATGTGTTCATAGGGCAGGGCCAGCGGCAGGGCACCGGAAATGACCCAGACGTTCTCGATCTCGGTGGGCAGCAGCAGCCGCCGTTCCTGCACCAGCTTGCGGATGGCGGCGTCAGCCACGTCCTCCACGGACTTGGCGTCGCGCTGGCCGGGGTCGACGTAGCCCTCGATGATTTCCAGGATGTCGCTGCGGGCAATCACCGCGTCGTTGCCGGTGCCGGCGTGCCGGTCCAGCAGCAGGCGCATGCGCAGCAGCAGCAGGGTTTCCTCGCGGGTCATTTCGCGCTGGCGCTGCAGCACTGCGGTGTGCGGTTCGGGCATGTCCACCGGGCGCAGCAGGGCGACCTTGCGGTCCTCGTCGATGACCAGGGTCAGGAACAGCTCGCTGAGCCGGGTCCGCAGCTCGGTTTGGTTGTCCACCACGGTGTTGTAGACGTTGTCGGAGCTGGTTGCGTCCAGGTACGGGCCGCGCAGCAGCCGGATCAGGGCCTGGCGCAGTTTCAGCGGCAGGGTTCCGGTGTCGCCGGGGAACAGTTCGGGGCCGTCCACGAGGACGTTCCGGGCTGCGGGCGCCGCGTTGTAATCGCCGTCGGGAGAGGTGTTCTCTGCGGCATCGGTGGCGCTCGTGAATTCGAGGCTGGTTTCACTCATGGGTGGGGGCTTTCGCGACGGCGACGGCGGGCAGCAGCGCGGTGCGCTCGCTGCCGTCGATCTGGGTGAAGGTGATGGATTCGGGCGATGCGGCCAGTCCGGCGGCGGTGCGCTCCGCAGTGGATTCCGGGCCGAAGTCAGCGGAGCCGGCCGCCAGCGCCGCCGAGAGCAGGGCGCGGATGCTGTTCAGGTGCCGGTCCTCGGGTGCCAGTTCGGCAAAGATTTCGCCGACCGTTGCGGTGGGGCGGGAGCCCGCGGCGCGGGTGACGGCGTCGCGCAGTGCCCGGCGGTTGGCCCGGGGCGTGCGGATGGAGCGGTGGATGTCGGCTTCGCTGAACGACGGCGGTGCCGGCAGCTTGGGCGGCGGGGCGTGGTCGGCGGGGTTGAACAGGTGGACCATGCCCAGGGATTCGAAGGCCGCGCCGTGCAGCAGCGGTGCCGGGACGACGGCGGTGCGCCGCTTGCTGCGCGGTGCCTTGTGGATGGCGGTCTCCGCGGTGCGGATCAGCTGGCGCAGCTGGACCGATTCGCGGTACTCGTCGCTCTGCACGTAGGTGTGCATGGACTCGGAAAGCCGGCCGTAGATGCGGTGGATTTCGGTGGCCTGGCCGCGCATGTCGCTGATCAGCCGGTGCAGGCCCTGCCGGTCTTCGGGGCTCAGGTCCTCGGCGAAGTCCCGCTCCAGCACCTCCGCGATGGCGGCCCGGAAGCGGTCCTGCTGTTCGGCGTCGTTCAGGAAGGCGGTGAAGCCCTCGTAGGTGCGGCCTTCGCTGGTGTTGCGCAGCTTGCGGTCGGCCTCAAGAATTTCGCCCATGGTCAGGCCCTTGGCGGCGTTGGATTCCACCATTTCCTGGCGCAGGGAGTGCAGCATCTTTTCCAGGCCGTCGCGCATCCGCTTGAAGTCCGCCGGCAGTGCCGCGGCCAGGTCCAGGATGTCCTGGGCCGCCTCGACGGCGGTGTCTCCGTCGACCGGGGCGGGGGCGTCGCCGGCCTCCAGGGCGCGGATCATCTCCTCGCGGCGGGCAACTTCCTCTTTAAGGACGGCGATGCGGGCTGCCGGGTCCGGATTGGTTTCATGGGCCAGGTTCTCCACCCGGTCCAGCAGCGTCGCCAGGCGGGAGGAGTTCAGGCTGGTCTTGTCCGAGGTGAACCCGTCCAGATAGGAGAGGTAGCGGACCGAGGATTCGGTGAGTTCGTAGACGAACCGGCCCTCGACGCGGGGGCGGGCCAGGAAGCGGCGGGCCACCCAGTCGTCGGCGTAGTTCTTGCCGGTCCAGTCCTCGCGCAGGCTCACGCCGGAGATGCGCAGCTGGCGCAGGAAGCCGTCGGCCATCTTGTGGAATTCCTCGAGCGGAATCCGCGGCCGCGTGCGGGTGAACGCTTCCCGGAACAGGGCCAGCACCCAGGGGTTTGCGGTGGTGAGTTTCCAGCCCGGTGTGGCCTGGAGCCGCTGCAGTTCCGCCCAGTGGGCCACCGCGTTTTCGATAAAAGACATGCTGCGCTTTCCGGACCGGGAACAGGACAAACGGGCCTTGTCGATTTTAGCTGTCGACAGGCCCGAACCCGGCATTGGGAGCCTGCTGTCGCGCGGGCGCGCGGACGGCATGGCGCGGCAGAGTTGACAGGTGTGGGGCGATGTTCCGGGACGCAATGGCTGTTTCACGGATGTCGTCTGCGGGCCGCCTCTAAGCCCAGCCTTATCGAGGGCGGGGAGGGCCCATACGAGCTAGTAGGGCACTCGACAAATTATCATTAGCGCTGTTGTTGGCGTTTGCCGAAGCTGGGAAACGCGAAGTCAACATTGACGGATTACTCCATGCCTAAGCTGACTTCCATCGCGGTGATCTCGATGATCATTATATTTCTGTAGCGTGGACCTAAAGCGACTCTCGATCCCAACCATTGAGTACCATGATAAGTGGGAAGGGACGTGAGGCGTTCCTAAATGTTTGTGGCGCAGATATCATTTAGGTGCCCGGTGACTTTTCAACTAGTCCCACCGGTGTGCGAAGGAGAGCCCGCCCGTATGGTCAAGCCACTACTTGAACAACTGCCCATCGTCCCAAGGCCGCGTGCCAGGGAAGTTGTTCCGACAAATAGGCGAAACGAGTAAACATGCAGATCACCACGCTTCGTCTCTCCAATTTTCAATCGTTCGGCCTCGAACCTACTGAGATTAGCCTAGCGGAAGTCACATTTGTCCTCGGACCAAACGGCGCAGGCAAGACGGCCGCGCTTACTGCGTTATCGCGTCTATTCAGTCCTATTCCCAGCCAGCGCAAGATCCAGCTTAGCGACTTCCACGTCCCGAAAGACCGCAATGCCATGGACATTCACCTCGAGGAGCCAGAGCTGTGGATTGAAGTCGACATCGAGATTCGCGAAGCTAGTGAGGACGGCCAACACGCCTCGGTCCCAGCGAACTTCGCTCACATGCGAATCGACACTGAAGATGGAGTCCCGCGCGTCCGAGTCCGTCTGACGGGAATCCTTGCACCCGACGGCGTCATTGATGAAAAGATTCAGTACGTGCTCGCCGCGGACAAAGACGGAAAGCCGACCTCAACCGCGGACCTGAACCGCTTTGATCGCGGCAGCGTCGAGGTGCACTACCTGCCGGCACGGCGCGATCCTGCCGATCACATCTCGTACACCGCTGCTTCACTCATCGGTAGATTACTACGGGCGGCAGATTGGACTTCGGAAAAGGAGTCGCTCAAGGATCTGTCAAAGCAGATCACGGACGCACTTAGCTCCAACAAAGCGGTCGCCAGCATCGGCTTGCAGCTCACCTCTGAATGGGGAGGGCTGCACACTGGTGACTTCTTCAAAGATCCATCAATCGTCTTCGGACACGGCGATCTTGAAGGAGTCCTCCGGCAACTGACCGTCTCCTTCTCACCGTCACCAGAGGGTATGGATCTTCCATTCGATCGGCTGTCTGATGGGCAGAAGTCCCTGCTTTACATATCGCTGGTCTTGGCGTGGCAGTCCATCACGCGAAAGGTGCTGAATGGCGAAGAGCATTCTCTTGACGCGCACCGCCTCCGACCACCTGTCCATACCGTCATCGCGTTGGAGGAGCCGGAGAATAGCTTGGCACCGCAATACCTCGGACGAATCATGCGTCAGCTCAAGGTGGCGTCGGATCAGGGCAATGTTCAGTCGATCGTTGCCACGCATTCGCCCGCATTGCTTCGCCGAGTTGATCCGGAGGCCATTTGTTTTCTGCGGCTCGATGATGAGCGGCGGTCCCAGGTGCGTCGAATCGAGATGCCAGCAGACGGTACGGAGGCAGGCAAGTACGTGCGTGAAGCGGTGCTGGGATACCCGGAGCTGTACTTCTCACGTCTCGTGGTCCTGGGCGAGGGGGACAGCGAACTCGTTGTACTCCCGCGTGTGCTCGCTGCAAGGGGGATCACCGAGGATGATGCGTCTGTCTTAGTGGTGCCGCTCGGTGGTCGTCACGTGAATCACTTCTGGCGGCTTCTTAACGCACTGGACATACCGCATATCACGCTGCTTGACCTCGACTCCGGACGCTTCGGCGGTGGCTGGGGTCGCGTCAGTAACGCGTTGATGCAGTACAACAAGCTGAAGCCAGGCGCATTCTCGAAAGAGCAGCTGACTGCCATCCCGAAGTGGAATGACGACGTGGACTTCCCCTCCCTCGTCCACCCTAAGTGGAAGCCAGGCGAAGGGCCGATACCCGGTCTGGAGCGAAAAGACGTGTACTTTTCACATCCCGTGGATCTCGACCTGATGATGCTTGAGGCGTACCCGGAGGCCTACGGGGCCGAGACGGATGAACAACCGGACGACGCCACGATCGTGGCGGTACTCGGCAAAAAGCACGTGCACGAAGATCATCTAGGTGACGACCTTCTCGCGTTGTTCGGTGATTACCACGCCAAGTTTGATCTCACGAGCAAGCCAGCGAGCCACTTGCGTGCCCTGTCCAATCTGACCGACCAAGAGCTTCTCGAACGTCTGCCAGCGGTGCTTGAACGGCTGGCAGAGAAAGTGGAGACTCGCCTTGCGGAGCTACCAGAGTGATTCGTTTGGAGGAATGGCAGCCAGTTGGGGGACTTCATCTGGAGCCGAATGCGATGGCCGCCGTTCGCGAAATCGAAAACAACGTGGTGGTCACGGCTGGCCCGGGCGCAGGTAAGACTGAGCTCTTGGCGCAGAGAGCAGATTTTTTGTTCCGCACGGGCGCGTCACCCTACCCGCGGCGCATTTTGGCCATTTCATTCAAGACCGATGCGGCGCGGAACCTGCAGGATCGAGTGCGTAGTCGCTCCGGAGCGCAGTATGCAGCGCGTTTCGATAGCTTCACCTTCCACGCCTTCGCAAAACGGCTGATCGACAATTACCGTCCTGCTCTCACCGGCCTGAATGCGCTGTTGCCGGACTACCGCGTCGATCCTGACACTCGCATCAAGGGCGAGCAGATCACCTTCAAAGAGTTTGTGCCCTTTGCGCTCGAGATTCTTGAGGAAAATGCTTATGCACGCGGTGCGCTACGGCAAACCTACAGCCACGTATTCCTCGACGAGTTCCAAGACGCGACGGGAGAGCAATACTCCTTGGTGAAAGCCGGTTTCGCCGGCATCGACGCCCGCTTGACTGCCGTTGGGGACGTCAAGCAGCGAATCATGGCCTGGGCGGGCGCGCTCGACGGCGTGATGGAGACGTTCGCGACTGACTTTGCGGCGGAGTCACGTCCGTTGTACCAAAACTTCCGTTCTAAGCCGCGACTCCGTCGGATGCAGAACCGCATGGTCCATGACATGGATCCTGCCGCAGCTAGTCCAGCCTCGGACCTTGTAGGAGATGAGGGCGAAATACAGGTGCTGCCATTCAATACAGATGATGAAGAGGCCGCCGGTGTCGCCGACATCCTAGAAACGTGGCTCGCGAATGGAACACCGCACAGTGAGATCGCCGTCCTGATTCGCAACCAACCGCATCTAGTCGGTGCGGTCATCGGGAAGGAACTCGCCGCTCGCGGAATCGCGTATCGAAATGAGCAAGAGTCCCAAGACCTGACCGCGGAGCCGGCGGCGGCGTTGATCTTGAACTTCCTGCGGGTTGTCGCGGACGATCGTCGTCCAGATGCCTATGCAGAACTTATTCGCGTCGCTACACGAACAGGTGACAGCGAGACTGAGAGTCTGATGTTCGAAAGCCTGCTGCGCCAGCATCTCCGTGATGCGCGCGCAACTGTTCGAACGCAGAACTTCGACCAGACGGATTTTGGCTCATGGAGGCCGATTATTGCGGATTACCTTCGGCTCGTCCCACGCTCGCAGCTCAATGCCCTGTCGCCGTCGTACCACCAAGGAAGCCGTCTCGACGGGGTTCTGAAAGATACGATCGAGGCCTTCAATCGAGAGCTTGCCATCGATGGAGACGCAGTTGGAGCACTCAATCGTCTCTCTGAGGAGGACGCGGTTCGATTCTTCACTATTCACAAGTGCAAGGGGCTGGAGTTTGAAAAGGTTATCGTTGTCGGTGTCGAGACGGAACTGTTCTTTGGGAAACCTTCTGACGCCAAGTCGGAGTTTTTCGTCGCGATCTCGCGAGCAAAGGACGAGTTGATCGTGACGCACTCGGCTTTCCGCACCAAACCTGAAGGCGCTAATGCTCGTTGGTCCGAGGAACGGACTGCATACGAGGAACTGCTCCGCTATGCGGTGGAGCCTGCCTAGCATGGCAAGGCCGTGCGCCTTAACGAACTAGCGGGTGGCTCGATTCTGCGCTCAGAATGGTTCAAGGAGCCGCAGGAATGCCTGGCCGGCATCTTCCGCAATACTTAGGCGAGGCATGCCAGCGTTGAAGCACGCTGCATATCCACCCAAACTCCGCGGGGTCCTCGCCTTGGAAAGTCCAAGTATCATCCGATGGTCAGGCGGTTCCTGGTTCTGGTCCTGGTCGCCGTGCGTGGTGACGCTACCGCTCTGGCCATGGTGAAACGGGTCTTCGCTCGGAACGGCAATGGCAACGACGAGCCCGCACTTTGGTGTGCGCATTTGCGACCATTCGCGGCGTGTACTGTTTCCCTGTGGAAGAAACAAAGCCCCTGACCGCGCCCGGGATTCATTTCGGATGGGTGACGGTCCTTGCCCTTTTCGGCGCCGCCGTCACTTACCTTGCCTTCTGGGGTCCATTCTTCGTTCCAGCCCTTGGCGTCAACGCCGTCGCGGTATGGCAGTCAATTTGCACGAGTTTCGGGGTAGCCGTGTTTTCCGCCGCCGTACTGCTGCTGTTCGAACCCAAGCTCCGCAAAGCCATCACCCAATCAGTCACAGCAGATGTGAAGAAGGACGTGCGAGATGCCGTCCACGCTGACTTGAACGAACGACTGGCGCCCCTGTCAGAACGTATAAATTCGCTATATGATGCAAGGCTGGCTGAACAGGAAACGATCATCAAGGGCCTTGCAAGCGATTTCACCCACGAACGCGTTTTGCAATCCTTCAGACACGCTTCGGACGTAAGCGCTCTCGCTAACGACTCCATAGTAGTCCAGGCAGAGGACGAACCGGGGAGACTTCATATCGGTTTGCAGTGGAGGCTCACGAATGAGCTACAGAGTTATAACAACCCGAGCTATCAGGGAGCCACGCCACAGGAGGAATGCAAGGCGCTGCATCTTAGTGCCAGCGGCTCCGGAATTTATGCAGAGGTAGTCTGGGACCCAGCCGACCAATTCGACAGAGCGGCTCTAAACTTGGCAGGGGAACTGGCTCGCATGCGCCAGCGGGGCCTAGCCGAAAGAATCGACTGGAATTCCATTCTTCCTCGTTTTGAAAAGGGAATTAAAGTCGCGGTTGATGCCAGCAATAACGTTCCTGGTTCCCTCCCATTCAAGAGTGGCCTGGTGGAAGTCGCGGGACCCGATTTGGCACCGTGGTACCTGACAAGTGATGGACTGCATTATCCGAGCCAAAACTGGTTCCTGCCTAGGCTGCAAATTGGCTCTAAGAGAGGGTGGCCTAATCCCGGTGCGGAAAAGGAAGTCAAAAAACCTGAATGGGCTGTTTCGAAGGAATGGGACTATATTATCGATAGTGCACGATCGCATTTTAGTCACTGGTGACAGGATCCCCTGCACGTCACGGTGGTAGCCGAGCGTAACCGGGTGCAGCGCCCAGCGGGCGAAGCAATTTCCTCGACAGCGAGCAGGCCCGCCAGCCTGCGGCCCAGCTCACCCATAAATTCTTCGGTGACACGGTCTAGGCCCGCGAGTTCGGAGGAGGTTGGCGCCCTCGCCGATCCAGGCCCACAGTATGGTCTGCAGCTTCTGGTCGCTGTGGATGGTGAGCCCATCAGTGGCAGCCTAGCAAATCTGAGCGGTTCAACCGGGCCCTGAATGAAGGGTGGTGCTACAGGGGGGGAGCGTCGCCTCCAGGCAGGCCGCATCGATGTTCTGGAACCATGGATAGACTGCTATCTGCGTTGGAGGCGCGGCGCCCATCAGCCGGTGTAAACATTGCCTGGATACCATATCGTCGCTGGTTGCAATAGTTTCGCCATGCATTAGCCGGCGTGCAGGGCTAGGGCGGCGACGATTCTGCAGTAGGATGATCGAGATATGACAATCATTAATGGTTTCTCCTTTCAGGGGTATAGAAGTTTTTCATCGTCTCGCCCGGCAACGCTTATGCCCCTCGGCAAGATGAATCTTATTGTCGGGAAAAATAATACGGGTAAGTCCAATATCCTGCGAGTTATTGCTGATACTTATACTAATAGTTCTGTTGCTGGCTCGGTCTGGGATCGCCCTCTTGGGGAGTCCGAAAATGACTTCCGAACGCGCGAATTCTGTGCGCTTGCAGATATCCTCGCCTGGCCGGACGTGTCTAATCTACCCGAGCGGCATCGAGGTTTGCTCGAGGCGTTCATCTGCGATCCGGGATTCGCTAGCCAGACCCCCGAAAAGGGTGTCTGGTTTGGTATCACAAAAGGGCGGCAATTCTATACTTTAAATGATCCATGGAATACTTTGAGTGAGATTCAAAACATCCATGTTGCAGGAGGTCTGTCAGGAGCACTGTCCGGGCGAAGTGGTGGATCACTGGAGCAGGATGTGAGTCGAGTGTTGGGATGGATTTTGAACGCCAAACCAACTGCATTAACTACCGCGTACACCGTTGAAGGTGTAAGGACAATCTCGGCCGACAGTACCCAAGCGCCGGATCTGAACGGTCTTAGTATCAAACGTCGACTGTTGGAGTTGCAGAACCCGTCGACGGACCGCTTGAAAGACAAGGAAGTCTTCGTTAAGTTGCAGGACTTCGTGCGAGCGGTCTTGGATAATGCGGAAATAACGATCGATATACCTCATGACTTGTCAACGATCCACATAACACAAAATGGCCATACGCTGCCAATTGAGAACACTGGGACCGGTATTCATGAAGTGGTAATTCTTGCAGCCGCTGCGACGATAACTCAGGATTCTATTCTCTGTATCGAGGAGCCTGAGGTGCATTTGCATCCCATACTGCAACGAAAGCTTCTTCGCTATTTAGTGTCAAATACGACTAACCAGTACTTTATTGCAACTCATTCTGCGCACTTGTTGGATTCGCAACTCGGTAGCATATTCCATGTTTCACGCGAGGATGATGTTTCAAGTGTTCGCTTTGCCGGTGCTGCGAGGGACCGAGCGTCCGTGTGTGCGGATCTCGGATACCGCCCTTCAGACCTCGTACAAACAAATGCCGTCCTGTGGGTTGAGGGGCCCTCGGATCGCATCTACCTAAAGCATTGGATCGAACAACTTGCGCCAAACCAGTTCGTTGAAGGAACTCACTATTCCGTGATGTTCTACGGTGGAGCGCTGCTTAGCGCACTGTCACCACTCGATGCCGAAGAAGTTGAAGAGTTCATCTCCCTGCGGAACCTTAACCGATACGTGGTGGTCCTGATTGACTCCGACAAGAAATACGCAAGTGCCCGCCTGAATGAAAGTAAACGACGCGTAATCAGTGGCGTAGACGAAGACCCCTCCACGGGCTTTGCATGGGTGACTGCCGGTTACACAATCGAGAATTACCTTCCGGAACCGGTGCTTAGTGCGTCTATACACGCTGCGCACCCCTCCACCGCCAAACGCGAATTAGCACCGCAGCACAGGTGGTCGAATCCCTTGGCGAGTGATCGGCTTGGTATTCAGCAGCCCAGCAAGGTTGCGATTGCAAAGTGCGCAACGCGCGGGAGGGCTAACGTATGGCCTCTAGACTTGAAGAACCGAGTGGAGAAGGTCATCGAGGTCATCCGGAACGCCAACGCTCACACATGATTTAGCCAGTATGGTGAACGCCGGGTCCGTAGAAACTGCAACCCCTCTGAGGTTCCCAAGACGCCCTCGTTTCTGTTGTCGCGGCGTTCTCCCCAAAACAAATTCGTCAACTATGAGCGGACGGGACAGCGTGTAAGCGCGATAGGGTTGGCAGGAAGGCACTTTCCATCTTTAATCACGATAAAATGCTGAATCGATTTTTCTGGGGCGTCCGGGCCCGGAGCTAACCGAAAGTTGCCCTAGAACAGAGGCCAGGGCGCCACCGGCATCCCGCCGCGCGGAGCCGGAAAGCCGGAAAGCACCCTGCCGAGCGCAACCGGGCGCAGCGCGCAGCGAGGGCAGCGATTTCCTCTGCGGTGAGTAGGTTCGCCAGTTGCTGGCCCAGTTCACCCCTCAGCCCGGAGAGAACACGGTCCACGCCGTCGAGTTCCTCAGGAATCAGCGCCTCTCCGATCCAGCCCCACAGCACCGTGCGCAGCTTGTGGTCGCGGTGAAAGGTCAGCCCGTGGTCCACGCCGTACGTGTGGCCGTCGCTCATCGCGAGGATGCGGTCGCCTTTGCGGTCGGCATTGTTGACGACGACGTTGAACACCACCATCCGCCGCAGCGCCGCGGTGTTTTCATGCACGAGGGCAAAAACCCGACCGTTTTGATCCTTACCCTCAAGGACCTGCTTCCAGCCCGTGGCGGGCACCTCACGCCGGCGCGGAACTGTTCCTGAACGGGCTCGAGATCGTCATTGTCCACGAGTTCGATGGGCGTGCTCGCTGGAACGTGGAAGGGGTTGCCGTCGATGGTGATGAGCTGGTCAAGGATCTCGTCCATTTTCTCGGCGAGCTGAGTCAGGGACGACACCCGGGCCGGATTGGCATGGATCAGGGCATGTGGGAAATAGTCGCTTCAAAGGGCCGCCCGCGGGGCGCCCTCTTTTAGTCCTCCTTAGAGTCGCCGGGACTTAACCGAGATCACCGGGGCGTTGGCTTCGAGCAGTATCTGCTGCGCCGCGCTGCCGAGCAGGAACTTACCCACCGGGCTGCGGTGCTTGACACCGATCACCACAGCGGAGGCGTCGACCTCTTCAGCGGCGTCGAGGAGATCGCCCACGGCGTCGTGATTGCGGGCATCCGGCAAACGATAGGTGACCGGTACGCCGTTGAGCTCGGCGCCTTCCGCGTCGAGCTGGGTGCCTTCCAGATTGAAAACCATCAGGTCTTCCTGACGGCGCCGGGCTTCTTCAATGGAGGCGGTAAGTGCGGCCTCGCCCTCGGGAGTGCTGGTGCGAGCAACGATGACGGTCATGAAGTCTCCAAGGTGGGTGGGGTGAAGAAGAACGATGGAAAGTTCATTCTGCGGGCGAATTTGTTCTTCAGGTTCTCCGCACTGAGCAGTAAAAGCAAAACAGGTGCAGTTTATTAAGAGCGGCAGCCAGGCCGATCCCGTCAATATGATGCGGATCACCTAAGCTCTTTGGGTGGTTAATGCGACTTTGAGTACTAGCCAGTTTTGATGTCCCTTCACCCCCACTAAGGACAGTTGATTTCGTGAGTTCTTCACCAGATCGAGCCGGGTCCGGCACGCGCCGCAAGCATCCGATCTTTATGGCCGCCTATGGCATCGTGGCTGTCGCCACGATCGGTTTGGCCAGCTTCTTTTCCATCCAGTCCGCTTCCGGCGGTTCAGACATTCGTGCAAACCTCACCCTGATTGCTCCGGCAGGCGCCGGCGGGGGATGGGACACGTTCATGCGCGAGCAGCAACAGGCCATGCGTGCCAACGGTTTGGTGAATAACACGCAGGTAGTCAACATCCCCGGGGCTGCCGGCACTATTGGCCTCGGCAAGCTCTCCACCATGTCCGGGCAGGCAAACAACCTCATGGTCACGGGCGCCGGACTGGTCGCCGGAGTGGCGCAGCTGGACTCGGCGGTGACGCACGATGACGTGCGGCCCATCGCCCGCCTGGTGGAGGAATACGACGTCGTTGTGGTTCCGGCCAGCTCCCCGTACAAGACGCTCGACGACCTCGTGCAGGCCTGGAAGGCTGACCCGGCGGCGATTGCCTGGACCGGCGGCGGCACCTTTGACCAATTGGTCATGACCGAACTTGCTCTGGCTGCCGGAGTGGATCCCTCCACCACCACGTACATTCCCAAATCCGGCGGAGGCGAGGCGGCGCAGGCACTCATCACGGATACCGCTAAAGCTGCCACCTCGGGGTACAAGGATGTTGAGGACCAGATCAAGTCGGGGCGCCTGCGCGCCCTCGGGCTGGCTGCCCCGCAGCGGCTCGACGGCGTCGACATCCCCACCTTGACCGAGCAGGGCTATGACGTGGATCTCGCCAACTGGCGGGCCCTCGTGGCACCTCCGGGCATCACGGACGAGGAATTCGCGGAGCTGCGGACCCTGATCGAGGAAACCATCGCGACCCCCGAGTGGCAGGACGCCGTGGAGCGCAACAAATGGGCCGATGTGTACCTCACCGGGGACGAGTTCGACGAGTTCATGACCTCGGAGCAGCAGCGCATCGGTGAACTAGTGAAGGAGATCGGCTGATGAGCACTCCAGTGCCCTCGTCCGCAGATGCGGCGGAGCAGCCGATCGAAAAGACCGGCATTGCGGACGGACAACCTCCCGTCCGCACCTCCTGGTGGGACGGTCGCAGCGGGCTGCTCCTCTCGCTCGTTATGGTGGCCTTCAGCACTTACCTGCTGGTCGGAATCCTCACGATGGACGTGGGTGAGAGCACGGACTTTCCCGGTCCGAAGTTTTTCCCCGGCATCCTGATGGTCGCCGGTTACGTCCTGGCTGCTCTGCTGGCGCTGCACTACGTGCGTTCCCCGGAACACCCCACGGAGACTTCCTCCCGGCGTTACCGCACCTTCACGGACTGGTCAGCAGTCCTCTGGACCGCAGGAGGCTTCCTGCTCTTCGCCCTGACCTTGGAAACACTGGGCTGGATCATCGCCGCCGCCCTGATGTTCTGGTTTGTAGCGAAGGGCTTCGGCAGCCGCCGCCCCATCTTCGACATCTCACTTGCCCTGCTGATCAGCAGCGCAGTCTATCTGGCATTCTCAATCGGTCTGGGACTCAGCCTCCCGTCCGGCATCCTTGGAGGAGGTTTCTAGCATGGATTCAATCAACCTGTTGATGGAAGGCTTCTCCTCAGCCCTGACACCGATGAACCTGCTGTGGGTGCTCGTCGGCTGCCTGTTGGGCACCGCCGTCGGTGTGCTGCCGGGACTGGGCTCTTCGATGGCGGTGGCTTTGCTGCTGCCGGTAACTTTTGCCCTCGACCCCACTGCCGCTTTCATCATGTTCGCCGGAGTGTATTTCGGCGGCATGTTCGGCGACTCCACCATGGCGATCCTCATGAACACCCCGGGCCAGGCTTCGGCCATCGCGTCCACGTTCGAGGGGCACAAAATGGCCAAGGACGGCAGGGCCCCACAGGCCCTGGCAACCGCAGCGATCGGCGCGTTTATCGGCGGCATGGTGGCCTCCGTTCTCGTCGTGTTCCTCGCCCCGGCCTTAGCTGATTTCTCAGCCAATTTCGGTCCGGCTGAATTCTTTGCGCTGGCCTTGTTCGCTTTCGTTGCCACATCCTCCGTGGTCTCAGACTCAGCGGTGAAGGGCCTCGCGGCCCTCGTGATCGGTCTGGGGATCGCCACAGTGGGTATCGACCCGTTCTCGGGTGCCGAACGTTTCAGTTTCGGTGCGCCCCAGATGTTCGACGGCATTTCCCTGATTACCGTGACCGTAGCCATTCTGGCCCTGGGCGAGGTATTCCATATCGCTTCCCGGATACGCCGGGATCCGGCCGGCAAGCAGATCAGCTCCGCAGGCCGTCCCTTCCTCTCCCGCGCCGAGCTCAAAGAGGCAGCCCCGGCCTGGGCCCGAGGCACCGCGATCGGCTTGCCGTTCGGCGTCATCCCCGCCGGCGGGTCCGAGATTCCGACGTTCATCTCCTACGACGTGGAAAGGCGCATCGACCGCCGCCGCAAGAACCCGAAGTTCGGTAAGGGTGCGATCCGTGGCCTGGCGGCTCCTGAAGCCGCCGGCAACGCCACCACCGGCACCGCCATGGGAGCGCTTCTGGCTCTGGGCCTGCCGGTCTCGGCCACGGCCGCGATCATGCTGGCGGCGTTCCAGCAGTACGGCCTGCAGCCGGGCCCCCTGCTGTTTGATCGATCCCCCGACCTGGTCTGGGCACTGCTGGCGAGCTTCTTCATCGCGATGGTGGTGCTGCTCGTCATCAACCTGCCCTTCGCGGGGCTTTGGGCCAAGCTGCTCCTCATCCCGGCCCCGTACCTGTACGCCGGGATTACCGTCTTCTGCGGGCTGGGCGTCTACGCCACCTCCGGGGCGGTCTTCGATCTGCTGATGCTGCTCGGGCTTGGTCTGGTCGGCTTCATCATGCGCCGTCACGGAATGCCCCTGGCCCCGTTGATGATTGGTGTGGTGCTGGGTCCGCTGGCGGAAACGAGCATGCGCGATGCGCTGCTGTCCTCCAACGGTGACTACTCCGTGTTCGTGACCGGGCCGATCCCACTGGTGCTCTACGGTCTGTTGTTCATTGTGCTGGTGGCTACTGTGCGGTCCAAGGTTGTGAACCGGACCCGCCGGGATCTCTAGGTCCCGACCCGCATGAAATAACCCCGAAGGGCCTCGCTGATCAGCGAGGCCCTTCGCGGTTTGCCCTTCTGGCCTGCACAGCGAAGCCCAGCTGATCGATGCCTTGGTGCCCCGAGGTGCGCGCATTCTCGACGCCGGCTGCTTGCCCGGGCCGGGTGGGGCGGCGAGCTGGCCGCCCGCGGGCACGACGTCGTCGGCGTCGACATTGACCCCGAACCAGGGAGCCGCAACGACGTTGCAGATCCCGGCCGGGATGACCTCCGCATGGGCCTTCAGCTCCACTGCAACTCAACCCCTACAGCGAGGCTGCCTGACCACGGTCGCGTGCGCGGGTCTTTGAGGGGACGACCAGGACTGGCACAGCAGCGTGGTTGACGACCTGGTGCGAAACCGACCCGAGGCGCAGCCCGGAAAACCCGCCGTGACCTCGTGAGCCGACGACCACAAGATCGGCCTCTTGGGCCGCGTCCAGTATCGCCGACGCCGGTGAATGACTGTGAATAAGCGTCCCGCTGGCGGCCACGCCCGTTTCTGCAACGGACTTCAACGCCTGGGCTTGGAGCGCCGCTGCGTCTTCTTCCGGGGACTTCACAACGGCAATTCCGCCTGCCGCCGTTTCGAGCACCGCCGGGTACCACGCCATTGGCTGTTTGGCCCAGACGGTGATGAGGCGGAGCCGGCCGTTGCGGTGCCGGGCCTCGTCCACTGCCCAGTCCAGGGCTGACTGGGAGTCCTCGGAGCCGTCAACGCCAACCACAATCGTGAACGGGCTGTTACTGGTCATGTCTTCAAACCTTTCACCGGGGCCTGATGAGCATCCTAGGCCGGAGACCCCCGCGCAGGTCAGGGTCGGCGGCGCCCTCGCCGGCCCCGGAGCGGAAGTTGCCGGCCACTGTCATGGAGGCCGGGCACGGCCGGCGGCTCCGCAACGGCCGAGAGGCGCTGCTGAATGGTCAGGGAACTGAGGATAATGGTCGACCGGGTGAGCGGGTTCGCGGTTTTCGAGGACGTCGATGACGGCCTGTGCAGCTGCAAGCCCGGCGCGTGCCCGGGCCTGAACTGTTTGTCCGGCGAGGTGGGATGTGATGAGCACGTTGTCCAGTTCCTGAAGGGGGCTGTCGCTGGGTAGGGGTTCGCTCTCGAGCACATCCAGCGCGGCGCCGGCAATCGTCCCGTCGAGCAGTGCTTGGGCCAGGGCCTGCTCATCGACGAGTGAGCCGCGCGCCGTGTTGATGAGCACTGCTGTGGGTTTCATCATTTGGAGCCGGGGCGCACTGATGAGCGTGCCGGTGCCGTGGTGTACGCGGGTGTGCAGGGAGACGTAGTCAGCGTCGCGCAGAACGGTGTCGAAATCAACGAAGCGGACAGCGGTGTTCTCGCGATCGGGGTAAGCGGTGCTGACCAGGACGTTCATGCCCAGAGCGACACCCAGACTGGCGGTGGCGCGTCCGCTGGGACCGAAACCGATAATGCCCAGGGTGGATCCGCGCAGTTCATGGCCGGCTTCGCGGGGCCAGCGGCCTTGGCGGACGGCGGTGGAGACATCCGCGAGGTGGCGTGCGGTCATGATGATGAGCCCGATGGTCAGTTCGGCTACTGAGTGGTGGTTGGTGCCGGGGGCGTTGCATACCGTGATGCCGTGTGCGGTGGCCGCCGGGATGTCGATGGAGTCATAGCCCACACCGCTGCGGGCGATGACTTGCAGAGAGGTGGCACTGGCGAGCATATCGGTGGTGACCGGCTCGCTGGCGAGGATCGCGCCGGATATGCCGTCGAATAACGACAGACGTTCTTCCAGAGTCCGCGACCCCCGGAACGGAGAGTAAACCGGCGCCAGATCGTGTTCGCGCAGGAGCTCGTCAACGGCATCTCCCGGGTGGAGGTAGTCGGTGGTGATCAGGATGCGGGTGGCCATGGTGGGGTGGGTTTCTCTTTCTGTGTGAGCGGACGCGATGCCGTCAGTGGCTGTGTGCTTACAGTTCACACCATGCCGGGCTTGGTGGGCCTGTTCCTGGTTCTGGTCCTTCTGCCATTTGCCGACGACGACGACGCGCTGCCAGGTCCGCCGCATCGACTAGCATTGCGCTCAACTAGCCAGCATCGGAAGGACTTTACGCAATGCTGAAGCTTCAACCCATTGCCTGCCTAGCCGCCGCGTCGATTGTTCTGGTGGCGAGCCTGAGCTCATGCGCGTACGCCAAATACGAGGATCCGGTCCGCCCTCCCGCCGAGTCCCTGGCTGACACCGAGCCGTTCGTGAACGAGATGCTCGCGGAGGACCTGGGGTACGCCTCGCCGATCAGGGTGAAAAGCGCCAGGGAGGGCACCTGCTTCGATCCCATCAAGAACGATGACTGGAACCGGGTGACCGAGGTCAGAACCTACGCAAGCGGACACTACCCGGACGCCGCATCCTCCGAGCAGGCCATGGACACCATGGAAAGCTACGTTAAATCCCAAGGCTGGACTCTCGTCACGAAGGACAGCTCAGCCGACTACCAGTCCTTTTTATACGAGAAGGGCGACCTCAGATTCTCCGCCGACTACGAGTATGCGGAACCCTCCGCCATCGATCCGTACCACGCAGTGGGGTTTGATGTTCGGACCGGCTGCCTCAAGCACCCGAAGGACCACGTATTGGTGCGGTCAAAATATGACCCCCAGTACGGCGTTTCCAGCCAGTACTACGATTTCGAGGCGGAGCAGGAAGACCCCGCCGACACCACTCAGACCCGGCTGTCCACCCCGTACGGCGAGGAAACGCGGCGCCCCAACTATCCGGACGACACGTACTAAAGTGGCGCCATGAAAGTCCGTCCCTACAGCGAAGTTGATGTCTTCTCCTCTGAGCCCTATCGGGGCAATGCCTTGGCGGTTGTCCACGATGCCGACGGCCTGAGTGCCGAGGAGATGCAGCAGTTCGCCAACTGGACGAACCTGTCGGAGACGACGTTTCTCCTCGCCCCAAGCAGTCCGGAGGCCGACTACCGGGTGAGGATCTTCACCGCGAAGGAAGAACTGCCTTTCGCCGGGCATCCAACGCTGGGGTCGGCCCAGGCCTGGCTGAACGCAGGCGGATCACCACGGCCCGGCGGGACACTCGTCCAGGAATGCGCGGCAGGGCTGATTTCGATCCGCCGAGCGGAGGAGGGGCAACTGGCTTTCGAGGCGCCACCGCTCACCCGCTACGGGCCCGTTGACGAGCCCCTCGTCTGCCGGATAGCGACGATTCTGGAATCCCGCGGGAGAAAATCCTGGATGCGTCGTGGCTGGTAGACGGCCCCCGGTGGATTGGGATCCGGCTTTCCTCGGCACGGGAAGTCCTGAGCCTGCGGCCCGACCCGGGAAAGGCAGGCGATCTGGAAATCGGTGTTGTGGGCCCGCAGGAGCCCACGGAGGAAACCCGGTTCGAGGTGCGTGCCTTCATCGGAGGGGACCCCGTCTGGGAAGACCCCGTGACCGGCAGCCTGAACGCGGGCCTGGCACGCTGGATGATCGACACAGCCGTGGCCGCGCCGCCCTACACGGCGGCGCAGGGAACAGTCCTCGGACGCCGGGGTCGTGTGCACATCAGTCTCCGCGACGGGAAGATCTGGGTTGGCGGACAGGTCACGAGCTGCGTCGAGGGAACGGTCCTCGTGTAGCGTTCGGACGGGCGAGGGGACTGGCAGGGCCGCTGAGCGCTTGGTGAACGGATGCGACGGCGCTTGACCCTTCGCCGACCGCTGCCGCGACGCGCTTCATGGAGCCGTGCCGGACGTCGCCGGCCGCAAAAACGCGCGGGGCCGAGGTTTCAAAGGGCATGGGTTCGCGGCCCAGCGGCTGCCACTGCTCCAGGGACTGCACCGCAATGTCTGTTCCGGTGCGGATGAACCCGGCATTGTCTCGGTCGAGGGTGGGAAGCCAGGCGCTGGCAGGGTCGGCTCCGATGAAGCAGAACAGCCCGCGGGCATCGACCGGCCCGGCGGTGTCGATGCGGACCGAATCCAGGCCGGAGTCTCCTTCCAGACCAATGATGTTTGACGCGGTATGGATGTGGATGCGGGAATCCTGCCGCAGACGGTCCACGAGGTAGGAGGACATCCGCGCCCCAACCTCAAGTCCCCGGACCACCAGATGAACCGCGCATCCATGGGAGGCGAGATAGAGCGCGGCCTGGCCGGCGGAGTTGGCCCCGCCAACGACAACCACCGGGTGCCCCGCGACTTGGCGCGCCTCCAGGCTGGTAGCGGCGTAATAGATGCCGTACCCCTCAAAGTCCTCCCACCCCTCCACGCCCAGGCTTCGATAGGCTGCCCCCGACGTAATCAATGCGGTGCGTGTCTGCAGGGTGGCCCCGTCGGCCAGCGTGATCTGAAGGCCTTCATCCGCAGTCTCAAGTGCCACCGCTTCGCAGGGTGCACAGACTCTTACCCCGAACTTAATCGCCTGCAAGGTCGCTTGGCGGATGAGATCTCCACCGGCAACTCCGAAGGGAAAACCAAGGAAGTTCTCGATTCGAGAGGTCGACGCCGCTTGCCCTCCCGGCGCGACGGCGTCGAGCACCACCGTGCTCAGCCCTTCGGAGGCTGCATAGATGGCCGCCGCGAGCCCGGCAGGTCCGCCGCCAACCACCAGCAGGTCCGTGGCCCCCTCATGGTGGAGCTGGTAACTCAGCCCGAGGCGCTCGGCGATGGTTCCCGGCGTCGCACGCCGTATGAGCTTGCCCTGGATCAGCGCTGCCGGCAGATCATCGGCTGCGATGCCGTGGCCGTCGAGGGCACCCATGCCGTCAGGCGGGACGACGAAGACGGTATGAATCAAATCAAGACGTTCAGCGAAGCGCCGAAGAGCCAGCAAGCCACTCGACGCTTCCGTCCCAATGAACTTGAGCGTCATGGCTGCGGGGCCTCGCCGAAGCGCTTCGCGGCGTTCCCACAGAGCATGCAGAACAATCCCGCCAAGATCGTCGTCCTGATTCATGACCAGCCGCAGGTCCTCGCGGGCCAGCCGCCGGATGCGCCCGGACTCCTTCACCCGCGCCGACAGGAGCGCGGACTGTCCGTTGAGCAGCCCGAGCTCGCCGGCGAACGAGCGTGGCCCCAGAGTGCTGAGAACGGTTTCTTCATCCCACCACAACGGGTCACGCACCATTTCAAGGGCCCCCGATTCCACCAGGATCATTGGATAGTTCAAATCCCCCGCGCGAAAAACATAGTCGCCGGCCAGCACGTCCGTTGGTGCGGCCAGGGCGAGGAGTTTTTCCCATTGGGAGTCGGAAAGACGAGGCACGGCACTGGTTCGCTTGGCAGGGTGCTCACTGACATCCGTCATGTTGTTCCTTCCGCAGGGATGGCTCTCATCCTGAGAAACGGGATTGCAACGCGGAGCTGGGCTGTGGATTAAGCGTGCAGTGAGATTACCTGATTGAACGGAGGAATGGATGGCCCGCCGGAAACATCAGGGAGACGCTAAAGGCCGGTGTCGCCGTCGCGCACTGCGGCGAGTTCCAGGACGCGGTCCCGGCAGGGCCGCCGGCCGAGCATCAGCGCGGGAATGAAGACCGCCAGGGAGCCTCAGGTCCAGGTGCCCACGGGCGAGTCGAAGGCCATGAGGAAGCATGCAGTCGCAACTCTCTAGAACAGCGGCCAGGGCACCGCGGGCATGTCACCGCTGGGAGCCGGAAACTGCCCGGCCGAGCGCAGCCGGACGCAGCGCGCGGCGAGCGAAGCGATTTCCTCGGCGGTGAGCAGCTTCGCCAGCTGCAGGCCCAACTCACCCTCCAGCCCCGAGAGAATCCGGTCGACGCCGTCGAGTTCCTCGGCACTCAACGCCTCGCCGATCCAGCCCCACAGCACGGTCCGCAGCTTGTGGTCACTGTGGAGGGTGAGCCCGTGATCCACGCCGTACCGGTGTCCGCCGCCCATGGCCAGGATGTGGTCGCCTTTGCGGTCGGCGTTGTTGACAAGCACGTCGAACACGGCCATCCGCCGCAGCGCCGGGGTGTCTTCGTGAATCAGTGCGACGGTCCGCCCGCTTTGGTCCTCACCCTCGAGGACCTGCTTCCAGCCGGTGTCCGGCACGTCGTCCGCCGGGACCAGGTCCACCGCGGTCTGCTCCGGGTCCGTGTCCTGCCAGAGCTGGACCATGCCTTCGCCGAACGGACCATCCCGCAGCCAGGTGCGCGGCACGATGTTCCAGCCGAGAGCCTCCGACACCAGGTAGGCGGCCACCTCGCGGTGGGCCAGGCACCCGTCGGGAAAGTCCCACAGCGGCTGCTCGCCCGCGATCGGTTTGTAGACCACGGCAGCGCCGCCGATGCTGCCCAGGAAGGTGGCGTTCGACGCCGTCGTGATCCGGCCGGTGAGCGTCAGCTCGGCGGCCACCAGGTCGGGCGCCGGCATCAGGACTCGGGGAAGGTGCAGGTGTGCCCGTCGGCGTCGATCGGCTGGCCGCAGATCACGCAGATCGGACGCCCGGCGCCCACGACCTCGCGCGTGCGCTTCGTGAAGGCCCGGGCGGTGCCGACCGGCATCCGCACCCGCAGCACTTCGGCGGGATCAGCGTCGTCCTCGTCCGCGAGGAAGCCGTCGTCGTCCGGATCCACCTCCTCGAGGGGGTAGGCCTCGATGACGATCTGCGCCGTCGTCGGGTCCCAGCCCAGGCTCATCACGCCGGCGCGGAACTGTTCCTGAACCGGCTCAAGATCGTCATTGTCCACGAGTTCGATGGGAGTGCTCGCGGGAACGTGGAAGGGGTTGCCGTCGATGGTGATGAGCTGGTCGAGGATCTCGTCCATTTTCTCGGCGAGCTGGGCCGCCTGCTGCTTCTCCAGGGAGATACTGACGATCTGCTTCCCCGTTTGCACCTGCAGGTAGAACGTGCGCTGTCCCGGGACGCCGACGGTGCCGACGACGACGCGGTCAGGCCAGGCGAACTCGTGAACGGTTGTAGGCATAGGACTACTTTAGGCTCATCCGGCCCGTGGCGCCGCGTGCCCTGCGCCACCGCCGACCGGGGCATCCTCCGACGCAGTGCTGGCCGCCAGCCAGGACAGGTCCCCGGCGTCCGTGTTGGTCGCGTGGACGGTGGGGCGTCCGGGACCGTAGCGCACGATCGACACGGACGCCGGGCCCACGCTGAGGCGCTGGAACAGGTCCAGATGCATGCCGAGCGCGTCGGCGAGGACCGACTTGATGATGTCCCCGTGGCTCACCGCCACCCACACCGCCCCCGGCCCGTGCTCGGCTTCAAACGCGGCATCGTGGCGCCGGATCGCCGCCACCGACCGGGCCTGCATCGCGGCCATGGACTCGCCGCCGGGAAAGGTGACGGCGGAGGGCTGCGACTGCACCGTGGCCCACAGCTTCTCCTTCGCGAGCTCCTCGAGCGTGCGGCCCTGCCAGGAGCCGTAGCCGCACTCGGTGAGATCGTCATCGACCGGCGCATGCGGGCTGCCGGACTGGCGGTCCAGGATGAACCGGGCGGTCTGCCGGCAGCGCTCGAGCGGGCTGGACACCACTCCGACCACGGGCACGACGGCGAGCCGGTCGCCGGTCGCCGCGGCCTGGTCGCGGCCCACCTGGTCGAGGTCGACGCCGGGGGTCCGGCCGGCCAGCACGCCGGAGGCGTTCGCTGTGGTGCGGCCGTGCCGCACGAGGATTACTGTTGCCATTCCCCCAGAGTAGTCATGTGCTCGAATTTGCGCGGAGTTGAGCTGCCGGGGAGGGGAGGGGAGGGGCGCTACCGGACGTCTTCACCCGCCCAGGCCTTCGTATAGAACTTGGGGGAATGCGAGTTCAGCAGTTCCAAATAGTCATTGGGATCCATTGCCTGCGCCGAACTTCCCGGAACCCTCTCGGCGAAGGCGGACACGCCCAGCCCCGCCTCGTGATCCTCCAGGGTGAGGCCGGCGGCCTCCAGGAGCGTGGGGAACATGTTCAGTTGGTCCAGGCCGGAGCGCAGAGTGCTGTTCTTGTCGCGGCCGGGAACCCAGATCCGATTGAAGATGGAGCGGCTGGTGTGGCCGTCCAGCTGCTCGTGGAAAGCGTCCCCGGCACTCAGCTGTTTGAGGTGATCACCCATGATCACCACGGCGGTGTCGTCGAGGTATCCCTTTTCCTTCATGTGGTTCACGAATCCGGCCACCTGGGCCATGGAGCAGGAGAACACCGAGATGTCAGTGTTCTGCGTATCCACGTTGCAGTAGTCGAAGACGTGCGCCGGCTTATGGGTGTCCAGCGTCAGCAGGGAGAGGTTGAACGGCTGGCCCGTCTTCTCCGCCTCGGCGTGCAGCAGGTCGATCTTATCCTTGGCATGGGCCATCAGTCGTTCGTCGCTCAGGCCCCAGTCGCTGCGGAAACTCTCCTCCGGTTCACCGGCGGAGCGCCAGTCGGCGAGGCCCTTCTGCTCGGAGTAGCCGTGGCCTCTCAGGAAGATGTCCTTAGCCGCGAAGGCGGAATTGGCGCCGCCCAGGAAGACGCTGGTGTAGCCGTGGTCGGCCAGAACATCGCCGAGGCAGGTGGCCCCGCCCAGATAAGTGCTGACGCCTACACCTACCTCGCCGGAACCGTCGTTCGGCTCCGGTCCGGTGCCCTTCAGCGGTACGCCGCACTGTGTGGAGACGACGCCGGCCATGGTCCAGCCTCCGCCCTGAAACTGCTGGAGCCCCTCAGTGCTCTGCCAGCCCTCCGAGGCCGGAGTGGCTTCCTTGAGGGGGGCGAACGCGTCCTTTTCGAAGAGTTGGTCGTCCCCCAGCGTTGCCTCACCGGACTCCAGATAGATGACCACCAGGTTGCGCTTGTGCTCGCCGTCGGTGACGGTCGGCTCCACGTAGTAGTCGGCGAGGTCATAGTCGGAGTTGGCCGCCTTGATGTAATCCGCCACCCCAACCGTGGTGGAAAAGGCGGTAACGCCGCCGATGACCAGCGCGGACACCAAGACGGCGGAGATGGTGCGCCGAATCCACTGCGGACGGCGGGGCTCCCCGCGGTTCTTCCGGCGCTTGCGGCGTCGGAAGAACTGCCACAGGGCAATCAGGGCGGTGATGACCACAGGAGCAACACCGATGCCCAGGATGCCCGCCCAGACAACGGATCCACCTCCGCCTTCCGTTTCCACGGAAACGAGGTTGAGCATCATCTGGCTCACGGAGATCTCGCCCCAATAGAATTGGATGCCCGCGGCGGCGATGAGCAGGGCAAGGCCGGCCCAGATCAGGACGTATAACAGAATCCGTCCCAGGACCACGCCGGCCTTTCGGGCCGCGCGCAGAACCGGGCCTGACGCGGCAACACCTCGCGTTCGCCGCGTTTCGCCGTGCATCTTGACACCAAACCGTTCTTTTGAGAGGGAAATAGTTCTGCGGGAAGAATAGTGCCGTCAGGCTACCTGATCAAATGCCTGGTTTCAGACGGCCGGGACTTCGGGAAGGCGCCGGTGTCGCCGTCGCGCACCGCTGCGAGCTCCAGGACGCGGACACGGCAGAGCCGCCAGCCGAGCATCAGCGCGGGGATGATGACCACCAGGGAGGCGATGGTCCAGGTGCCCACGGGCGAGTCGAAGGCCATGAGGATCAGCACGGCGAGAAGGAACGCGAGCGTGATCCAGCCGCTCACCGGAGCGCCGGGCATCCGGAAGGACGGACGCGCCAGTTCGCCGCGCTTGGCCCGCCGCGTCAGCTCCATCTGGCAGAGGACGATCATGGCCCAGGTGCTGATGATTCCCAGCGACGCGACGTTCAGGACAATCTCGAAGGCCTGGGCAGGAACGACGGCGTTGAGGACGACGCCGAGCAGGGCAACGGCCGCGGTCAGCGCGATGCCGCCGTACGGGACGCCCGCCTTGTTCATCCGCCCGGCGAACTTCGGCGCGGAGCCGGCCAATGACATGGAGCGCATGGTGCGGCCGGTGGAATACAGGCCGGCATTGAGCGAGGACAGGGCGGCGGTCAGGACCACCAGGTTCATGATGGCGTCCACGCCGCCCACCCCGATGGAGCCGAAGAACGTGACGAACGGGCTTTCGCCTGCCTTGTAGGAGCTGTACGGCAGCAGCAGCGAGAGCAGGACGAGCGTGCCGACGTAGAACACGGCAATGCGCACGATCACGGTGTTGATGGCCCGGGGCATGATCTTTTCCGGATGCTCGGTCTCGCCCGCGGCGGTGCCGATGAGCTCGATCGAGGCGTAGGCGAAGACAACGCCCTGCATGACGACGACGGCGGGCAGCAAGCCGTTGGGGAACATGCCGCCGTTGCCGGAGATGAGGCTGAAACCGACCTCCTGGCCGTCCACCGGGGTGCCGAAGATGACGAAGCAGATGCCCACGATCAGGAAGGTAACCAGGGCCACCACCTTGATCAGCGCGAACCAGAACTCGAGCTCCCCGAACACCTTGACGCTGATGAGGTTCAGGCCCAGGACCAGAAGGAGGGCGGCCAGGGCCCAGGTCCACTGCGGCACGTCAGCGATCGGCGGCCAGTACTTCCGGAAGAAGTTCATGTACAGCGCGACGGCGGTGATGTCGACGATCGCGGTCATGGCCCAGTTCAGCCAGTACATCCAGCCTGTGACGAAGGCTGCCTTCTCGCCGAAGAACTCGCGGGCATAGGAAACGAAGGATCCGGAGGAGGGCCGGTGCATGATCAGTTCGCCGAGGGCCCGGAGAATCATGAAGGCAAAAAAACCGCAGACGGCGTAACTGAGGACGAGCGCCGGGCCCGCCGTGGCCAGCCGGCCGCCGGCACCCATGAAGAGCCCGGTGCCGATGGCGCCGCCGATCGCAATCATCTGGACCTGCCGGGGTTTGAGGCCCTTGTGGTAGCCCTCGTCCTCGCGGTGAAGGCTGGCCTCGGAGGCGGAGGAACGCGCCGGAATCGCACGCTCGGAGAGGGCCTGCTGCTGTGTCATGAGTGGTCCTTTACTTGCTCAGCTTTGCGAGGCCGCGGGCTGAAGAGTTCAGTGGCTGCTCGCCGGTGCGCAGCCCAGATTCGGGTACGAGTTTCGGGCCTCTTCAGCATTTCCTGTTTCGACGGCGGTCACGGTGTCCCGCTATTCGGCTGTCTGACAGGTTCACGCATTGACTTTGGCACGGGCCACAGGCCAGCGTCAAAGCGCGGGGCATCGAGCCGCCGGCGTTAAAAAGCTGGGCCATCCCCGCGGGGATGGCCCAGCTCGGTTCTGCCGGTTTCTACTTCTGGTCGTCGTCTTTGTTCCCGTCGACGGCGTCCTTTGCCTTGTCTTTGGCTTGGTCAACCTTCTCCGGGTTGTCCTTTGCCGCGTCCTTTGCCTTGTCTGCCATGCCACCCAGATCTGCCATGGAACTCTGCCTTCCTCTCTGCGGTCCGCGGCTCACACGCCGGCGGCCTCGGTTTGATATCCCCATCCTGCGCCACGCCCAACGCTTTGTGACCCACCTGCACCGACTTTTTTCGCGGCAGGGGGCGTTGGACGGCAGGGAGTTGGTGTCCGCACACCAAGCAAGTAGGCCGGTGCCGGAAGCCTTGCGGTACGAGGAATATTAATGGCGAATTACGGCGGCAGAAGCGCGTCTGCTGGTGCATGATGTGGCCTTTGTAACGCTTCTCAAGCACAGGAGAACGTGATGGATCAAGATTCCGACATCGAACAGCGCGCCCGCGCCATTGTCATTGCCCGCACCGTCTACAAGGCCGTACTTGTGGTGTGGGCGTTAGCCATGGCGGGAATGCTGTTTATCTGGTGGGCGACGACGCCGGACGGCTATTTCTGGCCCGTCTGGCCAATTCTGGGATTGGGTGCGGCGGCCATCGTGTGGGGGCTGGCGCTTTACCGCAAGTTCCCCTTCCGGATACGGGAGGACAAGGTGGCCCGCGAGGTGAAGCGGCTGCGCGAGTCGAACTAGCGGTGAACGGCGGCTCGAGCCGATCCCCGGCACCGAAGTACGCTGGAGGAATGCGCAAAGAAACCCTCTGGGAAGCCAAAAAACGTTCCTCCCCCGGCCACTCCGCCTGGTATATCGCCCGGTTTCAGCAAATGCGGGAGCAGGGCGCTGACCTGCACGGCGAGGCCCGGCTGATCGACGCGCTGGTTCCCCGCGGCGCCCGGATCCTCGACGCCGGCTGCGGCCCGGGCCGGGTGGGCGGCGAGCTGGCTGCCCGCGGGCACGACGTCGTCGGCGTCGACATTGATCCCGAACTCATCGACGCCGCCCAGCAGGACTTTCCCGACGTGCCCTGGCTGGTGGCGGACCTCGCTGAGCTGGACCTGCCGGCGGCCGGCATTGCCGAGCCGTTCGACGCGATTGTCTGCGCGGGCAACGTGCTGACGTTCGTCGCTCCCGGAACCCATCAGGAAGTCCTGACCCGGCTGCGGAAGCATCTGGCCGACGGCGGCCGTCTGGTTACGGGGTTCGGCGCCGGCCGCGGCTACGACTTCGGACAGTTCCTGGAAGACGCGTCCGCCGCCGGTCTGGAATGCCAGCAGAAATTCTCCACCTGGGACCTTCGCCCGTTCGCTCCGGACTCCGACTTCCTGGTGGCCGTGCTGGGACGCCCGCAGGCCGCCTAGATCACGTTGCTGATCCCGGACGGGATGATCTGCGCGCAGCTCGGTGACGTGCGGGCGGGGTGCGCCAACTCCGTGATCCGGTTCACGTCCTCGGGAATAGAACGCGGAGCCTGCTTCTTCTAGTCCTCATGAAAGCAATCGTGTACTCCGCCGCTGGCGATTCCTCCGTCCTCAATCTCGTCGACCGCGAGGCCGCTGCTCCCGGTCCGGGCGAAGTGCGGGTCCGCATCGTCGCCTCGGGCGTGAACCCCACCGATTGGAAGGCGCGCGCCAGCCGCGTGCCCTTTCCCGAGATGGTGCCGAACCAGGACGGTGCCGGAGTGGTCGACGCGGTGGGTGACGGCGTCACCGGCCCGCAGGTGGGCGACCGGGTCTGGGTGTACCTCGCGGCTCACGGCCGCCCCACCGGGACCGCCCAGGAGTTCGCGGTTCTCCCCGCCGACCGGGCGGTGCCGCTTCCGGAAAGCATCGGTTTTGACGTGGCCGCCAGCCTCGGCGTTCCCGCGATGACCGCGCACCGCGCCCTGACCGTTCATGAGTTCGGGCCGTCCCGGCTTGCCCCCGACGCACTTGTCGGACGCATGGTCCTCGTTCAGGGCGGCGCGGGCGCCGTCGGGCACGCCGCCATCCAGTTCGCCGTCTGGGCGGGCGCCACCGTCATCGCGACGGTCAGCAGCGATGCGAAAGAGAAGCTCGCCCGCGCCGCCGGGGCGCACCATGTGGTCCGCTATCCCGACGACGCGCTCGCCGACCGCATCCGCGAGATCGCCCCGGACGGCGTCGACCAGATCGTCGAGGTGGCTCCGGCGCAGAACGCGGCACTCGACGTCGCCGTGATCGCCAATCACGGCAGCATCGCCTACTACGCGAACAACAACGGCGACGACTTCACGGTGCCGATCATCGCGAGCTTCGCGAAGAACGTCCGCTGGCAGGGCGTGCTTGTTTACACGGTGGGAGCGGAGGCGCACCGTGCGGCCGCTGAAGACATCACTGCCGCTCTGCGGGACGGCGCCCTGCCCGTGGGGGAGTCCGCCGGGCTTCCCCTCACCTGGTTCCCCCTTGAAGAGACCGCAGCCGCGCACGACGCCGTGGAGCACGGCACCACCGGCAAGATCCTCATCCGCGTTTCCGACGAGACTGCCTGAGGACGATCACCTGATCTGAACCTGATTAGGCCGCGGAGCTGTGGACCTGCTGTTGTCCATCCGGTTAGTAAACGGACCTGGGTGTGACCGTGAGATCGATCCCCGCGCCGTGACCCAGCAGGTCTTTGAAGAATTCAGGTACGTCCACATGGCCTTTCCACCGGGCTGTGGTGGGGTCGGTGTCCGTCAGGAAATCCTCCTCCCCGGGATTCCAGTCCCTGAGTGTGGAGGGAATGGAGCTGTTCCAGGCGGCCCACGCACGGGGCAGGGCTTGGCCGGGGGAGGGCGGCTCAATGTCTATGAGCAGGGTGTCTTGCCAGTCTTCCGTTTGTTCCAAGTGGTCAGTGAAGAAAAAATGTCCCTCTCGTTCCCAGATGGACATCAGCCGCAGTTTGAGTGCATGGCGAAGCGTTGGGACTTTCCTGCCGTCGACCAGGGGCCGCGGCGCATTTGAAGCAAGGAAGGTCGTGAGCAGAGGAACCGGTGAGTCAATCGGGTCACCTTCCTTCCAATGCTCGATCTGGACGGGGCAGAAGTGAGCTGCGCTTTGTTCGTGGACCAGCACCGGAAGGCCCCGGATGGCCAGACCAACATCCAGCTGGAACTCGACTTCCGGCGGGTCTGCCCTGCCGACGGTGAAACCGACGAGTCCCACCTCAACCTTGAGATCGCCGAAGAGAAACCGCTGCAGATTTTGGTATCCCTCTTCCGAATTGACGATGCCGTAACGTCCGCTGTGGCTCCGGTGCACCACTGCCAGCGGTGCGTTCTGGACTGCGGCGTTGTCAATTTGCACCAGGCCGTCGCTGCGGGCGCCCACGGCTTTTGACGACAGCCCCATTGCGACGTCGTAGTCCTCAGGGTTCGACCCAACCAGGCAAAACAGGTTTTCGGCGGGGAATCCGCCGGCCGGCATGACGGTTCCCTTGAACGCCTCCCGTGTCAGCTCGCCCCTTTGAGCGTGCGGAGTGAGGTAGTCATACATCCGGTCCGGTCCGAAGATGTCCGCCCCGTGGAGGCCCGTGGCATCGCGGAGGCGTTCCAGCAGCCCCCAACCCAAGGCGAAGTTAATTCCGCCGTGAGGTGTCGCGTAGGTAAAGACCCGGGCTACGTATTCGGTGCCTGCGGCGGGGTCGATCCCGCCGCTGTCGTCGGCGCTGCTTTCCGGGATAACGCGCTGCAGCATGCAGCGGCAGATGAGTCCTCCCATGGAGTGTGCAACCAGGAACACCTTGGGCGCCCCGGTTTTCTCCCGTACCAGTTTGACCAGCGTGAACAGGCTCGCTGCAGCTTCCTCGAGGCTGAAGTTCTCCGGGTTGTCAGCAAAAGTGGTGGCGGCCTCGTCGTAGAAGCGGTGGATCCACACAGAAGCGGGGTTTAGGCTTCCCGCCTCCGCGCTGTTCAGGAAAGTCCACTGGTCCCCGTGGACCGGAACGTCATAGTTGTGGTCGCTGATCAAGCGCAGCATGGGGGATTCGAACTGGTGAAACTTCGCGTGTCCGCTGCCGTCAGCGCGGACGTGGACGGAGCCCTGGCTGAAGCCGTAGAACGGGTCATCTACGGCATCGTTAATGCCTGAACCTGTACCGGCAAACCCGCGGACGTAGATTACGGGGAGCCGGCCGTCATTGCCGGGAGAGTTCATTGTAGGTTCCTTCGTGGAGGGCAAATCCGCGGTAAGGAAAAGACTCCGCACAGGCCGTTACGCGGGCGTTACTGGCGAGGTTGGACTGCCTTGCCGCCAGAGAGCGCCGTTTGAGGGCAGATGCTCAGTCCTCCTGAGTCCGTGGCCTGTCAACGAATCAGTAATGAGCCCTTTGATGGATGCGGCCGGACCAATGCCAAAATCGGATTCAAGTTGTTTCCGGTACCGTTCGTAGGCGCGAAGCGCCGCAGCAGGATTGCCCTGCTGCATCTGGGCGGTGAGAAGCAGGCGCACGGCGTTTTCGTGCAGGGGTTCGATTTCCACCGCCATTGCTGCGGCCGCTTCGGCGAGTAGCGGATTGCCCCGCTCCAGCGAGCGTTCCGCAAACAAAAGGAAAGCACTGAGACGGTCTTGCGTCAGTCGAACCTGTGCGGAGACCACCCAATCCTCGTACCAGCCCGGCAGGAGCTCCGCATCCCGCAATTCGCGCAAATACACTGAGGCATCGGCATCCTGTTGGTCGTCGTGCAGCGCACGAATGGCCGCCTGAACCCGGTGAAGGTCGATCTCAACACGGGTGCTGATGGACAGCAGCCGGCCGTCATTGACGATCAAGCCGGGCACCTGCCGGGACGCCACGTGGATGCTGACCCTCAGGCTTTCCAAGGCCTTCGACTCCGGGCACTCGGGCCAGAGCAGTCCAATGAGGTAGCTCCGCAGACACGGTCCGCGGATGGCGAGCGCGGCGATGAGGCGTTGCTGGCGGCTGGCGACGTGAACAACCGCCCCATCCCGGCGAAGGCGCCAGATTCGCACCACATCCAGTTTCAATTCTGCATTTTCGTCGTAATCCATGGGAACCCGATTCGGTTCGATCACGTGTGCTGCAGCTGGTAGCACGAGGATCTCCAACGCCCTGCATCCTGTCAACGAACAGCCGACGGTTTCGAGCCCGGAGCTGCCGGATGTCCCGTCACCGGCTGACGGCGCCGCTGATCGCCCGGGAAGCGGGCTTACTTGACGCCGAAGTCGAAGCCACCTTGCTGATGGTGCCCAAACCGTTCCCTCAGGAAGTTGCCCGTGCTGGTCAGCTCCGCCGAAGTATGGCGGTGCCGGCTGGCGTGCAGGGACTCGGCTTGTCCGGAGAGGAGCTGGAGTTGCTCGACCAATTCCTCGTTGGGCGTTCTTCCGTTCGGCTGCCGGTTGTCCAGCATGCCGGGCGGGATGGCCAGGTAGCCCTGAAGCACGGCCGGCAGGTACTCACGCACTATGGCTGCCAGCTCGTACTCAAACGCGGCATCGGCCAGCGGCTGCCGCGCTTCCGCGTCGATCACCGCGTCCAGTGTCTGGCAGGTTTCCAGGACAGCGACGTACGACTCAGCGGGAAGCCGGTTCTTGTTCTGCTTGGCGAGCGAGGCTACCCACGCCAACGCCGGTGACAGGTCCGCCGTTGGCGGAGTGATCGATGCCGCTGCCGGTGTCGGCTGCTGGGCGGGCGTCCTCGGCGGATGCGGCTGGGTAATAACCTCAGGCTGCTGCCCCCGAACCCTCCGATGCAGCCACAAGTCACGAAGCATGTAGGACCGCATTGCTGACACGGGCACGATCCCGAGGACGGCAAAGGCCGACAGGGTGGCGAACGCGCTGTCGCCTCCCACGGCCGAGATGCCAACAAGGAAGATGGCGATGTAGGAGGCCCCCTCGAGGATCACCTTCCTGTTCTTCCTGCGCACCCCGATCATGAGCACCAAGAGAGGGAGGAAAGGAAAAAAGAAGAGGGCAACTGCGACCTTGAAGACATTGCCCACGGTGAGACGTGACATCGTTATCCTCTCGGGGGATGAGCGGTGGCAGCGTCAGAGGAATGGCTCCGCTCCAGCTGTAGCTTGGCACGGCTAATCTGCCCCTGAAGGACCTGCACCGTCTGCTTCATCGACTGGGCCGCTTCGGCCTTGTACCGGTCAACCTCATCCATGGCTTGGAACACGTTGTCGAACGCCTGTTGCAGCTTGGCGGGATCTATGGCGCTCCTGGCGGCGTTCTGATGAATGGCAGCGCCCTGGGAACGGAGCAGTTCGGAAGTCGAGACGATCATGTCCGCGGTGGTCGAATTGAGGGCATCGATCTGGGCCAGCACAATCTTTTGCTGTGCCAGCGCCTGCGCAACGATCACGGCGACCCGCAACGCCGCCAAGGTGGTGCCGAGCGCCCGATCCACGCCCTTGATCAGCTCTGAGTTGTTCTTCTTGATCACATCAAGAGCCAGGTAACCCTGAATGGAGACCGCCATCTGGGTCATCAGGTCCTGGTGGCGCTGGCGGACGTAGAAGAGGGCATCAGCCTCCAGAGTGGCGGCATCATCCGTTTTGCCCTGGTTGCGAAGGTCGATGATGCGTTGCTCGAGCCCATTTCCCAGATGATTGGCGAGCACGGCATAGTTCGCAAGCTGACCCATCGCCGCCCACAGGGCGTCACGCTCCGTCTGGATGGCAGCGTTGTCCTGCCGGAGGTCGTCCTGCCCACCCTTGAGTGCCTTGGTGATGGCGTTGAGCTGTTCCTGCGCAGACTCATACTTCAGGAAATACCGCTGGATGGCGCTGCCTCCGGGGAGGAACCTCAGGAGACGCTTCGTTCCGGTCAGGTCATGGCGCTTTGGATCCAGCTCCGTCACGATCTGCCGCAGTTCCACCAGCGTGTTGCCGGTGCGGGACGCAGGATCAGCGCCGGTCGCCGCGAGAGCAGCCGCGGGCCTGGTCAGCATGCGGTTGGATGCGGTGCTTGCCTGCTGCATCGTGTCCTCGCCCAACCGGGTCAGCTGCGCCAACTTCGTCTGGAACTCCGGGCTCTGCAGCGGGGTGGCCAGCAGGTCGCCAAGGAATCTTTTGGCGGTCTCAGCGTGTTTCTGCTGCGCTTCGGAATCCACCAGGATCATGCCGCCGACCTTCTCCGGATTATGGACCGTCACCTCGACCACGGGCTTTGGGGGCTCCAATACCAGGGGACTTTCCACCTCGGAGTACTGGGCATTGCTGAGGTCAAGCGGGTTAGACATCTTTTGCTCCTTGAATTCCGGCTGGGTTGCAGTCTAACCGTGCCGCCTAACGATCCTGCGTTAGGCGGTAATGAATTGTTTGCCGGATTCAAACGAGG
Organism: Arthrobacter sp. zg.Y820; assembly: GCF_030125555.1. Taxonomy (NCBI): domain Bacteria; kingdom Bacillati; phylum Actinomycetota; class Actinomycetes; order Micrococcales; family Micrococcaceae; genus Arthrobacter; species Arthrobacter sp. zg.Y820. Next base: position 43,902 of record NZ_JASKLX010000014.1, read on the forward strand.
ATGCCGGCCCGTCACTTAATAAGCGTCGTTGAGGAATCGTGCGGCGTAAGCCGTCACCAACCGCCGCGCGTCGGCGTGTGTCCCTTGCGGGCGTCATCGGGCATCGCCATTTCGGCCCGCAGGCCCAGAAGCCGGATGGGGCGGCCGGCTTCGATCGCGCCCGCGAGGTCCAGCGCCCGCGCGAGGATTTCGTTCCGGTCGAAGGTCTCGGGAATCTTCCTCGCATGCGTCTTCGTCGTGAACGGTGCGTACCGGACCTTGAGGGTCAGCCCGATCACGGGCCGTCCTTCAGCCACGACATCCTCCAGGACGCGCGCCGTCAGTTCCCGCACGGCGTCGTGCACCTGCTCCGGCTCGGTGAGGTCGCGCTGAAAGGTGGTCTCGCGGCTGTGCCCGCGGGCAACCCACGGAGTGTCGTCCACAACGCTGGCGCCGTCCCCGCGCCCGAGCTCCGCGTACCAAGGCCCCATTTTCGGGCCGAACTCCGGGACCAGATTCGAGGGATCGGACGCCGCCAGTTCGGCGACGGTGGTGATGCCGAGCTTGGCCAGCCGGCCCGACACCTTGGCTCCGACGCCCCACAGATCCCTGGTGGGCCGCTCGCCCATGACGTCGAGCCAGTTTCCGGCGGTGAGGCGGAAAATGCCGGCCGGCTTGCCGAAATCGGTGGCGTTTTTGGCCCGGACCAGAGTGTCGCCGATGCCCACGCTGCAGTGCAGCCGCGTCTGCTCGAACACGGCGGCCTGCAGCTGCCGGGCATAGGCTTCCGGATCCTCCGTCTCGGTGCCGACAAAGGCTTCATCCCACCCCAACACCTGTACGACGGCGCCGGGCTGGCTTTGCAGGGTTGCCATCACCGTTTCAGACGCTGCGAGGTATTCCTCGGCATCGACGGGAAGGATCACGGCGTCGGGTACTTTCCGGGCGGCGATGCGCAGGGGCATGCCGGAACCCACGCCGAACGCCCGGGCTTCGTAGGAAGCGGTGGACACCACGGCCCGCTCCGTGGGGTCGCCCCTGCCGCCGACAATGATCGGCTTGCCCGCCAGCTCCGGGCGCCGGAGCACTTCGACCGCCGCGATGAACTGGTCGAGATCGACATGAAGCACCCAGGGGATTCCGCTCACGCGACCAGTCTGCCCCAACGTCCCGGACAAGCGCCACACTGCAGCGCATCGCCCCAATTCGCGCATATCATCGGATGCCGTTGACTTATCGATGAGAGGATCGTCATGGAACCAGGAATGCCGCTTCTTATCGCCATCGCCGCAACGACCGTATTTGTTTTAGCGGTTGTCTTCCTCCTGCGCAGATTCAAGAAAATCAACGCGGAAAAATACCCGCCGGCGACCGAAGGCAGGAAATTTGAGATTCGACGACCACCACAATGAGCCGCCGACGGTCTTCGAGCGCTAAGCGAGCAGGTCCGGCCCGTCGCGGGAGGGTTACCTGGCGTCCCGGGGCGACTACGCAGCCGGCGGTTTGCCATCTCCGCCAGCCGCTTTTGCGCCTCGTGTTGTGGGCCATGACTGGTGCCGTGATGCTGGTTGGCACGACTTGCTCAATCCGTCGTCAGCGCACTTGTCCTGCCCGGCCAGCGGATGTTGGCAGGGCCACCATCGGAGACCTTTGAGGCCTTCCATTTCTCTCGCTCTGGTCGGCAAAAGCCGTAAGGGAGGAACACCCTCATGAACAGTTCCAATGCCCCGGATCATGCCCCGGATAGCAACGTCCCGGACGGCAACGCGCCGGACACTATCGTGCTGGTCCACGGACTCTGGGTCACACCGCGCAGCTGGGAGGGGTGGAAAGCCCACTATGAGGCGCAGGGCTTCACCGTTCTCACGCCCGCCTATCCGGGATTCGAAATCGAGGTCGAGGCGCTGCGGAACAACCCCGACGTCATCGCGGACCTCACCGTCCCGGAAACGGTGGACCACCTCGCGGGCATTGTCGAGTCGCTGCCCAAGCCGCCCATCATCATGGGCCACTCCTTCGGCGGGCTTCTGACGCAACTCCTGCTGGCCCGCGGCCTGGGCGCCGCCGGTGCGGCCATCAACGCGGCCCCGACCGAGGGCGTCCGGGTCACCCCGCTGTCCCAGGCCCGCTCCCTCTTCCCGGCCCTGAAGAACCCCGCCACCTTCCACAAGGCCGTCGGGTTCACCCCGGAGGAATGGCACTACGCCTTCACGAACACCCTCAGCCGGGAGGAATCCGACGCCGCCTACGAACGGTACGCCATCGCTGCTCCGGGGCACTGGGTCTGGGCCTACGGACTCCTTGCCAATTTCCAGCCCGGGCACCAGGAGACGTGGGTGGATTACTCCGTCGACAGGGCGCCGCTGCTGTTCATCGGGGGCAGCGAAGACCACATCATGCCCCCTTCGGTCAACAGGTCCAACGCCAAGCACTGGGCCAAGTCCCCGGCCCTCACGGAGTACCACGAGTTTGAAGGCCGCGCCCATTGGACGTGCGCCGAGCCGGGATGGGAAGACGTTGCCGACTATGCCCTGGACTGGACGCTAACCCACGCGCGGCCGCAGCCTTCCTGACCGCCCCGATCAGGAAAGCAGCTCCGGATGATGCAGCTTGGCCACCTGGGGATGGGCCCGCAGCCAGCCCTTAAGGACATTGGAGCCGTAGGACGCCAGCATCGGGTTCTGCGGGTCATCGGAGATGCCGCGTGACTGCGCCGCCAGATGCTCGGGCAGCTGCACCGGATCAATGACCGCGTCCAGGCGCGGGGACCAGAAAAACGGAACGGCGTAGCGGTCCACGCCGGGAGCCGGTGCCTGCACACGGTGGATGGTGGCGGAGAGGTAGCCCTGGGTGGCGACTTCGAGCATTTCTCCGAGGTTGACCACTAGCGCTCCGGGGATCGGCTCCACCGGAATCCAGGTGTCGGACTCGTGCGGGCGGACCTCCAGCCCGCCCACGGAATCCTGCAGCAGCAGGGTCACGAAGCCGTAATCGGCGTGCGAGCCCACGCCGTGGCTGCCGGGTTCCTGAACCTCGCCGCCCACATAGTGCGCGAGCTTGGCCATCCAGGCCGGGGTGCCCTCGAACGGCTCGGCGAAGTGGTCCTCGGGCAGCTCAAGGGAGACGGCGATGGCGCTGAGCAGCTCCGCGCCGACCCCGGACATCAGTTCCGCCCACTCCATCGACGTCTGCCGCAGCTCGGGCAGCACCTCGTCGGGGAACAGATTGGGGCCCTGGACCAGCCAGAACGGCTGATCGGCCGGGTAATTTTCCACGGCGGCACGTTCCGGCCCGAAATCCACCATCTCGCGGGCATCCGGGCGTCCCTGGGTCAGCTCGGTGCCCAGCCGGGTGTAGCCGCGGAAGTGCGGCGACTTCCGGTTGTCCAGCTCCAGCCGTGTCTCCAGCGGCAGGTCGAAAAAGCGTTTGGTGACGTCGAACAGCTGGTCCACCTTTGCCTCGCCGGCGCCGTAGCCGACCAGCTGAAAGAAACCGATCCGGTGGGTAGCGTCACGCAGTGCGGCAATGAATTCGGCGTTGAAGGAACCGTCGGCATTGCGGGCAGTGCTCAGGTCCAAAACAGGAATCGATGTGGGGATCGCAGTCATGGTGCGAAGTTATCACCGTCTGCTGTCAACCGGGCAGCGAATATTACGTCCCGCCCATCGTAGGCGCCCCTGACCTGCGGCTTTATCGGTCAAAGCAGCACGGTCCGCGTAACACCGCGTCTTGCGGCGACACCTGCGCTGTTGCTCCCTGCCCTGCAGTCGTACCGGATCACGGGAAGAAAATCGCGATCAACAGGGCAAGGATGAACGTGGTGTAGGCGAAGGCAACGTAGGCCTGGCCGGTCACGGCGTTGCGGGCCCGGGTGGTCAGGACGTTGATGTCAGAGGAGGAAAACGTCGTGGCGATCTGCGCGGATCAGCCCGGGAAGGAGGAGGTCCAGGGCGACGGCGACAGTCGCCAGGATTGACGCCTGCACGTTGACGGTCGGCAGCCGGCCCGTACGGGTCGCGGTCGCCCGCAGCCAGGAGTGCAGCGTGGCAGCGTCCGCCGCGGCGAAAACCCGGTGGGTCAGGATGAGCCAGACGGCTGAATAGGCGATCCAGAACACGAAGGCGGTCAGCGCCACGGTATTCAGGGTGACCCGGACCGGGACAAGAGCCGAATATGCCACAAGGGCCGCCGCACTGGCCGGCAGGGCGGCCGCCAGGGCGCTGAGGCTCCGGCGGCGGTCGCCGGCGAGGGCCGGCACGCCCGGGGGAGGCTGATCCGTCATAGCCGTGATGCTAGCCCACGGTTCCGGTCATGGCCCCAGCCCTAATGACTTCAATTAGGTTACGAAATTGTGCGCTAATCGCACGGATATGGTCTGATGATCTAGGTCAGTTTTAGGTAAGCCTTACCTTCCGAGCGATAGGAACGACGTTGTCCGACTCCCACACCCCGCGGGGAACCACCCGCCGCAGCCTTCTCGGCGGAGCCGGCCTCGGCTTCCTCGCCCTCGCTCTTGGCGCCTGCTCCTCCCGCGAAACCGTCGCCGCGGCCGGTGGAGCCGCCGGGTCAAAAGGCTTCACCGTGACTGACATGCGCGGCGTGCAGGTGTCCTTTGACGCCCCGGTGCAGCGGATCGCCACCACGGTCATTCCCTCGCCGTCGATGCTTGCCGCCGTGGACGGCGGTTATGGCCGCATCGTGGGAATCAACGAATCGACAGTCCAGGCCAACCGGCAGGGCCTGTTCGGGGAGATGTATCCGGAGTCGAAGACCACCACCACCGTTTCGCCGTCCAGCTTCACCCCGAACATTGAAACGCTCACCGCCCTGGATCCCGACGTCGTGTTCCAGTGGGCGGACCAGGGCGACGGGCTGGTGGAGCCGCTGGAAACCGCCGGCTTCAAGACCGTCTGCCTGCTCTACGGCACGCAGGAATACCTGGAAACCTGGGTGGGCCTGTTTGCCGCGATCCTGGGCAAGCCGGAGCGCGGCACGGAGATCGTGGACTGGATGCACACCGAGATCGAACGGCTGCAGCGGGAACTGTCCTCCGTCACCGCTCCCGTCCGCGTGGTCCATCTGGGCCAGTCCGGCGACGGCTATTCGGCGTCGAACAAGACCGCCTACATGCACTACTGGATGGAACTGGCCGGCGGGCAGAACATGGCCGCCGACAACATCTCCGCCGAGAACGTGGTCAGCGCCGAGCAGCTCATCGAGTGGGATCCCGAGGTCATTACGCTGGGCGGCTTTGATGCCCGCACGCCGGCCGAGGTGTACGCGGACAAGTCGCTGGCCTCCGTGTCCGCGGTGCGCAACCGCCGGGTCTACAAGGCTCCGCTGGGCGGCTACCGCTGGGAAGTGCCGTGTGCCGAGTCGCCGCTGATGTGGCAGTGGGCAGCCGAACTGTTCCATCCCGAGCTCACCCAGCACAACCTCCGTGCGGCCATGGCCGAGAAGATCTCCTACCTTTACGGCTACGAGATTTCCGAGGCCCAGATCGACGCCGCCCTTCGGCTGGACCTGAACAGCGCAAGCGCCGGCTATGACGTGTTCAGTGCCTGAGGCGGACACCGGCACGACGACGACGGTGACGACGGCGGCCCGGCCGGCGGCCCGCAGCCACCGGCTGGCCCTGCTGCTGTGCGTCCTGATCCTCCTCGCGGTGGCCCTGGTCTCCATGGCCGCCGGCCGGTACTGGGTTCCGCCGAATGAAATCCTGCGCATCCTGGCCAACGAAGCCACCGCACTCTTCGGCGCCGGAGGCGGCGAGGGGCTCCTGCGCCGGACCTGGACCGACCAGGAAGCCACAGTGGTCCTTGACGTGCGCCTGCCGCGCGTCCTGCTGGCCTTCCTGGTGGGCGGCGCCCTGTCGCTGGGCGGCGCCTGTCTGCAGGCCCTGTTCCGCAACCCGCTGGTCAGCCCGGACATCATCGGCGTCACCGCGGGAGCCTCCTTCGGCGGCGTGCTGGTGCTGACCCTCGGCCTCTCCGGCGGCTGGATGGTGGGCGGCGCGTTCGGCTTCGGGCTGGCCGCGCTCGCCGTCGTGCTGGCGCTCGGACGGATGGGCGGCGCCGGCGGGCCGATGCTGATGATCGTCCTCGGCGGCATCGTCGTGGCGGCGTTCTTCAACGCACTGGTCTCCTTCATTACCTACACCGCCGACCCGTACTCCGAACTGCCCTCGATCGTGCACTGGCTGCTCGGTTCCATTGCCGCCGCCAGCTACACAAAGGTCCTCACCGCTCTCGTTCCCGTGGCGATCGGCGGAGCCGTGGTGCTGGCGATGCGCTGGCGCCTCAATGTCCTCTCGCTGGGCGACGACGACGCCGCGGCGCTGGGCGTCAATCCGCAGCGGTCCCGCGTGGTGCTGCTGTGCGCCGTCGCGCTGATGACCGCGGGAACCGTGGCCGTGGCCGGCGCCGTCGGCTGGGTGGGGCTGGTGGTTCCGCACCTGGCCCGGCTCTGGGTCGGCCCGGATCACCGCGTGCTGCTGCCGGCGTCACTGCTGCTCGGCGGCACCTACCTGATGCTCATCGATACCCTCAGCCGTTCGCTCAGCAGCAGCGAACTGCCGCTGGGCATCCTCACCGCCATCATCGGCGCCCCGGTGTTCGTGGCGCTGCTGGCCCGTTCCCAGAAGAGAGGCGCAGTGCAATGACCGTCGCTGCCGCATCCACCGCCCCCGAGCCGCTGATGCAGGCCACCGGCCTGGGCTTCCGCTACTCGCGGCTCCGGCCCTGGCTGTTCCGGAACCTGGCGTTCAGCCTGGAACGGGGCGAGATCCTCTCCATCCTCGGGCCCAACGCCCGCGGCAAAACCACCCTGCTCAAATGCCTGTCCGGACTGCTCACCGCCCGCGAGGGGCAGCTCACCAGCGGCACCACCATTGGCTACGTCCCGCAGGACCACGGGGCCGGCGGCACGTCCTTCACCGTTGCCGAGATGGTGCTCATGGGCCGCAGCCGGCACCTGCGCGCCTACCAGACACCGCGCCGGGAGGATCACGACGCCGCGGACGCCGCCATGGAGCGGGTGGGCGTGGCCGCCTGGGCCAACCGCAGTTATGCCGAGCTCTCCGGGGGCCAGCGCCAGCTGGTGCTTATTGCCCGGGCGCTGGCCTCCGGCTCCGAGCTGCTGATCCTGGATGAGCCGGCCTCGGCTTTGGACCTGCACAACCAGTCCCGGGTGCTGACCGTGCTGTCCGGCCTCGCCGCCGACGGGATGGGCGTCATCATGACCACCCACCACCCCGACCATGCCCTGCACGTCTCCCGCAACGCGCTGCTTTTCGTCGGCAGCGACGACACCCGGTGGGGTCCCACCGAGGAACTGCTGACCGGGTCCGCCCTGTCCGCTGTCTACGGGCTTCCCATCTGCACCCCCACGGTGGGCACGGTATCCGGAGACCGCGTCATTGCGGTGCCGGACTTCGGACCCTCCTGCCGCGAGGACTGCCCCGTGCCGCCCAGAACCGGCAACGCACTGCCATTTCGAAAGGACCCTTTGTGATTTTCCGACTGATCGGCGATACGCCGATGCGCGGCCAGCGCGATCCTTCCTGGCGCGGTGCGCCGGAGGACGTGGACGCCTACGACCTCGACGACGACGCCGCCCGGGCGCGGATCCTCGCCGCCGACGGCCTCATCATCGGCGGCGGGGTCGACCACCTGCTGCTGATCAAGCACCGGGCCGCGCTCACCGGGTTTGTCCGCAACGGCGGCCGGGTGCTGGTTAACGGGCAGGTCGTTCGGCCGTTCATCGACGGACTGGCACCCTGGCGCAAGCTGGAGTTCCGCGGTCCCCGGGATGTGCAGCCGCATCCCGTGACACCGCATCCGGTCTGGGAGGGTGTGGACTACCGAGACCTGCACTACCGCACGGGAGTGCCGGGCACGCACAGCTACGAGCGGTTGCAGGAAATCGGTGTCGCCGGCTTCTACGGGCGCGGCTACCACCTGGACCTGCCCGACGGCGCCCGCACCGTCACCGGCATCGGCCAGTACCGCCTGCCCCTGGACTACAGCTACCGGCTGGGCGCCGGGGAAGTGCTGGTCCACGGCGGCAACGATCTGGAGAGCTTCGGCGACGACCGGTATTCCACCCGGCAGCTGGGCCCGAACCTGGTCGCCTGGCTGGACGGCGCCTCGAAATCCGACAGCACCCCGCCCGGCAGCATCGAAGGAGCCCGCGAATGATCGTCGACACCAGCATTGCGGCCGCCGGCAGCACTCCGCGCATCGGGGTGCTGCACTGCGGCACCTACCCGGCGCTGCGGGCGCTGGCCGATCCGGCGCTGCAGCCCTACCGGCTCGAGTCCGTCTACCTTCCCGACGCTGATCCGGCGGCGCTCGCTGACCTGGACGTGGTCCTGGTGGGGGACCGGCTGCATCAGGGGCAGCTGGCCCGCTTCGCCCCGGCCATCCGCGAAGCGTTGCAGGATTCCGGCAAGACGGTCATCATCCTCGGCGAAAACAAGGTGGAGCGGTGGCTGCCGAACGTGGGCTACACCTTCCGGCCCACCGTGTTCTGGACCTGGCGCACCGGGGAGGACAACGGCACCCGGCTGCGGCTGCCCGCGGATCCGATGTGGCAGTACCTCACGGAGCGTGCGGTCTCCTGGCACCACCACGGCCTGCTGCATCCGCCGGAGGGCGCGCGCTCACTGGTGGTCATGGAAGAGAACGGCACCGATTCAGGGGCCCTGCTCTATGTTGATGAGGTGACCCAGCCGGCCCGCCTGCTGGTGACCACCATGGACCCGATCTATCACCACGGCTCGGGTTTCATGCCCGGAGCCTCGCAGCTGCTGTATTCACTGCTGCGCTGGGCCACCGCAACGCACGTTCCGGCGCTGCAGGCGTAAGCCGCCGACCACAGGCGGATCGTGCAGCGGCCGGCGGCGGCGGCCTAGGCTTTGGCCGGATCCTTCCCGAAGTAGTAGGCAAGGAAGAAGCTCATGGCGAGGGCGCCGGACACCACCGAGGCACGTTCTCGGTAGCCTGCCGCCGGCCGGCCCAGCAGGGCGGCGCCGCCGGCAGCGTTCAGGGCGCTCCACGCCGCGTTCGCGAGGGGGCTGGACAGACCGACGCCCGGCGGATTGGCAAACGGGGTGGGAAACGGAGTGCCCTGAACGGCGCTGACCCCGTGCGGCACTGCGTTGGCAAGGAGTACTCCGGCAAGGAATTTGGTGGCGAGGCTCATGAGGGTGGCGGTGTCCTGTCGGCAGTGGCCTGGCGGCGGGTCAAACGGGTCCGGGCCAGTGTAGGGGCGAACAGGCGGGCCTGTACAGAGGTTTTACGGCGCGACAGAAGCTTCGCGGCGCGGGGGTTCACGCTTGCCGGCGCGTCAGCCCAGGACCAGTTTTACCGCCAGCGCCAGCATCACGACTCCGATCAGCAGGTCCAGCACCTGCCAGGTGCGCGGCCGGCTCAGGGCTCCGGACAGGGCGCGGGCTCCGTAGCCGAGACCGGAGAACCAGAGGATGCTGCCGAGAACGGCCCCGGCAGCGAAAATCCAGCGTGCCGCCTCACCGTACTGGTTGGCCAGGCTGCCCAGCAGGACCACGGTGTCCAGGTAGACGTGCGGGTTAAGGAAGGTCAGTGCCAGCGTGGTGCTGATGACCGATCCGCGGGAACGCGGAGCCTGCCCGGTCAGCACGGAAGGTTTCAGCGCGGACATGAAGGACCTGACTGCGAACCAGGCCAGGTACACCGCGCCGCCCCAGCGCAGGATATCGAGAACCTGCGGGAAGCGGTCAACTAGGGTGCCGATACCCGCGGTACCGGCCAGGATCAGGACGGCGTCACTCGCCGCGCATAACACCACCACCGCGGCGACGTGTTCGCGGCGGATGCCCTGCCGCAGGACAAACGCGTTCTGCGCCCCGATGGCCACGATCAGTCCCAGTCCGGTCAGCAGTCCGGTACCCCAAATGCTCCACATGGCTTCGACGCTAGTTCCCGGCCCTGATGCAGGCAAACGAAAGATTGTGCGCATGCATTAGATTTTCTTCATGAACTTTGATCATCTGCGGGCCTTGGCCGCCGTCATCGACGAGGGCACCTTCGAGGCGGCCGCGGACCGGCTGCACATCAGTCCGTCCGCCGTGAGCCAACGCATCAAGGCGCTGGAGAAGTCAGTGGGACAGGTTGTGGTGCGCCGCGCCGCGCCCTGCACACCCACCGACGCCGGGTCGGCGCTGCTGCGGCTGGCCCGGCAGGTGCAGCTGCTGGAGTCCGAGGCCCGGGAAGCCCTGGGTGCGGGGTCCGCGGGGCCGACCGCCACGCCCGTGGCCGTGAACGCCGATTCGCTGGCCACCTGGTTCCTGCCGGTGCTCGCGGATGCGGCGGGCTGGGCGGATACCACCCTCGACCTGCATGTGGAGGACCAGGATCACAGCAGCCGGCTGCTGCGGCAGGGCGATGTGCTGGGAGCGGTGACCGCGGACCCGGTGCCGGTGAGCGGGTGCCGGGCCGTGCGGCTCGGAGCCATGCGTTACGTCCCCGCCGCCGCCCCCGGGCTGCGGGACCGGTTTGCCGGGGGCGCCGGCCCGGACTGGAGTGCCATGCCGGTGCTGCAGTTCAACTCGAAGGACAATTTGCAGCGCAGCTTCCTTGCATCCCACGGTGTGGCCGGCTTTCCGCCGATGCACACGGTCCCCTCCTCTGAGGCCTTCATGGCTGCCGTGCGGGCCGGGCTGGGCTGGGGAATGGTCCCGGAGCTCCAGGTCGGATCCGACTTCGACGACGGGCGGCTGGTGCTGCTCGATGCCCACGCGCACCACGACGTCGAGTTGTACTGGCAGTCCTGGACCCTTCAGTCCGAGCGCCTGGTCCGGCTGACCGCGGCCGTGCGCCGGGCAAGCCGGCAACTGCTTCGCCAGCCGCCGAGCTAGCTCACGCCGTCGTCGTTCACTGCCTCGCCGGCGGCCATGGCGGCCCAGCGCGCGAAATAGGCTCCGCCGGCATCTTCGTGGATGCGGTCCCCGGCGGTCAGCACCGGATAGGGCTTGGACGGAACACCGTCCGCCGGGCGGACGTCAACGTGCGCGACGTCGTACCCCAGAGCATGCAGCTCATCCGCCATGGCGTAATCCGTCCGGGAATCCCCGACGGTGCGCCAGATGTGCGGAACCTCGGTTCCGGCGTCCTGCAGCAGGGACAGGGCACGCCGGGCACCGAGGTCCTTGCCGACGCCCAGGGCTTCGATGTCGGTGGAAATGATGGTGGGATCAATCCGGTAGTCGATCGAGTCGTCGCTGTCCGGTGCGTGGTGATCCAGCCGGCACACGCCCAGGTCGGACTTCCGCATCAGAGCCAGGGCATCGGCGTCGAAGTCCTGCTGCTCCCGGAGATATTCGGCGTTGGCGACCTCCACGTGCTGTTCAACGGACACCATGGCGCGCTTGGTTTCGTCGTAGAACATGTGGCCGCGGTACTTGGAAGCAACCAGCTCCCGGACGGCGTCGGCGTAGGCCTGGGGGAGGGCGAGGGCGGAATCCACCCGGGGCTCACCGGGTCCGGCGCCGGTGAAGGAGAACCAGACGGCACCCTTTTCGCAGACGGCGTGCAGGGTGGTCTCCGCGGACAGCCCGGCGGCGATCATTGGTTCCATCACCTGCTTGCGGATGAAGTCATCGGACCGGCCGGTGTTGAAGATGACGGGCCAGCCTGCCGATGCCAGCTGCACGAGGTGCGCAATGATGCCCGGAGGCACCGAGCGGGAAACCGGGCTGGCCACCGGGCCGTCGACGTCGAGCAGCAGGCCAAAGCGGGGAGAAGTCACAGGGCCAGTATTCCACTGAACGCGGCCTGCCCGAAAACCGCCTGCCGCCCGACCGGCAGCGCATTTGCACAGGTCGGAGGGCCATGCGGGTGTCCGGGACGCCGCTGCGGCGGCGCTGTGGCCGTGGCCGTAATGTAACGGAAAGCGGACGCCCCGCCGAGGCCCGCTGTTTCAAAGGGTGCGGATCTTCTTTAGTCTGTATAAGTGATCTTCAAAGCTGTTGGCGACGGACGCCCCTACCCTGACCATGGATACGTAACACCCAAGGATTGGGCAGCGGTACCTCCCCGGCAGGTGCGGCTCGACGAGTTGGTGACCACCAAAAGCACCCTCGATCTTGGCGCACTGCTGGCCGAGGACTCCACCTTCTTCGGAGATCTTTTCCCGCATGTCGTGCAATGGAGGGACACCATGTACCTGGAAGACGGACTGCACCGGGCCGTTCGGACGGCCCTGCACCAGCGAACCATCCTTCATGCACGCGTCCTGGTGATTGATGACTGACCAGCCTCCGGCGGTACGCCACCGGAACCGGACCGCGAAAAGTGATCCCACCGAATGGCACGGCCACCGGATTGTCACTGAAGACGATCTCGGAGCGGTCTTCGATCCCGAGGCCGACGAGGCGGCACGGGCCCGGATCGCCCGCCGCCGGCGCCTGCGGCACCGGATCGTCATCGGATTCCTGGTGTTTCTCCTCCTGCTCGGGGTGCTGTTTGGCGTGGCCGTCCTGAGGGGCTGGATTGTCCTGTCGACGCCCAGCTCGGCGCCGACAGCCTCCACCGAGTGCCCCGCCGGCCCGTTCACCTACCAGCCGCCGGACACGGTGACCGTCAACGTCTTCAATACGACGCCGACGCAGGGGCTGGCAACGCAGGTTTCCGATGCGCTCGCCGAACGCGGATTCCAGCGCGGAACCGTCGGCAACAGCACGGTGAACCGCGAAGGCATGACCGCCATCATCACGTCCGGCCCCAGCGGAGAAGCGGCAGCCTTCACCCTCCAGCAGCAGATCCCGGGAACCCAGTACGTGCAGGACGCCCGGGCGGATGACTCCGTGGATGTTGTGCTCGGCTCCGGATACACGGCACTGGTGCCGGTTGACAAGGTGTCAACCGCCGCTACCGGGCCGATGAGCTGCCCGTGGCAGTCGGAAACGCCGTCTCCGCCGGCCGGCTGAAACTGCTGCCGGCTGTGCCAGCTGGGCTGGCTGCTGCTGAGTTAGCAGCCGGCGGGGTTAGCAGCCCTCGGGGCCGCAGGCCGGTCCGTCCGCCGACGCTGCCGCCGGGGTGACCATCCGGAGCGGTTGCGCTTCCGCCCATGCGGTGTCCAGTGCCTGGGCGAACAGTTCCGCGGGCTGGGCTCCGGAAATGCCGTATTTGCGGTCGATCACGAAGAACGGCACGCCGCTGATGCCCAGGGACCGCGCTTCGGCGAAGTCCCGGTGCACGGCGTCCGTGTACTCATCGGTGGCCAGCACTGCCCGCACCCGCTCGGGATCCAGTCCCACCCTGCTGCCAATTTCCGCCAGCACGTCGGCGCTGCCGGTATCCAGCCCCTGCTCAAAGTGGGCCGACAGCAGGGCCTCCTTGGCGGCGTCGGCCGCAGCGCTCCCCGCCTCGGCCCGGGCCAGATGAATCAGCCGGTGCGCCCGGAAGCTGTTGGCGACCACGAGCTTCCCGAAGTCGTAGTTCAGCCCAACGCCGGCCGCCTGCTCGGTCACCTGCTCCAGCATCCCGGCCAACTGCGCCGGGTCGATCCCCTTGCGTTCGCTCAGGTACTGCACCTCGGTGCCGTCGTAGCGCTCGGGGAGGGAAGGATCAAGCTGGTAGCTGCGCCAGGAGACCTCCACGTCGTCGCGGTGCTCAAAACCGGCCAGCGCGGCTTCGAAGCGGCGCTTTCCGATGTAGCACCAGGGGCAGGCGATGTCAGACCAGATTTCAACCTTCATGCCGGGTGCAACCTAGAAGCGCTGCGGGGCATTCCCGGAGGCCTGCGCGGGACGGGCCGCAGCGGACGGGTCCTCGCCGGCGGTCGGCCAGGGCACGCCCGTCTCGTCGTCCAGTTCGGCCCGGACGCGTCCGTTGCCGCGCACCCAGATCCGGTACGCCACGAAGAGCAGGCCGATCCAGATCATGCCCACCACCAGGGCCACCCGGGTGTCCGGCATGATGCCCAGCAGCACCACGATGAACACCATGAAGGCCAGCGCCGCATAGGACGCGAACGGCCAGAACGGCACCCCAAACTCGGAGGCCGGCAGCCCGCGGCGCTTGATTTCGCGCTTCATGGCGATGTGCGACAGCAGGATCATCAGCCACACCCACACGGTGGCGAAGGTGGCGATCGACGCGATGATCTTGAACAGGTTCTCGGGCAGCAGGGCGTTCAGGACGACGCCGACCAGCAGCACCCCCGCCATGGTGGCAACGGTCATCCAGGGCACGCCGTTGCGGGAGATTTTCGCGAACGACGCCGGTGCCTGGCCCTGCTGCGCCAGCCCGTACAGCATGCGGCCGGCTCCGAAGATGTCGGAGTTGATCGCGGACAGGGCGGCGGTGATCACCACGGCGTTGAGGATGTGGGCCGCCGCGGGGATGCCGAGGGAATCGAAAATCTGCACAAACGGGCTGGTTGCGCCGTCGATGTCCTGCCACGGGAAGATCATCATCAGCACGCCGAGGGCGCAGACGTAGAAGAGCAGGATGCGCACCGGAACGGTGTTGACGGCCGCCGGAATGGCCTTTTTCGGGTTGTCCGCCTCGCCGGCGGTGATGCCCACGGTTTCAATGCCGCCGAAGGCAAACATCACGATGGAGAAGGACGCCAGCAGGCCCCAGAAGCCGTTGGCGAAGAAGCCGCCGGAGCCCAGCATGGTCTCCAGTCCGGGGTTCGCCGTGTCGGGCAGGCCGAAGCCGAACACCACAATGGCGGCGCCGCCCACGATCATGGCGATGATGGCCGCCACCTTGACGATGGACAGCCAGAACTCGGTTTCCCCGAAGACCTTCACCTTCATCAGGTTCAGGGCCGAGATCAGCAGGACGGCGGCGAGGATCCAGATCCAGCGCGGCACGTCGGCGAACCAGAACCCCATGTAAATGCCCAGGGCGGTGACGTCGGCAATGGCAACGATGGCCATTTCGAAGGCGAACGTCCAACCGGTGATGAATCCGGCGAAGGGGCCGAGGTAGCGGCTGGCATACTGCCCGAAGGATCCGGACACCGGGTGCCGCACGGCCATTTCGCCGAGCGCCCGCATGACCAGGAACACAGCGGCTCCGCCGATCATGTACGCCAGCAGGACGGCCGGGCCGGCAGACTGAATCGCCGAGGCGGAGCCGTAGAAGAGGCCGGTGCCGATCGCGGAGCCGAGCGCCATGAACCGGATATGCCGGACATTCAGCCCACGGGCCAAGGCCTGGGTAAAGGAGGACATCTGAGTAAACACACCTTGGAATTGGAGAGGCAAGCCAAACAAGCGGCCTATCCATGTTACGCCGGTGGCGTGTTGCCCATTTGCAGCAGGGCCCGACGCCGTTGCCGGCGCCGGGCCCTGAATCTCGCTTCCGGGGAGGGTTTGGCTAGACGGTTGCGAGCTCCTGCGACTCGTGCAGGAAGCGGGCGTAGGCCGGCACGGTCAGGAAGGTGGGGAAGTGCTCCCCGCACGCCACCTCCTCGAACAGCTCACGGGCGTCGTTGAAGCGGTCGCCGTCGAAGCGCTGCAGGGCGGTGAACTCCTCGTCCACCAGGTGCTCCACCCAGTCGTGGGTGATGATCTCGCCCTCGTCGGTGACCGCCGAGGCGTGGATCCACTGCCAGATCTGGGAACGGGAGATCTCCGCGGTGGCGGCATCCTCCATCAGGTTGTTGATCGCCGCCGCGCCGTTGCCGCGCAGCCACGATTCGATGTAGCGGATGCCCACCTCGATGTTGCTGCGGATGCCGGCCTCCGTGATGATGCCGGGGGTGGAAGCGATGTCCAGCAGGGCCTTCGCGTTGGGAACCACGTCCTCCCGGCTGCGCCCGAGCTGGTTGGGGCGCTCGCCAAGTACGCCGTCGAACACCTCCATGGCCACCGGAACCAGGTCCGGATGGGCCACCCAGGAACCGTCAAAGCCGTCGTGCGCTTCCCGTGTCTTGTCGGCGCGGACCCGCTCCATGGCGACGTCGTTGGCGGCGGCGTCCTTCCGGTTGGGGATGAACGCGGCCATCCCGCCGATGGCGTGCGCGCCGCGGCGGTGGCAGGCCCGCACCAGCTGCTCGGTGTAGGACCGCATGAACGGGGCGGTCATGGTTACCTGGTTCCGGTCCGGCAGCACGAACCGGGGTCCGCGGGTGCGGAAGTTCTTGATCACCGAGAAGATGTAGTCCCAGCGGCCAGCGTTGAGGCCGGCGGCGTGGTCCCGCAGTTCGTAGAGGATTTCCTCCATTTCGAAGGCTGCGGTGATGGTCTCGATCAGCACCGTGGCCCGGATGGTGCCCTGCGGAATGCCGAGCAGATCCTGCGCCAGGACGAATATGTCGTTCCACAGCCGTGCCTCGAGGTGGTTCTCGATCTTCGGCAGGTAGAAGTACGGGCCGCGGCCCTGCGAGATCAGGCGCTGGGCGTTGTGGAAGAAGTACAGGCCGAAGTCCACGATGCCGCCGGCAATCGGGGTGTTGTCCACCAGCATGTGCTTTTCCGGCAGGTGCCAGCCGCGGGGCCGCACCACGATGGTCGGCAGGTCGGACAGCGTGGCGCCCTGCAGCTTGTAGTCCTTGCCCTCGGGCGAGGTGAAGTCGATCCTGCGGTCCAGTGCGTCGCGCAGGTTCAGCTGGCCGTTGATGACGTTGGCCCACGACGGCGTGGAGGAGTCCTCCATGTCGGCCAGCCAGACCCTGGCCCCGGAGTTCAGCGCGTTGATGGTCATTTTCCGGTCCACCGGCCCGGTGATTTCCACCCGGCGGTCTTCCAGGCCGGGGGCCGTGGGCGCCACCCGCCAGGAATCGTCGTCGCGGATGTGCCGGGTTTCGGCGAGGAAGGTCGGGTCTGCCCCGTTGGAGATCTGCTGCCGCCGGGTCTGGCGCTGCTGGAGCAGTTCCTGCCGGCGGCTGGTCGTGGCCCGGTGCAGCGCCTTGACGAAATCCAATGCCTGCGGAGTGAGGATTTCCTCCTGCCGCCGCACAACGGGGGCAGTGAGGGATATTCCGTTCAGGGTGATCGGGTCATTCATGGCGTTCTCCTTCGGGATCTTTCAAGACTGGGGGATGGTGCGGAGGGACCGCCGAGATGGCAGAAACTGCTCTTTTCAGGGCTGGTACGTGCAGTTTCTGCCATCTCGCGGGTGGGTGAGGGGAGGGGGAGGGGGGAATGTGGCGAGTCCGGGTTAGTGGAACTGAGCGGACTCAGTGGACCCGGCCAGGGCCAGGGTGCTGCCGTTCGGGTTCAGTGCCGTGGCGATGGCATCGAAGTAGCCGGTGCCGACCTCGCGCTGGTGCTTCGTGGCGGTGTAGCCGCGGGATTCGGAGGCGAATTCCTTTTCCTGCAGTTCCACGTAGGCGCTCATGCCGTTGCGGGCGTAGCCGTGGGCCAGGTCGAACATCGAGTAGTTCAGGGCGTGGAAGCCGGCCAGGGTGATGAACTGGAACTTGAAGCCCATGGCGCCGAGTTCACGCTGGAACTTGGCGATGGTGTCGTCGTCCAGATGCTTTTTCCAGTTGAACGACGGCGAGCAGTTGTAGGCGAGCATCTGGTCCGGGAACTCCGAGCGCACCGCCTCGGAGAATTTCCGCGCCAGCTCCAGGTCCGGGGTGCCGGTCTCCATCCAGATCAGGTCGGAGTAGGGGGCGTAGGCCTTGGCCCGGGCGATGCAGGGTTCGATGCCGTTGTGGACCTTGTAGAAGCCTTCGGCGGTGCGTACCGGCTTGCCGTCTTCCCGGACAATGAACTCGGCATCGCGCTCGTCGACGTCGGAGGTGATCAGCGTGGCGGCCTCGGCGTCGGTGCGGGCAATGACCACGGTGGGCGTGCCGGCGACGTCGGCTGCCAGGCGTGCAGCGTTCAGGGTGCGGATGTGCTGGGCGGTGGGGATCAGCACCTTCCCGCCCAGGTGGCCGCACTTCTTCTCCGAGGCCAGCTGGTCCTCCCAGTGAACGCCGGCCGCGCCGGCCTGGATCATGGACTTCATCAGCTCGTAGGCGTTCAGCGGGCCGCCGAAGCCTGCCTCCGCGTCGGCGACGATCGGCACCAGGTAGTCCTCGACGGTGGAGATGCCTTCGGCGAACTCGATCTGGTCGGCGCGCAGCAGGGCGTTGTTGATGCGGCGGACCACGGTGGGGACCGAGTTGGCCGGGTACAGGGACTGGTCCGGGTAGGTGTGGCCGGAGTTGTTGGCGTCGGCGGCGACCTGCCAGCCGGAGAGGTAGATGGCCTTCAGTCCGGCCTTGACCTGCTGCACGGCCTGGTTGCCGGTGAGGGCGCCGAGGGCGTTGGTGTAGCCGGTGTCGCCGGCGTTGCGCACCTGGTCCCACAGCTTTTCGGCGCCGCGGCGGGCCAGGGTGTGCTCTTCGGAAACGCGCCCGCGGAGGCGAACGACGTCGTCGGCCGTGTAATCGCGCGTGATGCCGGCCCAGCGTGGATCCGAAGCCCATTCGGAAGTGAGCTGCTCGGCGGTGCGGGCGGTGTTCTGGTCCTGGGTCATTGGAACGTCTCCTTGGAAGTTTTTTCCTGCCTCGCCGGCCGTTTCGACCGGTGAATTCCTGCTGTGTTACCCACTCTGCGGCAAGAACAACCCCCTATCCAGAGGTTTGCTCTGGCAAGAAACGCAGTTCTTCGCATAATCTAAAAATGTGACCGACACAACATGGAACCGGCCCGCTCCGGCAGCGCGCACCCCCGTTCCCGGCTCCGATCTGGAGCGGACCGTGGACGTGATCAGCATGGGCAGGCGCATCCGGCACCTGCGCAAAAGCAAGGGAATGACTCTGGATGACCTCGGTGTTGCCGTCGGCACCGTCGCCTCCCAGCTGTCGCTGATCGAGAACGGCAAGCGCGAACCCAAACTGGGCATGATGCAGTCCCTTGCCGCGGCGCTGGACGTCAGCATTGACCAGTTGCTGGGCTCGGAGCCGCCCAGTCGGCGCGCAGCTCTGGAGATCGAGCTCGAACGGGCCCAGCGGGGACCGCTGTATTCCTCCCTCGGGCTGCCCAAAGTCCGGATCAGCTCACGCCTGCCCACCGATGTGCTCGAGTCCCTGGTGGGGTTGCAGTCCGAGCTGGAACGCCGGCTCAACGAGCAGGTTGCCACGCCCGAGGAGGCCCGTCGGGCCAACGGCGAACTGCGGAAGATGATGCGCGAGCGCAACAACTATTTCCCCGAGTACGAACAGGCCGCGCAGGAGGTGCTGGACTCGGTGGGCCACACCTCCGGGCCGCTTTCCCAGCATGTGATCGCCGACATCGCCGCTCATCTGGGCTTCGCCCTGCACCATGTCGCTGACCTGCCACACTCCACCCGGTCGGTGACGGATTTGAAGAACCGGCGCATTTACCTGACCCAGTCCCAGCGCTCGGACCACGATCCGCGGTCCGTGCTGCTGCAGGCCCTGGGCCACTATGTGCTGGACCACCAGACGCCGCGCAGCTACGGGGAGTTCCTGAGCCAGCGGGTGGCGACCAACTATTTCGCCGCTGCCCTGCTGCTGCCGCAGAACGCCACCGTCGAATTCCTGCAGCGGGCCAAGGCGGCCAAGGAAATCGCCGTCGAGGACATCCGGGACGCCTTTGCCGTCTCCTATGAGACCGCCGCGCACCGGTTCACCAACCTGGCCACCGAACATCTGGGCATTCCCACGCATTTCCAGAAGGTGCATGAGTCAGGCATCGTTTACAAGGCCTACGAGAACGACGGCGTGACGTTTCCGGCCGATCACACCGGAGCCATCGAGGGCCAGCCGATCTGCCGGTACTGGACCTCCCGGGAAGTGTTTTCGGTGCCTGACAAGTTCAGTGCCTTCAACCAGTACACGGACACTCCGGCCGGGACCTACTGGTGCACGGCCCGCACCGAACGCAGCTCCGGCGGGCTGTTCTCGCTGAGCATCGGTGTTCCCTACGCTCATGTGAAGTGGTTCCGCGGGCGGGACACCACCGCCCGGTCGAAGTCCCGCTGTCCCGATCCGGACTGCTGCCGCACCCCGCCCGGGGAACTGGCCTCGGAATGGTCCGGGTTTGCCTGGCCCAGCGCCCGGGCACACTCCCACCTGCTGGCAGCCCTGCCTCCGGGTGCGTTTCCCGGCGTGGACGAGACCGAGGTGTATTCCTTCCTGCGGTCGCACGCGGGGGACTGACCGTAATCCGGCAAACCGTTAGGGTGAGTGCATGCCTGAGATGCCTGAAGTGCAGGGACTCGCCGACTTCCTGCGGGAAAAGCTCCTGCCGCCCGGTGCTCCGCCGGCTGTCATCTCCGATGTGGAGGTGCTCTCCTTCGCCGTGCTGAAAACAGCTGAGGTGCCGCTGGACGTTCTACAAGCCGGACCGGTGTCCGGTGTTGAGCGCCGGGGCAAGTTCATAATCCTCACCGCGGGCGGAGTGCACCTGGTGATGCACCTGGCCAGGGCCGGTTGGCTGCGCTGGTCCGATGCACTGGCCCCCGGTCGCCTGAAACCGGGCAAGGGGCGCATGGCGCTGAGGGTGCGTTTTGCCTCCGGGGGTCCCGACGACGACGGCGGGGTTGCGCCGGGCTTTGACCTGACCGAAGCCGGCACAAAGAAGTCACTGGCGGTCTATCTGGTGAAGGATCCCTTGGACGTTCCGGGCATCGCGCGGCTGGGACCTGAAGCGTTCGACGTCGACTATCCGGCCTTTGCGCAGCTGGTGGCCGCACATCGCGGGCAGATCAAGGGCCTGCTGCGGGACCAGTCGGTGATCGCCGGGATCGGCAATGCGTACAGCGACGAAATTTTGCATGCCGCCCATCTGTCACCGTTCGCCACCGCGGCCAGGCTCACCTCCGAAGAAGTTGAGCGGCTCTACCAGGCGCTGCGGGCCGTCCTCGAGTCAGCCATTGCCAATGCGTCCGGACGTCCGGCCGCGGAGCTGAAGGACTCCAAGCGGCGGGCGATGCGTGTTCATGCCCGCACCGGAGAACCCTGCCCGGTCTGCGGCGACACGGTCCGGGAGGTCTCCTTTGCCGATTCCTCGCTCCAGTACTGCCCCACCTGCCAAACCGGGGGAAAGCTGCTGGCGGACCGGAGGCTGTCCCGGCTCCTGAAGTAGGCCGGCATTCACCAGCGGATGGGACGGCACGGGCTGCGAGCGTGCCGCCGCGGCCTAGCTGAGCGCGACCGGGGCCATTATTGCCGCCACGATCATAAAGACCAGGACCAGCAGCACCGCGCTGCCGCAGAACAGCCACACCCGCCGTTTGGAGCCCCGGGGCGCGTACCAAATCGCTGCGGCGCCGGCCGCCAGCAGTGCGATGCCGACCGGCACGAAAGCCCCCACCTTCGGCCAGGTGTTCATCGGCAGCAGGAGGTTGGCCCCGTACAGGGTCAGGAAGAGCGCCGGAATACCCAGTCCGATCGAGAGCAGGGCAATCAGGAGGTTGAACCGTGCCTGGGCGTCCGCCTCTCGTGAACTCGAGATGCTGGACGCGGCCGAGAGCAGCATGCGGATTGACTCCGACTCCTTTTCCGCTTGCCGGCACATTTCCTGGCACTGCCGCATTGCGGCATCATGGGCCCGCATCCAGGCACGGGTCAGATGCGTGGCGGGAGCGTGTTCGTTGATGAGTGCAGGATCCTGCAGCTTTCGGTAGGCGTGGTAGGCCTCCGAATCGGTCGTGTGAACCCAGAGTCCCTCGCGGGCGGCCTCCCGTGCCTGATCGGCGGCGCGGTTGCAGATGATGTTCAACTGGAGCAGTGCGGCAATGACGTCGGTGTACTGCTCCGATGCATGCGTGTCCTTGCTGGACTGAGCCAGGTACGCTTCCAACGCGTATCGAACTTCGCGGACGGCGCCCATGGTGTTGCGCGAAGACTCGGCGAGCGTCTTCGCCAGACCGGCCGCCATCGGCGTCGGATCGGTTGTTGCCGGGAGTTCGACCCGCGTGCGCAGATGGGCGGCTGTCAGGTGTTCCGTTTCCTCCCGCTGGTCGCCATCTTCGGGGGAGATCAGAGCAAATCCGTGCACCGCGCCGTTTTCGGACCACGCTGCAACGATGGTGGCCTCCAGCGAGACGCCGCCCGGGCACACCGCCACCAGGACGTGGCCCACGACGATGGAGCGTTCCCCCTCAGCTCCGGTGAGAAACAGAAGGGGCGCCACCCGCAGAGCGGCTGATGCAGGCCCGCCCGGTCTGCTGTCGGCGGCCGCGCGCTGAGCCATGTCCCGGTTGGATATGGCTGTGCGCCCAAACCGGGCGCTGACTCGAAGCTCCTCTCCGGTCCGGGTTGCGTCTGTTTCGTTCTCTCGTGCAATCTGGCTCACTGCATCCCCCAAGGTGCGTTTCCATCGTTGTGCCCCACAGTATGTGCAAACCTCGCGGATGCACGCGCAAAAAGAACAGTGGGCCCGGGATTCCTCCCGTGCCCACTGTTCTTCGCTTCTAGCTACTGCTGTTGTTTTTAGCTACTGCGCGTGTTCCCGGAGGAACTAGAAGGAATTGCAGCCGCCGTTGTCGTTGTTGTAGGTGTCCAGGCGGTGGATGAATGCAGCCATCGCTTCACGGGAGACATCTTCCAGCGGGTGGAAGCTGGAATCCGGGTAGCCGGTGGAAACACCGGAGTCCTTCATCCAGGAGATCTCCCGGTGGAACTGATCGGCCGTCGGAACGTCGGTGAACGACGCAGCACCCGGTGCCGTGTAGCCCAGGGCATCCTCGACGGAGCACTGTTCGCCGGCGAACCGGTTCATGAAGGCAGCCATCGCATCGCGCTTCACCGGGGCAAGCGGGCGGAAGGTGCCGTCCGGGTAACCCTTGGAGATCCCTGTTGACGCGAGCCATGAGATTTCCTTGTAGAACTGGTTGTCCGGTGCGATGTCAGTGAAGGCGGAAACATCCGGTGCATCGTAGGCCGGGGAGCCGGCCAGACGGTACAGGAATGCCGCCATGGCATCACGGTTGATGGAACCGGCGGGACGGTAGGTGCCGTCGTCGTAACCCGTGGTCAGGTCCTCGTCAGCCATCCAGTTGATGTCTGCTTCGAACATGGTGCCCGGAACGTCCGGGAAGCGCAGCGGGCCGAGTTCAACCTTGGCCACCTGGTCCTTGACGCCTTCGGCGTTGTGGTGGTGCAGGAACAGTGCCTTGCCTCCGGTGGTGGTGGCCTGACGGTTGACCGCCAGGGTTGCTGCGTCAGCCTCGATGAAGGTCGTGGCATTTTCGGTGCCCGCAGCTCCCTGGAACCACATGGCCGGCTGGGTGACGTTGAAGCCAATCCACTCGGTGGAATCGACAGGAACGGTCTGGCCGGTCTCATCAACATTGAAGTTGTTGTGTGTGGAAACCAGGTACTGGATCGGCGCGGACTTCGTGAGGTCCAGACCGAGGGCAGCGGCGGGGATGGGCAGGGTCACCACATTGGTATCGAAGTTGTTGGTATCAATGCTTCCGTCTGTGCCGTTCACCGGCAGAACACCCAAGGAGTTTCCGAGTGTTCCGTTGACAACCGGGTACATCACGAACACCGACTGGTCCACGCCGGATGCCGACGTCGTCGCGGCCAAGAAGTCCGTTGCACCGTCATTGTTGGTGTCGATTTCAACGGAGATTTGGCTGTTGGCGTTCAGCGAGGCCCAGTTTTCCCAGGTGCTCACGCCAACGTTGAATACCGCGGCGGCCGAGTCACCCTTCGCTGCAGCGAGTGCCGGAACGTTGGAGGAGGCTCCCACGGTCCGCAGATCCAGGGAGTACAGGGAATCGAGGGGCAGATCGCTTGCGCGTTCGCTCTCGGCACCGAGCACCAGCGGCGTCACTGCTGAAACATAGGCTTCGGTGCCTTCGCCCTGGTTCAGGGCACGGCCGCTGAAGGTGGTCAGCGCGGAGAGCGCGGACTCGTCAGCGAACGTGATCTTGGAGCTCGCCTTCATGTTGGAGGTGGGCTTCGGAGCGGAGTAGACCGGCACCCGGAGGGTGGCGGCATCGCTGGTCAGCTGCAGCCGGCCCGAGGCTTCTGCAATGTACTGGCGGACGTTGTTCTGACCTTGGGTCTTCTCCGCGGCGGGGTCGATCGTCTTGGCCAGCGCCGCGGGATCCGCGATGCTGAGCGTGACCGGGACGGTCGCCTTGCCGTTGGCCGGAACGGAAATCGGTCCGGTTGCGGTGGTGATGGTGACGCCGGGAACCTTCGTGGCGGCCAGGTACTCGGCCGTGAAGATCTGCTGGGAATCACCCTTGTTCTCCACGGTGACCGAGCGGGTGAGCTCGATCGGCTGGGTGCCGAGTTCCAGGACGCCGAAGTTCACCGACGTGAGTCGGGGGTTCTCGGAATCGTAGGCCAGGACCTGGGTCTCGAGGGCGTCCAATGCATCGACGCGTCCCGAACCAACGCGGTTCGGGCCGTACACGACGCCGTCGGCCGTCAGCAGGTCGTGGGTGGCGGTGTTCATGATGATCGACTTGACCTCGTACGGGTTCAGGTCGGTCTCAGCAATCACCAGGGCGGCGATGCCGGCAACGTTCGGAGCCGCCATCGAGGTTCCGCTCTTGATGGAAGCGCCGGTGCCGGTGCCCACCTGGGCGGACTTGATCTGCGTGCCCGGAGCGGCGACGTCGGGCTTGATGACGCCGTTGGAGCCGTGGACGCCGCGCGAGGAGCTGGGATTCAGGGTGTCCAGTGCGCCGGATTCTCCGGTGACCGCACCCACCAAATCGGTGGCGAGCTGAATTTCGAGCGTGCCTGCCTCGGCTGCGGTGCGCAGTTCTTTGGAAGAGTTTGCGGTGAGCTGGATTCCGGGGATCAGCGCGTTGCCGCCAACACCGGCGTCAAAGCCATTGAGAGTGGAGTCGACGACGACGCCGGCGTAGCCGGCCTTGGCCGCGTTGTCCCAGCGGACCAGGGAACCGCATTCACGGCTGGCGGAGTCATCCCAGGAGAGCCAAACCCACTTGCCGGCGTTGTCGGCGGCGGCATCGAGCGGTGCGCACCCGTCGGAGTTGTCACCGTCCGGTCCCATGACAACAGTGCCGGTCAGCGCCTCGGCCGGTGCAGCGGCGTAGTTGAAGCTGGCCGTGTACTGGCCGGACGCCTCGCCTGCCGTGGGAGCCAGGACGTTCGCAGCGTCCAGGGTGGTCTGCGAACCGACGCTGTTGGCCACGGTCAGCGCTGTTTCGGCGCTGCCCGGCGAACCGCCGATGTCGTAGATGTCGCCGGAGTTTCCGGAGGAAACCACTGACAGGATGCCCTGCGCCGTCAGCGCGTTGACAATGTCGTTTTCCGGATCGTCGTAGGCCGGGAAGCTGGAGCCCAGGGACATGTTCACAACCTGGGCGCGGTCGCTGAAGTCGCCGTCGCCGTTCGGGTCCAGAACGTAGTCCAGAGCCTGGCCGACAACCTCGGAGGAACCATCACAGCCGAACACGCGGACACTGACGATCTTGGCTTCGGGGGCCGTTCCCGGGCCGATGCCCATCTTGTTGACGTCATCGGCGGTCAGGGCCGAGTAATCACCCGTGAAGGTGGTGCCGTCGGCGTTGGTGCCGTACCCGGCGGCCGTGCCGGCAACATGCGATCCGTGGCTCTGGCAGTCCAGCGGATTCGCGTCCGGCTTGGGGATCGGGTTGTACAGCTCCCCGGCGGTCGAATCCGCGTTGTAGGCGTCGCCCACAAGGTCCCAGCCGCCCGCGAACTTCTCCGGGTCGTAAAGACCCGAATCCGCGGCCGGCATCTCATCGGAGGCCTGCGCCTGGGCAAACGCCTCCAGGGTTCCGGGACCGCCGAAATCGGCGTGGGTGTAGTCCACGCCGGTGTCGAGGACGGCGATGGTGACGCCCTCTCCGGTCTGGTCCCGCTGAGTCCAGGAGTCCAAGGCCCGGACATCGATATCCCCGCCCTTGTTCTCGTGGGTCTTGGGGACGATGCCGGTGATTTTTGCAACGTCGCCCCGGGCGGCCAACGCCCTGATGGCCTCAGCGTCTCCGTTGATGGCAACGCCCGGAACGGTGTTGGTGGTGGTGTAGATAATGCTGGATGAAGCCTGTGCTGCAACTTCCGCAGCCTGCGCCTCGATCGCGGAGCGGATCTCCTGGACCTGGGGAGCTCTGTTCTGCGGCGCAGCAAGTCCGTCACGAACTTCCTGCGGCTGCGTCTGCTCAAAGGCGCCCTTGCCGGTGAACTGGACGAACACTGAGACTGGGCCCTGCTTCTTCTTCAAGTCTGCCGAGACCTTGAGGTCCGGAGTTGCCCGGGCCAGTCCCTGCGCAGTTGGATCCCCCTGCGGATTCCCCTCCACGGCCGAAGCCGGGGTCCACATGCTGGAGACCAGAGCCAGGCCGGCAAGTGTTGCCAGTGCAGCCTTTCCTGATCTCCGATGGTTTGGATTGTTCATACTTCTCCTTATTAAAAGAGGATGCCGGAATCTGGGATCCGAGATCTTTTGATTTCGAATCCCACGGACCGAGACCAGGCAATGAGGTATCGAGTAATAGTGGATCTGGGTAGTTCCGCGATTTTTCGGTCAGAATTCAATCGGGGCGCTACCTGTACTTTTGTTCCTCCATAAACGGATGTCAACAGTAAAGGTCGCCCTTTTACGGGCCGGGCGTGTCGCCGTCCGCCGCCGGGCAAATCGGCGCCGCCTTCGGCTGCCGGTATCGTGTGAAGTGAAGTGGAGCCAAACCCCGGGAGCCAAGTGTCAGTGCAAGCACCATCGTCCGTAGCAGTCATTGTTCGAACCAAGGATCGGCCGCGGTTCTTGGAACGGGCGTTGAACGACATCTTCGCCCAGACTTACCGTCGGTTCCGGGTGGTTATCGTCAACGACGGGGGTCTGCCGGAATCGATTAAGGGTGTGGTTGGCCGCCTGCCGGAAACGGTCCGGGAACAGATCACAGTGGTGCACCATGAGCGGAGCAGGGGCATGGAAGCAGCCTCCAATGCCGGCATCCGGAGCTGTGACTCTGAGTACATAGCCATCCATGACGACGATGATCTTTGGCATCCCGAATTTCTGCAGCGGACGGTCAGCCATCTCGACAATTACTCCGACGCGGGGGTTGTCGTCCGGACGAATATACGCTACGAAGAAATTGTCGGTGATGAAATCCGGGAGACGGGTTCCGAGCCTTTCTGGGGCAATATGCAGCAGATATCGCTGGGGGAGATGCTGCAGATTAACCGGGCCGTCCCCATTTCCTTCCTCTACCGCCGTTCCCTTCATGAGGAACTGGGCTACTTCGACGAAAAACTTGACGTCTGCGGGGATTGGGAATTCAACATCCGGATACTGGCGCGCCACACGATCGGTTTCCTCGACGGACAACCGCTGGCGTTCTGGAGCCAGCGGCCCGCTGCCA
This sequence comes from Arthrobacter sp. zg.Y820, assembly GCF_030125555.1. NCBI lineage: Bacteria > Bacillati > Actinomycetota > Actinomycetes > Micrococcales > Micrococcaceae > Arthrobacter > Arthrobacter sp. zg.Y820. Next base: position 71,165 of record NZ_JASKLX010000014.1, read on the forward strand.
GTGGTGCCGACGCCAACAGCATCTTCGACAAGGAAGAGGACCACCGGCGTTTCGATCGCCGCGTCCGGGACCAGTACCTGCGGAAGGACTTGGCCGCAGGCGGCATGGGAATGCTCCTGGAGGTCGGCCGCATGATGGACGACCAGGAACGGCTGCTGCTGGAAAACCGCAGGCAGCTGGACGCGATGCAGACGCACCTCAATGAGGCTCTCCGCCGGCTTGAGGACACGGTCACCCGCAGGACCAGTTTCAGCGGCATCCTGCGCCGGGGAGGCACCGCGGCCGAGATGTTCCGGGGCGCCCTGCGCGGAAAGTCCCGCAAGTGAGCGCACGCATTGCCGTCCTTGCCGATCTCGGCCAAGACGTCTACCATGCCGGTGACGAAGCCATGGGCCATGCCGCAGCGGACGAGCTGCACAGCCGCGGCCTGCAGGTGCTTCTCCTCTCCCGCAACCCGGCACAGACCGAGCAGCTGTTCGGATTCCCGGCCGCCGCGACGCTGCCCTTCCCCTGGCCCCCCGCTGAGCGGGAGGCCCGCCTGCAGCGGATACGCGGGCACTTGTCGGGCGCATCCGAGTTGCCGGCTGGAGACCCGGCCCTCGCCCTGATCGGCGAACTGTCCAAGTGCGACGGCGTCCTGATTGCCGGCGGCGGCAACCTGAACTCGCGGTACGGCTGGCTGCTCTACGAGCGGGCGGCCGTCGTTGCGGTCGCGCGTGCCCTGGGAAAGCCGGTGGTTATTTCCGGCCAGACCCTCGGTCCGCAGCTGACGGCTGCGGACGCCGTCGTCCTGGCCGAGATGCTCGAGGCGGCGGACCTGAGCTCCATGCGGGAACCGGCCTCCACGCAGCTGGCCCGCAGCCTGGGCGCCACTCCGGTGGCGGGCCTGGACGACGCGTCGTTCCTGTCGGCGGAGAATCTGCGGGACAACCTGCCGGACAACCTGCCGGACAATCTGGCGGAGAACCTGCCGGAGCACGGGTACGTGGCCGTCACGGTTTCGCCGTTTTCGGGTGCCTCAGTCGACTTTTCCGAGCGAATTGCTTCGCAGCTTGATGCCCTGCACGGGCAGACCGGATTGCCGGCGGTGTTTATTCCGCACATGGGTATCGGCGCGGAGCATGGCTGGGACAGGGAATCGCATGCCCGCATCGCCGAAGCCATGAGCACGCCGTCGCGGCAGCTGCCGGTCCTCACGGCCCGGCAGGCGGCAGCGGTCACCGCAGGCGCCGCGCTCGTCCTGACTTCGCGCTACCATCCTGCGGTGTTCGCGCTTTCGGCCGGGGTTCCGGTTCTCGGCCTGGCAGTGGACACCTACAGCGGAGTCCGGCTGGCGGGGGCAATGGGCAACTGGGGCTTGGCGGACTTCGTCCTGCCGCTTCCCGCACTGGAAGACGGGCTGCTGGGTCCGGCGCTCACGGAAACCTGGCAGCGCCGCGCTGAAATCTCCGGCCACCTGGCAGCGGCCCGGCCGTCCCGCGAAGCCTCGGCTCGGTTGTGGTGGGACGCGGCCGCCGCGGTTTTCGCGGCGCAGTCGTCCGCCGGCTCCGATCTGCCGCCGGCATCCCGTTCCGCAGCCGACCTGCCGCCCGCGCAGCGGTTCCGTGCCGGTGGTCCGTGGCTGGCCTCAGCCGAAAAAGCCGCAACCGGATTTTACGCGGGGTCGCGTTTGGCAGGGCAGGCCGGCGTGGAGGAGGACCGGCTCCGGTCCTACCTGGAGCGGCAGGGCCGGGAGCTCGAGGCTCTGCAGACCGAACATCAGCGGCTCCTGTCCTCGAAGACGGTCAGGAGTGCGCTCTCCCTGCACCGGGGCTGCGCGAAACTGCTTCACCGCTAAACCTCCACCGCTAAACCTCCACCGCTAAACTCCTGCGCCAGAACCTCCACCGCTAAACCTCCGCGAGGCGAACCCGCCGGGCACAAGCCTGCCGGGTTCGCCGCGAAGAGCGCCTAGAGCGAAGAGCGCTTAGAGGGCAGGTCCGCTGCCCGCGTTGCCCTGCCACAGGGCATCAAACGGGGTGTGCGAGGAGACCCGGTTGCGGATGCCCTCGGTGACGAAGGCCTTGGCCGTCTTGGCGGCTTCCAGCGGAGTGGCGCCCTTGGCGAGCTCGGCGGTGATCGCCGCGGCAAGGGTGCAGCCGGCGCCGCTGACGGCGACGTCGCCCACCTTCGGTGCGCGGAGCACCTCCATGGTCTCGCCGTCGAAGAAAACATCGACGGCGTCATCGCCGGCCAACCGCACTCCGCCCTTGGCGAGAACGACAGCGCCGGAGGCTTCGTGGATCCGGCGCGCCGCTTCCTGCAAGTCCTCCACACTTTCGATGGCGTCCATGCCGGACAGGGACATCGACTCGAAGTGGTTGGGGGTGACGAAGGTTGCCAGCGGCAGGATCTGTGCCTTGAGGGCCCGGTCGGTGTCGAGAGCGGCGCCCGGCTCCTGGCCCTTGCAGATCAGGACCGGGTCCAGGACGAGGTTGGTCCACTCCTGGCTCTGGAGGGCCTTGGCGACGGTGTCGATGGTGGCCGGCGTTCCCAGCATGCCGATCTTGACGGTCGTCAGGTCGTAGGCGGACTGGATGGCTTCGAGCTGGTCGCTGATGACCTGGGCCTCAACGGGCACAAAGCGGTGGTTCCAGTTGTCCTGCGGATCGAACGAGACGATGCAGGTCAGGGCGGCGATCCCGTAGGTTCCAAGCTCCTGGAACGTTTTCAGGTCAGCCTGTGCGCCGGCACCGCCGGTGGCTTCGGAGCCGGCAATGGTCAGGGTGATGGCCGGAGCAGCGGTCCCGGCGGAGTGTGTGTTAGCAGACATGACTCCATCTTCCACCCAAAACGTTCAACGGTGCCAGCGGCGCTCTGTTGCCGCGTTTCCCGGAAAGTGCGGGTGCGGATGGGCCGGGGGCCGGTCACGGACGGGCGCGGGAAAAACGCCAGATCGCGGCCCGGCCTGCGGCCATCGAGAGGCCGAGGGCCGCACCCATCAGCAGCGGCACCAAAACCGCATGCACGCTCAGCCCGATGATCAGCCAGGCGAGCACGGTGGGCACGAAGAAAAACGCCAGGATGTGAAGGCCCTGGTTGAGGACCCGTCGCAGCGACCAGGCCAGGACAACGGCCACGGGAAGAGCAGTGAAAAGCCCCAGTCCGGCGGCGTAAAACGCGGCGACGACGACGGTCCAGACATAGCCCCAAAAATCCCGCGCCGTTCCCCAGCCCACCGCGGCGGTGGCGATGGATGCCAGCACAAGGCAGGCAACGACATAGCCGAGCGCCGCAGCCAACGGCCCCGGAAACACCCGCGGCTCGGGGTGCGGGGCGTCGGTGGGGGCCAGCAGCGGAGGTGGTGCGACGTCGTCGGCGCTGTCAGTCATCGCGTCTGGCTCCCTGAAATAGGCGGACTACATCCTCCACGATATTGCGGACCACGGGAAGGCGGGAGAGGACGACGAGCTTTGCGGCCAGCGGGGCGACATTGTGCGCGAGTCGGCGGGAGCGCCGCTGTCCGGGCGAGCGGTCATAAATCCAGAACAGTGTCACGCCCATGTGCACCAGCCACAGGAGTTCGGGCAGGTCATCCCGGATGGCCAGCGGCGGCTGCGGCCGCGAGGCCGTGACCGCCTGCCGGAACAGGGCGATCGATTTCGCGCGGCCGATGCCGGCGTCCGCGGAGCCCCGGCGGCCGTGGGGCTCGAGGGCCGACGACGGCGGCAGGGCGGTCCGCAGAAAATGGGCGCCAAAGTCGTGGTACGGAGCCATAATGTCCAAATTGGCCAGCAGAATGAGCCGCAGATGCTCGCCCAGGTTGTGCCCTTCGCGCAGCAGCGGCAGCGCCCGGCTGCGGTGTTCATCCTGAAGGAAGCGGTACAGTTCCGCCACGAGCTCGTCCTTGGACCGGAAGTAGTAGTAGGCGTTGCCGACCGAGACGTCGGCGGCCTCGGCGATGCTGCGCATGGTGGTCTTGGCGTAACCGTGGGTGCGAAAAAGCAGCAGCGCCGAATCGATCAGTAACCGCCGGGTTTGTTCGCTCTTGACCGTCGCGGCCATCATCGATCCCTGTTTCTTCAGATGTCAGCCCGCAGTGGCCGGCCCGCCCGCCAGTACACCACGTTTTTGAACACGTTCAAAAACGTGCGGAGCAGAGTGCCGAGCAGAACGTGGCAGAATTGACGACGGCCCCCACGGGCAGCCCGGTGCAGCGGGCACAGTGCTAATACAGCCGGAGAAGGCTCCGGCGAACCACTACGAAACGGACCCATCATGCACACCCCGACCGGCATCGCTCCGGCATCCGCTCCGTCCTTTGCGGCCCGCGGCAGCTCCCATTACGACATCATTTTGACGCTCATGTGCGTGGTGATCGTCATTTCCAATATCGGGGCCACCAAGGGCGTGGTGCTGGGGCCGATCTTCGGCGACTTCAGCATCGTGACCGACGGCGGCTTCTTCCTCTTTCCCCTGGCCTACATCCTCGGTGACGTCATCAGCGAGGTGTACGGCTTCAAGGCAGCACGGCGCGCCATCTTCACGGGTTTCGCGGTGGCCGCCGTAGCGGCGATCAGTTTTGCCGTCATCATTGCGCTGCCCGGCTTCGACGACGAGTACGGGCAAGCCAAACAGGCGGCCCTGGAACTGGCGCTGGGTCCGGTCTGGCAGATCGTCGCGGCCAGCCTGCTCGGCTTCCTTGCCGGCCAGACCCTCAACTCCTGGGTCCTGGTCAAGATGAAGGAACGGTTCCGGGAACGGGCACTGATTGGCCGGCTGATGGCCTCCACCGGCGTGGGCGAGTTCGCCGACACGCTGATTTTCTGTGCCGTGGCCGCGCCGGTCATCGGAATAACCGACGCAGCCGGCTTCATCAACTACGTCTTGTTCGGCTTCGTGTACAAGACACTCATCGAGTTCCTCTTCGTGCCGGTCACGGCAGTCGTCATCAAGGCCATCAAAAAGCGCGAACCGAGCTATGCGGCGATTTACGCGGCCGCGCCTGCCGGCTAGATCTTGGTGCTGTAGTACTTCCCGAGGGTGTCGGCCTTGAAATCGAAGAAGGAGCCGTCCTCGATGGCCAGCCGGGCGTCGTCGACCAGTTTCACCGTAAAGCGCTCGTTGTGGATCGACACCAGAGTGGACGCCACCATTTCCTTGGCCCGGAACAGGTGGTGGATGTACGCCTTGGTGTAGTGCGCGCAGGCATAGCAGTCGCAGCCCTCCACCAGCGGTGTGAAGTCCTTCTTGAAGCGGGCGTTGGACAGGTTGAACCGTCCGTGCGGGGTGTAGAACGCCGAGGTCCGGGCCACCCGGGTGGGGGAGACACAGTCGAAGGTGTCGGCCCCGTTTTCGATCGCGGTGAAGATGTCGTCCGGTTCCGAGATGCCCAGCAGGTGGCGGGGCTTGTCCTCGGGCAGCTCCTCCGTGCACCAGCGCACGATGGTGCCGAGGTTTTCCTTCTCCAGGGCGCCGCCGATGCCGAACCCGTCAAAGTCCATGGCCCCCAAATCGTGGGAGGCCTTCCGGCGCAGGTCCTCGTACTGGGCGCCCTGCAGCACCCCGAACAGTGCCTGGTACGGCTTGCCGACCCGTTCTTCGGTGAGCCTGCGGTGCTCGTCGATGCAGCGCTGCGCCCACAGGCGGGTCCGCTCCAGGGACATCTCCTGATAGGCGCGCGAGTTCATCAGGGTGGTCAGCTCATCGAAGGCGAACATGATGTCAGCGCCGATCTGGTGCTGGACCTGCATGGAGACCTCGGGGGTGAAGCGGTGCTTGTCGCCGTTGAGGTGGGACTTGAACCACACGCCGTCGTCGTCAATGTGCGCGAGGCGCTCCTTGCCCGGCGCCACGGCGTCGTCCGCACCGGTGGCGTGGGTGGTGCCGTCGGCGTTCATGTTGATGACCTTCTTGAAGCCGGCGCCCAGGCTCATCACCTGGAAGCCGCCGGAATCGGTGAAGGTGGGTCCGGACCAGTTCATGAACTTGCCCAGCCCGCCGGCGGCGTCCAGGACGTCGGGGCCCGGCTGCAGGTACAGGTGGTACGCGTTGGCCAGCAGCGCCTGCGCGCCCAGATCCGCCATCGACTCCGGCAGCACGGCCTTGACCGTCGCCTTGGTTCCTACAGCGATGAACGCCGGTGTGGCGATTTCCCCGTGCGGTGTGGTGATCGTGCCGGTGCGGCCCTGGAATTCACCGCCGTTGGCCTGCGTCTGCTCAGCGGAAGGGGCAGTGGTTTCGCGCAGGCGCTTACCGAGGGCGAAGGAAAATGTTGAGGAGGACACCCCTCCATTTTGCCTTACCGGCCGCCGCGGGTGGTGCGCTGCCCGGCAGCGGCCGGAACGACGCCGGACGCTGGGACGCGCGCCACGTTTTTCCGGACGCGGTTAGCCGCGGGAGTACGGTGGAAGGTGCGGTTTCGGCCGCCCCCACCCACCCAGCCTCGAAGGCATGTGAAAGGCTGAGCCGCCCGTGAATCACCTGCGCGACATGTTCCGGATCGCCCCCGCGAACAACGACCACCAAGTGGCGGTGCGCTGCGGGCTCGGCGTGGGCCTGCCCCTGCTCCTGCTGCTGGGCCTCGGCCGGATTGACCTGGCGATTTTCGCCACCTTTGGCGCCTTCACGGGAATCTACGGGCGGAACGAACCGCACCGCCAGCGTTTCGGCCACCAGCTGCGCGCCGCGGCCCTGATGCTGGCAGTGATCACTGCAGGCGCCCTGACCTCCCGGCTGGATCCCGGCCCGTGGGAGATCGTCCTGGGGACCACTGCCGTGGCCGGGCTGGGAACCCTGGCCACCGGCTTCTGGCGGCTTCGTCCGGCGGGGTCGCTGTTCCACATTTTTGCCTATGCTGCGATCTCCTCCGTTCCGGGCCAGCCGCCGCTGTGGCAGGCGTTGCTGGCCGCTGGCGCAACGGTGGCCTTCTCGCTTCTGCTGGGGCTCTCCGGCTGGCTCCGGCCTGCGTACCGCACGCCCTGGGTGAAGCCGAACCGGCCGCGTTTCACCTGGCTCCAGCGCCGGGCCATCTACGCCGACGCCGGGCAGTACGCCGTTGTCGCCGCCGTTGCCGGCTCGATCGCCACGGCCATGGGCATCGGCCACAACTACTGGGCCATGGTCGCGGCCACCGTGCCGCTGGTGGGGCTGACGGTGCGCAACCGCATGTACCGCGGGCTGCACCGGATCCTGGGCACCTTCGCCGGTCTGCTGTTGACCGCGCTGATCCTGCTGCCGGGGCTTGAACCCTGGCAGATGGTGGTGGTCATCGCGCTGCTGCAGTTCGGCGCGGAATTGCTCGTTGCCCGCCAGTACGCCCTGGCGCAGGTGGTCATCACTCCGCTGGCGCTGGTCAGCACCGAGCTGGCGCACCCGAGCAACGCGGTGCTGCTGATTCAGGACCGCGCCGTGGAAACAGTCATCGGGGCAGCCGTGGGCATGGCCATGGTGCTGGTCATCCACGTGCACAACCGGCGTCTCGGCCGGCGCCGACTGGCGGCAGCCCGGTCCGTTGCCGCGCCGGCCGGTGCCGGGCCGGCCGGTGCCGGGCCGGCCGGGGTCCGGGACCCCGGCGCCCGGCGTTCCTAAAGATCCAGGTTCAGGCCCCGCACGGCGATCAGTTCGTTGCGGATTCGCCGTTCCAGCTCGCTTTCCGAAAGCGTCTGGGATCCGCCGTGCGCCCGCAGGTACAGCAGGGCATCGAGCCGCAGCACGCGCCAGTCGCGTTCGCTGTGCCCGTCACCGGCCTCCGCCGAACGGTGGATTTCGCGGTCGTACAGGTTGGGTTCATTCAACTGGCGCTGCAGCAGCTCCGCTGCGAGCTTGGCCTTCAGCGGATCACTCTCAGCGGCGTCGCCGGCCCGGACAGCCTGCGCATAGGCTGCGGAGGTTTCGGCGTCTCCGGCCTCGTGCGTGATGTGGGCGGCCAGCGCCAGCGCGTTCTGAATCCAGTTCCACCGGCCGAAGTTTCCATCGAACGGAAGTCCGGTGATGATGTTGCAGACCTGCAGCGCGTTTTCGGAGTCATCCAGGTCCACGTACAGCGTGTGCGCCAGATCCCGGACATCCCGCAGGTTGCTTCCGGACTTCACGTTCAGGCCGCGGCCCAGCCGGGCGGCCAGTTCCTGGACGTGGTGGTCCTCCGGATGCGCCGCAGCCGCGCCGCTGACGACGGCGGCATAGTTCTCCTCATCCGCCGGCACCATGCGCACGGCATCGGCCGGGGACCCCGAGGGGGCAGGAGCCCGGACCCGCACGGAGGATCCGTAGGCAAGGCGGAGTTTCATTCCGTCCTCGAGGACGAGCTGGACGAGCGCGGGTGCGCCGAAGTCGTCGTTCTCCACCGAGCTGTCCCGGACCGAAGCCAGCGAGGTGCTTTCATGCACCGGGATTTGTCCGGGCGCAAGCAGCTCGGCATTGACCCGGAATGTGTAAGATTCCGGTTGGCTCTCGGTCATGGCAGGTTCCTTCGCGTCGGGCAATCGGCCCCCAGTATATAAAGAAGCGGTAACGCGCGCTCAGCGTCCCCAGCTGGCCGAGGCCAGGGCCTGCCGCAGCAGGTCCCCGCGGCCGCCGGCAAATTCGGCGTAGATCTCCGGACTCAGGGCCTCTTCGGGCGTCAGCCAGGACAGCTCCAGGGCATCCTGGCGGGGTTCGCATTCACCCGTGACGGGAATGAGGTAGGCCAGCGCGACGGCGTGCTGGCGCTCATCGGTCAGCCCGGACTGCGAGGGCGAGGGGAAATACTCGGCCACGGCAAACGGCGTCAGGGCCGGCGGCAGCTGGGGGAAGGCCATCGGCCCCAGATCCTTTTCGAGGTGCCGCAGCAGGGCCGCGCGGATGGTTTCCCGGTACATGACACGACCCGAAACAAAGGTCCTGACCATCTTGCCCTCGTCGGTCGCCTGCAGCAGCAGGCCGACCTCGGTGACGTAGCCCAGAGGATCGCAGCGGACCGGCACGGCCTCCACATAGACCATGGGAAGACGCTGTCTCGCCTCATACAGGTCTTCTTCGGAAAGCCAGCCGGGATAAGGATCAGGGGTACGAACACTCATAGCAGTGTTCTATCGCAATCCGGCGGGGGCACTGAGCCGACGCGCGGCGCTTTGGCCCTCGGCTGAACTGGCGGACCCTTTCAGCAGTGCGTGCCTCGGGCTTAACCTCGTGCACATGAGCAGCTCGCAGAAGGAGCCGACGGCGTCCGGCCCGGCGGCCAAGCAGGCCAAGCAGGCCAAGCAACCGACGCAGGCCAAGCAGGCCAAGCAACCGACGCCGCCCAAGCAGCCCAAGGCACCGCAGCCCAAGCAGCCCAAGGCGCCGCTGCCCGAGCTGCTGCTGCCGCACGCCGAAGCGTGGCGCAGCTGGCTGGAGACCCACCATGCGGACTCCCCGGGGGTGCAGCTGGTCCTGGGTCGCAAGGGCGGAAGCCTCACCGCGCTGTCCTATGACGGAGCCCTGCAGGAGGCCCTGTGCTTCGGCTGGATAGACGGGCAGGCCAATCGGCGCGACGAGGAAAGCTACTTCCAGCGGTTCACCCCGCGGCGGCCGCGCAGCATCTGGAGCCGGCGAAATGTCGGATTCGTGGAACGGCTGGAAGAAGCAGGCAAGATGCGCCCGGCCGGCCGTGCCGCCGTCGAGCAGGCGAAAGCCAACGGGCGGTGGGAGACGGCCTACGCAGGATCGGCTGCCGCTGAGGTTCCCGAGGACCTGCTGGCCGCGATCGCCGAGGTGCCCGCGGCGCAGGCCATGTATGAGGTCCTGACTTCCCAAAACCGGTATGCCCTGTTCTTTCGGATGAACGTAGTCAAAACCCCTGCCACCCGGGAGCGCAAAATCGCGTCACTGGTCCGGATGCTGGCGGAGGGCAAATCCCCTTATCCGCAGCGCAGGGCTCCCTGACAGGCCGGCCCTTGCCTTTGCCTGAGCGCCGCGGGAGGCTGGAACGATCACGCACGGTCAGAGGGAAATCCCGCGGCGGGACCGTCTTGCAGCGGCGAATCCAGGAGGTTCACCATGTGTCGGCTCTTCGCTATGCACGCCGGGGCAGATCCGGTCAAAGCCACCTTCTGGCTCCTGACCGCGCCGGACAGCCTGGCCCAGCAGAGCCGGCGGGAAGCTGACGGCTTCGGTATCGGAGCCTATGACCGCGAGGGCCGGCCGGTGGTGGAAAAGGCTCCGATCGCGGCCTATGAGGACAAGCAATTCGCCGCCGAAGCCCGGGACCTGGAGAGCATCACGTTCCTCGCGCACGTACGCTATGCCAGCACCGGCGGTGAGCTGAAGGTAAACACCCATCCGTTTGAACAGGACAACCGCCTGCTGGCCCACAACGGAGTGGTCGAGGACCTGGACCGGCTCGACGTCCGGCTGCGGCAACTGGGCGTGATGGATCTGGTGAAAGGCGAAACGGACAGTGAACGGGTGTTTGCGCTGATCACGGCCGAGGCGCGCAGCAACGGGGGCGACGTCGATGCCGCCATCGCCTCGGCCCTGAGCTGGGTTGCCGAGAACCTGCGGCTGTTCGCGCTGAACATCATTGTGACCACCGCGGCGGACCTTTGGGCGGTGCGCTACCCGGACACCCACCCCCTTTACGTGCTGGAGCTTTCCGCTGACGACCCGCACAGCGGCATGACAACCCAGCGGATCAGCGTCCGGAGCCAGGAGCTGAGCGACAAGCAGCGCCCTGCCGTGCTGCTGGCCACCGAAAAAATGGACGACAACCCCAACTGGCGATTAATGAACTCCGGGGAACTCCTCCACATCAAGCCTTCGCTGCAGATCGAGACCAGTTATCCGCTGCCGCCGTCTCCGCGCCACCGGCTGACACTTGCCGATCTCAACGACCGGGCCGCAGCGTCGCAGCGTCCCCTGAAAGCCGGCAGCGTCCCCTGAAAGCCGGCCGGGTCCCCGGGGCGGGCTGGCTGAGCTGGGCTGGGCTGAGCGCCCCGCGGCGCGTCAGCTGAGCCCGCGCCGGACCCGGGCTGCCGCTTCCAGGATCATCCAGGCCGAAAGCTGGGTGGAAAGGCCGACGCCGGTTCCGGCCGGATAATGCCGGTCCGCCGGTTCCAGCGGATGCGGGGAGAAAACCGTCCGCTGCCCCCGCTTGGTCCGTCCCGCCCAGAGTGCCTGCGCCGTTGCGGTGACCAGTTCAGCGGCCTGCTCCCTCCGGTCCTCGGGAAGGGTTGGCGAGAGCGCTGCCAGAGCCAGGTAACGGCAGAGAATTCCGGTGAACAGGCCGGCGTCTCCCGTGCCGTGCGTAATCAGCACGGCGGTGCCCGCATGGCTCAGCTCATTGCTGATGGCTCCGACCAGCTCTGCGGCGCGGGAGAGGTTTGCCGGACCGCCAAGCTCCAGCAGCGCACCGAGGACCGGGCCCTGGTTGTAGGTGTAGACGGCCCGTTCCACAGCGGTCTCCCCGGAGCTGCCGTCCGCTGCCTTGACGCCGTCGAGGTACAGGCCGGTGCCGGGATCGAGCAGAACGGTGTTGAGCCAGTCGATCAGCGACTGGGCGCGCTCGCGTTCACCGCTTCGCGCGAAATGCAGCGCCGCCGGGGCCGTTGCCGGAGTGTTCTTGAAGGTGCGTCGCCGGTTCCAGTACAGTCCGCCGCCAAAGTCCAGGGTGTGGGCTGACCGCAGGGCGTCACCGAGTGCTGCCAGCATTCGCGGGTGCTGGCGCCCGTGCGCCGCTGAGGCACCGCCGTCGTCGTCCTGATTCCGCTCGGGTCGGACGGGCACGAGCGTATCCAGTCGGTGGACGGCCAGCGCCAGCCAGGCCATGTCGTCGAAGTACCAATTGGTGGCCCGCAGCCCGTTCCGGAGCCGGATGGTGCGCACCAGCACATGGGCCTGCCGAGCCGCGCCGGGAGCTCCGCGCAGGGCGGCATCGACCAGCACATCCACGTAGTGCGCCTGCCACCAGTAGTGCCAGGGCCCGGGCAGCACGCGCCGGGGCCTGGGGTTGTCGACGGACGCCAGCGTGGTGCCCGGGAGGCGGAGCAGGGGCCGGGCGTAGGCAGCCGTGACGGAAGCGGCGGCGTCGTCTGCGCGGGCCTGGATTTCGTGCAGTGGTTCCTCGGGAAGCATGCGCACCACCCTAGACCTGTCGGTGCCGCCGTTACAGCCGAGGGGTCAAGCCCGGAGCGGAAGCGGTGCCGGAGGGCCGGCGTTCAACCGGCGCCGCCGGGCCGCCCGGCTGAAGATGCGATGTGTGGCGGATCACAGTAGGCTCAATGTGCCGCCGCAGGGGCGGGCAGTAACTTTCACAGGAGAACGCATGGACATTTCTGGCGCATCGGCACTCGTTACCGGAGGTGCCTCCGGGCTGGGGCGGGCCACGGCCCGCAGGCTGTACGACGCCGGAGCGTCAGTAATCCTGGTCGACCTTCCGTCCTCCGGCGGGCTGGCTTACGCCGCCGAGCTGGGCGATAACGCCCGTTTTGTTCCCGGAGACGTCACCGACGCCGGCCAGATGGCGGCGGCAGTGGAAGCTGCCATGAATGCAGGTCCGCTGCGCGTGGCCGTGAACTGTGCGGGCATCGCCACTCCGGGCAAGGTGCTGGGCCGCAACGGTGTGCTGCCGCTGGACGATTTTGCCCGTGTCATCCAGGTGAACCTGATCGGCACGTTCAATGTGTGCCGGCTTGCGGCGCAGGCCATGGCCGAGACGGATCCGGTGGAAACGGGCGGCACTCCGGAGCGCGGGGTCATCATCAACACCGCCTCGGTTGCTGCTTTCGACGGACAGATTGGGCAGCCGGCGTACGCCGCGTCCAAGGGCGGCGTGGCGGCCATGACGCTGCCGCTGGCACGGGAACTGGCCAGACACCTGATCCGAGTGGTCACGATCGCCCCCGGAATCTTCGAGACCCCCATGATGGCGGGCCTGCCGCAGGAGGCCCAGGACTCGCTGGGCAGCCAGGTGCCGCATCCCTCCCGGCTGGGCCGGCCTGATGAATACGCGGCCCTGGCCGCGCACATCATCGAGAACCAGATGCTCAACGGCGAAACAATCCGGCTGGACGGCGCCATTCGGATGGGACCGCGCTGAGTTGGCTCTTGATTCTTCAGCTCCGTCCACTTTTCCACGTCCTTCCGCCCCTTCCGGCTCCTCCGCCCCTTCCGGCTCTTCCGCCCCTTCCGGCTCTTCCGCCCCTTCCGGCTCTTCCGCCCCTTCCGGCTCTTCCGCCCCTTCCGGCTCCTCCGCCCCTTCCGGCTCCTCCGTGGCCCCGCCCGATTCAGCGCTTCCGAACGCCGATTTTTATGCCTTCGAAGACCTGCTGAGCGCCCGGGAACAGGAGAAACTCGCCGAACTGCGGGCGTTCCTCGCCGCGGAGGTCGCCCCGTATGCTGCCCAATGGTGGCAGGACGCCCGGTTTCCGACCGAGCTCCTGCCCAAACTCGCGGCGCTGGAGCTCTCGACTCCCGTGCAGCAGGGCTACAGCCCACTGTTTGCCGGGCTGGTGATCGCTGAAATGACCCGGACGGACACCTCCATTGCAACGTTCTTCATGGTCCACCACGACCTCTTTGTGGAGGCCCTGCATGCCTTCGGCTCCCAGGACCAGAAGGACCGCCTGCTGGCCGACGCGCTGGCGCTGCGGATCACCGGAGCCTTCGCCCTGACCGAGCCGGCCCACGGTTCCGACGTCGCCGGAGGCATGGAGACCACCGCCGTCCGGGACGGGAATTCCTGGATTCTCAACGGCAGCAAACGCTGGATTGGCAACGGCACCTTCTGCGACTACATGCTGCTGTGGGCCCGCGAACCGGAGACCGGAAAGATCCGCGGGTTCCTGCTGGATGCCTCGCTGCCCGGTGTGCACCGCAGCAGAATCGAAAACAAGACGGCCCTTCGCACCGTGCAGAATGCCGACATCACGCTGACCGGCGTCCGTGTCCGCGAAGCCGACCGGCTGGCCGGCATCGACAGCTTCGAGGACATCAAGCACCTGCTGCGCGGGTCCCGCATCATGGTGGGCTGGCAGGCGGTGGGCACCCAGCTGGCCGCCGTCGATATTGCCCGGGCCTATGCCGTGGAGCGGCACCAATTCGGGCGGCCGCTGGCGTCGTTCCAGCTCGTCACCGAGCAGCTGGTGCGGATGCTCGGCAACACTGTGGCGAGCACCGGCATGCTCGCCCGCGTCGCCGAACTGGAACGCGGCGGCTACCCTTCGGCGGGCAACCGGACCGCCGCCAGGAGCGAATCCGACGGCATGGCGCAGGCGGCGCTGGCCAAGTCCTATGCCAGCCGCAAGATGCGCGAAACCGTGGCGCTGGGCCGCAGCATCCTGGGCGGCAACGGAATCGTGACGGACTACCGCATGGCCAAGGTCTTCGCCGATGCCGAAGCCATTTATACGTACGAGGGCTCGTACGAGATCAATTCCCTCATTGTGGGCCGCGACATCACCGGGATCTCGGCGCTGCGCTGACCCGCAGAACCGCTGACCCCGCAGACCCCGGTGCACCTGGGAAATCCGGGCACCGGGGTCACCGGCGGGTCAGCGGCGGAAGCGTGCCAGCGGGTTGTCCAGCCGGCCGGAAAACTGCAGCCCGCCCGAGGGATCGCTCAGGTCCAGCATTTGCTGGTTGTTGCGCAGCTGCAGCCGGTTCAGGCAGGAGAGGACAAAATCTTCGGCGAAGAGGTCGTGGGTGGCGAACTCGGCTGCCAGTTCCGGATGCGCGTCCTGGTACTCCAGGACCAGCGATGCCACGGTTTCCCAGAACTTGCCGGTCTCCAGCTGCCCGTCTTCCTCCAGCAGGGCCGCCAGGAAACGGAAGATGCAGTCGAACACATCGGTGAAAATCGAGAGGACCTTGTCGTCCTGCGGGATGTCTATCCGCACGCGGGTGCAGTCCTCCGGCAGGGGAGTGCGGTCGCCCATCACCACGATTTCCTCAGCGATGTCCTTCATGATCATCCGCTGGACTGCTCCGTTCCGGAGCACCATGATCAGGTTCTCGCCGTGCGGCATAAAGGCGAGTTCATAGGCATAAAAGCAGTGCAACAGAGGCACCAGGTAGGCCCGGAGATACTGCTCCAACCACGCCTGGGCGCCGAGTCCGGACTGCTCGATCAGCGCTGAGGCCAGCGGCCGGCCGCCGGCATCGGTGTGCAGCAGGGAGGCCATGGTGGCCAGCTGCTCACCGCTGTCCAGCCGTTCGAGAGGACTCTCCCTCCACAGGGCGGAGAGCATCTTGCGGTAGGCCGAGCCCTTGGGGGAGCCGGCCTCGAAATAGCGGTTCGTGTAGCCGACTGCGGCATTCTCGCGCAGGATGCTGAAACCGGCCGCCTGCAGGGTTTTGTCGTTTCGGACCAGGCCGTCCAGCCAGTCGTTGATGGCCGGGGTTGCCAGCATGTATTCGGGGGAGAGGCCGCGCATAAAGCCCATGTTCACCACGGACAGTGCCGTTTTCACGTAGCACCGGTCCGTCCGGTCCCGGTTGAAGAACGTCCGGATCGACTGCTGCGCCTGATACATGTCGTCGCCGGTTCCCAGATGCACCAGATGCCCCTGCGCAATTTCCGCCGCGAAGGTCACGGTGAGCTTATTGGTCCACTGCCACGGATGGACGGGCATGTACAGGTAATCGGCGGCATCGGCTCCGAGGCTCCCCAGCCGGGCGTCAAAGCCGGCGACGGCGGCGGCACCCAGCTCGTTCTCCAGATGGGTCCGGTAATCCAGGCCGGGGAGGGAGGTGAAGACGGAGCGGTCGCGGCGGACGGCGATCCACTCCAGATGCACGGGAGCTCCTGCTTCCGGTGCGTAGGCGAGGTAATCGTCCGATCCGAAGCCGAGCCGGCCGTTGTTGGCAACAAAGCAGGGATGTCCCTCGATCATGGAACGCTCAACCGCCTGGAAATCGGCGGCGGGATCCAAGCCCTTGGTGGCTCCGCGGGCCAGTGCGTCCGACGACGGCGCACCCGGGTAATTCTTGAAGGCGTGGGAGGCCAGCGTGCTGCTGATTTCCTCGAGGTAGACGGGCAGCATCTGGTCGTTGATGCCCAGCGTGGCGGAGAACTCGGTGATGAAAACCAGTGCGTCCAGCGACGTTTCAGTTCCTCCGGCAAACCGTTGGATGCTCGCGGCGGGAATCGACCAGTGGTCAAGTTCAAGCAGCCGGGCGGCAAAGCGGTACTCGGCACCGCCGTCGTCGGACACCAGACGGTAGGCGGCCTCCGTGGCCCGTGCCGGTCCTGCGGCCATGACTGCCGACGCCCGTGTCGTCGCCGGTGCGGCCGCGGTGTCTGCCGCCGGGCTGACCGGTTCCGGGGCGAGGATGCGCTCGTGCGAGAACTCCGCCAGCGCCTTGCGGATCAGGTGCCGGTTTGCCGTGGCCCACCGCTCGGGTGTCAGGTGTGCGGTCGTCGAACCGGCGGGGGCTTCCGCGGGGAAGTCGATGGCGTCAGATGTGGTGTTGGAAAAGATCATGGTCACGGGGCAACTCCTGAAACAGCGTCGGTGGGGTGTGCGGCGGGGACGGCGGCGTCGGCAGACTGACGGCTGCGGGCATAATCCCCGCGGGTGCAGAAGCTGAGCAGGGCGTCCTTGTCCGGAAGGGAGATGGTCTTGGCCGGTACGAAGCCCATCCGGGCATTCAGCGCGGCGATTTTGGTGTTGCGGACGTCCGGCTCCACGACAATGCGTTGCGTGCGCTCCTGGGCGAAGAGGAAATCCAGGACGGTGCGGAACACCGCCGTGGTGAATCCGGACCGCGGCTGTTTTGCCGGGCCCACGAGGAGGTGCATGCCGGTGTCTCCGGGCCGCACTTCATAGAGTCCGGCCAGCGGCGAGTGTGCCGGGGCGTACGATTCCATCAGGAACGCCGGTGTGCCGTCCTCCAGTCCCAGCCAGGCATGGTGATGCGGGTCTTCGGCTATCCGGGTGTATTCGGCTTCCACCTCCGCACGCGAGGCAGTGGTCATGCCCCAGAAGCGGGCGTAGTCGCGGGCCATCCAGTCGTGCAGCAGGGGTGCGTCACGGGCGGCATCCACCGGAACGATCGTGAAGTTCATGCCGACACCCGGTCGCCGTCGGGCTGCCGCACGGGGGAGGCTGCGGGGGAGGCCGCAGGGGAGGCTGCAAGGGACGCTGCTGGGGGGCCTGCAGTGGAACTTGCGGGGGAGCTCGCTCCGGCAGGCACGCCAAACTCCTGGAAGGCGATGCTGCGCTCCACGGGGTAGTGCTCGCGACCGAGCATCTCCCGAATGATGATCGAGTTCCGGTAGGCGGCCATCCCCAGGTCGGGGGTGACGAAGCCGTGGGTATGCAGCTCGGCATTCTGGACGAAGATCTCGCCCGCAGCGGTGCCGATCCCGTAGTTGCGGTCCACATCGAACCGGCCGGCGGCGTCGCGCTTGAGGCGCTCGCCGATTCCGGCCAGGAACTCCGGTTCCCGGTAGGAGTAGCCGGTGCCGAGGACGACGGCGTCGGTCTCCAGCAGGTGCCCCCGGTCCTGTTCATCGTGGTGCAGTTCCAGGGTGTGCCGGCCGGTTTCCGGATGATAGCGGGCCGCGCGCAGCTCCATGTGGGTCAGCAGCCGCGTCCGGGGTTCTCCGTTCAGGCTCAGTGCATACAGGGTGTCGTAGATTTCGTTGATCAGCTCGGAATCGATGCCCTTGTAAAGGTTCTTCTGGGTGGCCACCAGAGTGTCCCGGGTGGTTTCCGGAAGGGCGTGGAAGTAGTCCACATACTCCGGGGACGTCATTTCCAGGGTCAGCTTGGTGTACTCCAGCGGGAAGAAGCGCCCCGACCGGGTCACCCAGTTCAGCTCGTAGCCGTGAGCCGGCAGATCCTGAAGCAGATCCAGGTAAATCTCCGCGGCACTCTGGCCGCTGCCGACCACCGTGATGCTCGAGCGGGATTGCAGCTCGGCCTTCCGTGCCAGATAGTCGGCGTTGTGCAGCACCAGGCCTCCGGCGTCGGTGATGCCGCGGGCTGCGGGCGGGATGTGCGGGGATGTTCCGGTGCCCAGGACCAGGCGGCGGCCGAGCCGGATCCGGGGTCCGCCGGGACCGTCGGTGTGCACCGCGTACACACCGTCGTCGTACCGCACCCGGGCCACGCGCTCGCCGAAGTGCACGTTGGGCAGCGCATCGGCCACCCACTGGCAGTAGGCGTTGAACTCGGCCCGGAGCGGATAGAAGTTCTCCCGAATGTAGAAGCGGTACAGCCGTCCGGTTTCCTTCAGGAAGTTCAGGAACGAATAGGGCGACGTCGGATCGGCCAGCGTGACCAGATCCGCCATGAAGGGGACCTGCAGGTGTGCGGAGTCCAGCATCATTCCCGGATGCCAGTCGAAGCCGGGCCGCTGGTCGACGAACACCAGGTCCAAATCGGCTATCGGCTCCGTGAGTGCGGCGAGTCCCAGATTGAAAGGCCCGACGCCGATGCCGACGGCGTCGTACACGTGCCCCTGCGGCGGCGCGGAGGCTGCCGGAGAAGTTGAGGGTGCCGGGAAAGTTGACGGTGCCGGAGAAGCTGACGGTGCCGGGAGGGAAGAGTCGAAGGGGGCAGGGGGGTTCATGCGGCGGCTCCTGCCAGGTAGTTGTCTCCGGCGGTGCGGATCAGCGCAAGGATTTCGCTGACATCCTCGAGCGTGGTTTCGGCGTTAAGCAGGGTGAATTTCAAGTAGTGGCGGCCGCCCAGCGTGGTTCCGGCAACCACTGCTTCGCCGGAGGCAAAAATGTCCTTGCGGATGCGCTGGTTCATGGCGTCGGCGGTGTCGGCATCCACGCCGGCGGGAAGGTAGCGGAACACCAGGGTGCTGAGCTGTGCCGGTGCCGCGAGGTCGAAGTCGGGATCGGCGGACAGGATGCCGGAAACGTCGGCGGCCAGGTCCACGGCCGCGTCGAGAAGGAGCCCGATGCCGTCGGCACCCATGAGCCGCAGGGTGAGCCAGAGTTTCAGCGCATCGAACCGCCGAGTGGTCTGGAGGCTCTTGTCGACCTGGTTCGGAACCAGTTCCCGGGCGGCGCTTTCCGGATTGAGGTAATCCGCATGGAACGTGACATGCCCGAGCATCGCGGTGTCGCGCACCAACAGCGCACTGGAGGAAACGGGCTGGAAGAACGTCTTGTGGAAGTCGACGGTGACTGAATCGGCGGCATCGATGCCCTCCAGCAGGTGCCGGTGCCGCAGGGAGGTGATGAGCCCGCCACCGTAGGCGGCGTCCACATGCAGCCAGGTGTCGTGCTCGCGGGCCAGGGCCGCGGTGGCGGACAGCGGGTCGATGCTGCCGAAGTCGGTGGTGCCGGCGGTGGCAACTATGGCCATCGGAGTTTCGCCGCGCCCGATGCTGGTCTCCAGGGCCGCACGCAGGGCCTCGGGATCCATCCGGCGGGAAGAGTCGCACGGAACGGGCACGACGGCGTCGTACCCCAGTCCCAGAAGCGATGCGGACTTGGAGATGCTGAAGTGGCTGGCCTCTGAAGTGAAAATACGGAGGCCGTCCAGCAGTGCCGGAAGCCGCTGGCCCTCGTGGCGCGGATCCAGCCGCAGTTTGGATACGGCGGAATTTCGGGCGATCAGCAGGCCCTGCAGGTTTGAGGCGGTGCCGCCGCTCGTAAAGACGCCGTCTGCGGCGGGGCCGAGTCCCAGCCGCTCAGTTGTCCAGCGGATCAGGCGCCGCTCGATCAGCGTGGCGCCTGCACTTTGGTCCCATGTGTCCAGCGAGGAATTCACGGCGGACAGGATCGCCTCGCCCACGAGTGCCGGAATAACCACCGGGCAGTTCAGATGCGCCGCGTACTTGGTGTCGTGGAAGTACACAGCGTCCTGCAAATAGGCTCCGGCAAGTTCCTGCAGTGCTGCTGCGGTGTTCGACAGCGGTGACTCCAGGTCTATGCCGTCCACGGTTGGTGCCAATTGTGCCGGAGTGGTTCCCGTGAACGGTTTGGTGGTCCCAGCGACCGTCGCCGCCACCAGCTTCACGCCCTGAACGACGTCGGCGGTGTAGCGTCCGGTGGTCCGCGCGTTGAACAGGTGGCTGGCGGCGGCCATTTCCAGTTCGACCTGCGCTGCCAGGTCTGCGCGCTCTTCAGTGTGGTGCAGCAAGGTCACTGCGACTCCCTCGGTTTTAGAGTAGATAACTCAGGCAACCCTTACTTAGGGTGACCTTTACGTCAAACTAATGTGACGTAATTGGATTTCGACCCGAAATACCGCGGTTTATGGCTAAAATTACGCGCGGAACAAGGAGGCTTTTTTGCCCCGGAGCGGTCCGGGTGGTGCTGGAACCGGGATGTCAGTAGGCTTACTAAAAAGGTCTGCCGAACCTCCCAGCTGCGATTCGTGGGGGAACGGCGGGCGCACGCAGACGGAAAGGCAGAGTTGATGGACGAGCAGAGCATTCCCGATCCCGAGCTGGGCAACGACCCCGCACTGGCCGACGATTTTGCCGACGTCGTAACTCCGGACGAGGTCGCCGACGTTCCGCTGGACGATCTGGCGGACGCTGATGACCTGAGCAACGCTGATGAGTTCATTGACCCCGAAGACCTGAGCTATCCGGGGGCGGCGGAAGACAATCCGGACCGTTGGCAGGAGGACCCTTTGGTGAACGAAGAGCCGCTGGCGAACGAACCGGGCACGCTGTCGGACCAGACCCTGAGGGACGAAACCGCGGAAGAGCGCTTCGAGGAGGGGGACTCCCAGGTTCCTCCGGAGGTCCCCACCATTGGAGAAGCGGCCCTCGACGTCGACTTCGACGATCCCACCTCTGCGGATGAAGAGGACGGCAGCGACGACCCGGCGCACCTTGGCGGGGATCCCCTCGCTGACTTCGATCCGGAGAACCGCGAACTCTGAGGAGCTGCTCCGGCCGGGAAGATAGCAGGGACCGTCTAACCTGTGGTTATGCCTTCTTTTCGAGCCCAGCTGAACATCACGGGGCTGAAGCCCGGCATCCGGCCTGAAGCGGTGATGGAGACGGCAGTTGCCGCGGTGGCCGCCAGCCACCATGTCGAAGCCAACCAGCTCGATATCGTCAGCGGCATACCGCGCATCACCCTGCGGTTCATGGTTCCCGACAATGAATGGTCGTTGGAGAACTCCCAGGCGAAGCGCGCTGCAGCCAATATGCGTCACGCCGTGGACGGTGTCGCCGAGGCAGAGCGGTTGCGTGTCCTGCGGCGGCAGCGGGGCCGATGGGTTTCGCTCTGACCCGACTCGGCTGCAAGACCCGACCGGGCTGGAAGGCCCGACTGGGCTAGAAGAGCAGGACCAACCGGCCGCGGACACCGCCGGCTTCGAGTCGGCGGTGCGCCTCGGCAGCCTTGTCCGCCGACAGCCGATCAGCCACCCGGAGGGTCAGTGTGCCGTCCTCAGCGAGGCGGCGGAGCGCCTCCAGCTTTTGGCCCGAATGGTATTCGTCCCGGACGGCAATGGCATGCACCGTAATGCCGCGGCCCGGGTCCTGCTGCCACCACCGATAAGTGGCGAATCCGCCGCCGTCCTTCACCGCGGAGACGGCCTTTTCATTCATCACTGCGGCATCGGCGACGGCGTCGACTCCGTCCGGGAACAGCTCACGGACCTGCTCCGCGACGCCGTCACCGCGCTCCACCACGTAGTCCGGTCCCAGATCGGAGACCAGCGTGCGGTCCTTTTCGGCGGCGTCGGCCACAACCACCAAGCCCGCCTGCTTGGCCAGCTGCACGAGGTAGTTCCCCAGGGTTCCGGCCGCACCAGTCACCGCGAGTGACTGTCCCGGCTGCAGACCCAGTTTCTCGAGGGTCTGCACCGCCGTCAGCCCGTTCATGGGCAGTGTGGATGCCTCCGCGAAATCCCTACCCGCCGGAATACGTGCCAGCGAATCGGCAGGCGCCACCAAATACTCCGCATAGGCTCCCCGGTGCGCTCCCAGTGGCAGGGCGATGGACATGACCTTGTCGCCGATCTCCCACCCGCCGGCGTCGTTCGATTCGTCGATGATTCCTGCCGCGTCCATGCCGGGAATCGCCGGGAATTCAAGGTGTCCCTTGCCCTGCCCTCCGCTGCGCAAGACGGTGTCCGTCGGACTCACTGCCGCTGCTTTGACCCGGATGCGCACTTCGCCCGGCCCGGCATGGGGCTCGGGAACGTCCAATACGGTCAGGGCCTCCGGGCCGCCAAACTTTTCCACGCCGATGATCTTCATACCCGGCGGCAACGAACACGGATGCCGGAGTATTCCTTCCGGGCCACGGCCTACGCTTCTTCCTCCGCTGGCGGCTCGGCTTCCTGTTCCTGCTGGGGGTGACGTTCGTTCCACCGTCTTTCATGGTCCACCTGATGGCGGCGGGATCCGGCCGAGAGCAATACAAGGAAGGCGGAGCCTGCGGCCGCAGCACCAATAACCATCGATCCCGGCGTGCCTGCCAGCCGTTCCAAAGCCACGCAGGACAGCCCCCAGGCTGCGGCCACCGCCACGGCCAGGTGACCGCGATCCGTCATGCAGACCACTATGACGCCCATGGTCACCGTCACCAGTCCGATCAGGGCCCAGGCGACACCGCCCCAGCCGGCCAGATCCGCGTTCGTGGTGGTCAGGATGTGGGCAGCGGATGTGGTCAGCGAGAAGATGCCCGCGGCGAAAAACAGTCCGAGGGGGACATCGGCCAACCACCCCTCCGTCCGGGTTGCCGGCGGAATGCTGTTGCTCCGGTGAATGCACAGCAGCCCCAGTGCTACCTGGGCGACCGCGACCGCCAGCACACCTGCTGCCGTTCCGGCCGAAACGGCCAGCAGCCAGCCGAACGCCACTAATTCGGCTGCCAGGACAAGCCAGCCAAACCAATCGTGCCGCGAATTGGTGCGCTGTCGTGGAAGCCATTGGTAGACGGCGTATGCAAGCCATCCTGCGACTATCGGCAACCAGAGCCACCACACCATCGCTGCGGGAGCGAGCAGCGATCCCGTCGGGTCCAGGGCTCCCTGCAGGCGGGCGGCGGCCGATTCATTGTCCGCACTCACTGTGAACGCCGTGGACCATACCGCCCCTGCGGTTGCTGCCGACACGGCGACGCGGCGGATGAGCCGGACCGGGATGGCAGCCCGGCCTGACCTTGGTGACCGCGGCGGGTTCACCGTGCCGGTGGCCGCAGGATCAGACACGCCTTCGGACCTATCCGGCGCCGTTCCCCCGCGCTGCAGTTCAGCCGGCCTTCCTGCGGGTCCGCGTTTCGGTTTGGGCAGCGGCGTCAGTTTGGGCAGGTGTGCCGGCTCCGCTGGCTTCACCAGC
Source organism: Arthrobacter sp. zg.Y820 (assembly GCF_030125555.1). Lineage (NCBI taxonomy): Bacteria > Bacillati > Actinomycetota > Actinomycetes > Micrococcales > Micrococcaceae > Arthrobacter > Arthrobacter sp. zg.Y820. The sequence continues at coordinate 94,373 of NZ_JASKLX010000014.1, forward strand.
CGTTTCGGAGCTGTCTTTCCGCTGGTGCCTCGCAGCGGAGGGGCCGGATCCGGAACCCCCTGCGGATCGGGAAAGGACTGTGCATCCTGACGGTGCTGAGCATCCGGAGCGTTCAGGTCCTCCGGGCCGTGCTGCGCATCCGGACGACGCTGCTCCACCGGACCGCGCTGCGTCTCCGGGCCGGGCTGCGGTGCGGACGGCTTCGACGGCGGATTCATCAGGGTCCTTCCCTGGGGAGAGCGTCCGCGGGCACTGCCCTGGACGTTTGCATCCAGCCTACCCATTGGCAACCCTAAACAGGGAAGAAATTCCTTACCTGCCGAAAGGCTGCAGGTGCGGTCCCCGCGGCCGGTCGTTTTGGAGATGATCGGGGCCGCTTAGGCCCCCGGCGCGAAGGCCAAGGAAAGACCGCTCTGGTACTGCACCGGCCGCTTCGTCAACGGATCCACAAACTCCACCGAGCGGGCGAGCAGCTGCAGGGGCCGAGAGTAGTCATCCTGCGCCTGGGGCAGCAGCTCCGGGTAAAAGGAATCGTTCAGGATGCCGATTCCCAGCGAGGCCATGTGCACGCGAAGTTGGTGCGTTTTGCCGGTGTGGGGCTGCAATCGGTACCTGCCCACGCCGTCGTGCGCTTCCAGGAGCTCGACACGCGTTTCCGCATTCGGCTCGCCCTCCACCTCCTGCGCCAGCAAATAAGTGCGTGACTTGATCATGCGGCTGCGCACGATCCGCGGCAGCTCCAGATCGGTGCGCACCGGTGCTACTGCCTCATACTCCTTGGAGATGCGGCGTTTTTCGAACAGCGTCTGGTATTTTCCGCGGGTTTTCGGATTTGTCGAAAAGAGCAGTACGCCTGCAGTCATCCGGTCCAGCCGGTGCATGGGAATGAGGTCGGGAATGTCCAGCTGCACCCGAAGCCTGACCAATGCCGATTCAGCCACGTACATCCCGCCGGGCGTAGTCGGCAGGAAGTGCGGTTTGTCGACAACCAACAGGTCCTCGTCCTGGTGCAGGATGTTGATGTCCACCGGCAGCCGTTTTTCGGGCGGCAACTCCCGGTAGTACCAGATGAACGTGTGCTCGTTCAGGGGGGTGCGGTGGGTCAGGGGAATGCCGCCCAGGCCCACGACCTCGCCCCGGGTGAACCGGTCCACTATTCCGTCCGGATCCACGTGGCCGAAGCGGGAGAGCACGTAGTCCATCGCAGTTTCCCACGGGCCTTCAACCGGCAGCCGCAGACGGGTCGCGTTCACGCCGTTGCGCACGGGAAGGGGAGATGACATCACCCTTCAAGACTACCGAGTGCGGAAGGGGGCGGCCGACGACGGCACCGGGCGCAGGAGGCCAGCTCACCGTCCATCCGGGGCACCGGCCAGTTAGCGGGCCGGTGCGGGTCAGTCAGGAGGGTTCAGGAAAGCGGGGTGTGGGGTGCAGCGCAGATGACGGTTTTTTCGTCCAGGGCGTCGGTTATCCGCTGGAGGAACCCGGCAATGATCTCCGCTTCCTCCGGCGACAGGGAGGCGGCTACCGCCATCATGCGCTCGTGCATCGGACCAAGAAACTCCCGCATTTCCGTGTCCGACTTCTCAGTCGGGACGAGTTCCAGCGCCCGTCGATCGGTGGGGTGCAGCCGCCTCTCAATGTGCCCGCTGCTGACAAGGCGGTCGATCAGAGCAGTGGTGGACGCGGTGGAGATGGAGAGCAGACGGCTCAAGTCCGTTGGCCCAAGAGCGACTCCCTGCTGGTGGGCACGCATCAAATGCCGGAGCGCCTGCATGTCTTTCTCATTGATGCCCAGCTCTTCGCGTGTCCGCCGGCGCATTTCCTGTTCCGCAGAGCGGTAGTCCCGCAGCGTATTGAGCACGGCCCGGGCGGGCTCCTGTTCCGGCCGGGTCGGATACCAGAAGCCTGTCACTCCGGAAGGGGAGGAAGGGTCCATACGGCTCATAGTACGGTGTGCCGGCTCAGAGTACGGTTTGCGGGGAATCGGCCGCGGACCGGCCGCGGATCGGCCGCGGATCGGCCGCGGACCGGCCGGTGACCGGCGGGGGCTAGGCGGGGGGGGGTAGGCGGGCCGTCGGCCACGGACCGGTGGGGGACCGGCGAGTTACAGTTAGGCGGGCCGAGTACCGGAGACGGGTTGGCAATGCGGACAGTAATACAGATCCCGCAACTCCAAGGCATTGTCTCCGACCAGTTCGTGGGCAACCTTCGTTCCGCACCGCAGGCAGCCGCGGGTCTCGCGGTTGTAGACCCACAGCGGATCTCGTCCCATGTTGCCGGTTGTGATTCTGCGGCTGCGGGCCTTGTTGGCTTCGAGCAGCCGCTTGGACAGATCAATGATGCGCTGCAGATTGGGGACCTCCCCCACAGGTGTCAGCGGATGGACTCCGGCCAGAAAACAGATTTCACACCGGTAGACGTTGCCGATCCCGGCCAGATTGCGCTGGTCCAGCAGCGCCAGGCCGATGGGCCGTTCGGGAACCGATTGGATTCGCCGCAGGGCTTCGGACGCATCCCAGTCCGGACCGAGCAGATCCGGCCCGAGGTACCCGACGGCGTCGTCCTCTTCGCTGCGGGGAAGGACCCGCAGGAAACCGAGGTCAAAGCCGACAATCTGCTTAGTCGACGTCTCCAAAATGCAGCGGGCCTTGAACGCCGGCCGCCGCCACCGCTCGCCGCGGTTGTAGACGTGCCACAACCCTTCCATCTTGAGGTGGGAATGCAGGATCCAACCGGTGTCCGCAGCATTCATAGCTGCAGAACCCGCAGTTGCCCGCCCCGTAGCTGCCCGCCCTGCAGGTACCCGCGCCGCTGCAGCGTCCACAGCTGAACCGGGCACACCTGAACCGTCCAAGCGGATCAGCAGGTGTTTGCCGCGGGAAACGACATCGGCAACTGTGTGGCCGGAGAAATCGGTGGTCGCGAATTTGGGAACGCGGATGTCGCACCGGGTGAGGGTCTGCCCTGCCAGGACGGTATTGAGCTCACGGGCAGCCCGCCAGACGGTATCTCCTTCAGGCACTGTCTCCTCCCTGGCCGGGCCCGGCCGCGCCGGTTAGTGGTCGCGGTGAATCCGACGGTGAATCAGACACGGTAGCGCAGCCCCTTCGGCGTCGTGTAAAAACCGGCGTGCGTGAGGGCACGGGCAGCGTCCGTGTCCAGGATGTCCACCCCGTTGACTTTCTCTATAGCCATCTTTTCCGCGGCACCCCTGCGGATAATACCCACCAAAGCCTCGGCGGAGAGCTCAAGGGCAGCAGGATCCTCGGTGAAGGAGAGCAGGGTTTTCCCTCCGCGTTCGGCATAGATGGTCAAATCTCCGTCCACCAGCACTACCAGGGCACCGGCTTTCCGGCCGGGCCGGTGTCCGCCGTCGAGCGCGGGCCAGGGCAGCGCTGCGCCGTACGGATTCGCCGGATCCGTGGCAGCCAGCGCCACAGCCGTCGGTTCCGGCTTCCTCAGCTGTGCGTCCTCGGAAAAGGACCGCAGCCGGTCGACAGTGGCTGGAACGGCAAACTGCGCGGCTCCAAGTTGTTCGATGAAGTATCCGCGCCGGCAGCGGCCCATCTCCTCAAGTCGTGCCAGCACCTTGTACAGCAGGCCGAAGCCGCCGGGTGTTCCCTCGCTGGCGACAGAACCGCGGGTGAGGATGCCATAGCGGTCCATCAGCAGCTCGGCTGTTGCATGCGCGTGGATGGTGGTGTCAGATTCGACCGGAGGCAGCATGCTCCAGCGCCCGGCGACCAGCTGCGGTGCGTTCCGCAGGGCAGCGGGCTGGCTGCCGGCGGCCAGGCGCATCGACCCTCCGGTGAGGGACGCGCCGGGAGCGCGGCCGATCCTGCCCAGCCGCGCGGTGCGGGCCCGCGGAGTGGCGGCCCGCTGTTTGTGCGCCGTCTTGCCGCCGGAGAGCAGGGAGCGGACCGGAGTGAAGGTGTCATTGGTGATCCGCCCGGACCAGACCAAATCCCACAGGGCACCGATGACATTGGCATCGGAGGACTGCGAACCCTGAGCCGCCAGGGCATCCACCAATTGGCGGAAGAAATAGGCTCCGCCTCCGGACAGGAGGTTCAGCAGCTGCAGCTGCAGGTCAGAGGGGTCAAAATCATCTGCGGGATTCAGGGTCAGGGGTGCGTTTTCGGCAAGGTGCAGAGCAATCCAGCCGTCGTTGCCGGGCAGTGCGCCGGTTCCGGACCAGAGGACTTCTCCGGTGGCAGTGAGTTCGTCCAGCATTGACGGAGTGTAGTTCCGGACCCGGGAGCCCAGAATGAGCGGTTCCCATGCCGATGCCGGGATGGGCACTCCGGAGAGCTGGTCGATCACGGTGGCAACGCCGTCGAGCCCGCGCAGGGAAGAGCCGATGTTTTGCCACACCGGCAGGAATCTGGCGTACGTCGCCGGATCCACCGGCTCCACTTCCGACCGCAGCGCGGCCAGCGACCGGCGGCGCAGGCGGCGCAGCACGTCGGCGTCGCACCATTCGGTTCCGGCGGGGATGCCGGGCACGGTGAGCACCGCACCCGGCGTGCTGTCGACTCCCGCTGCGGCGTCCAGAATGGAGGTTTCCGCCGGCCGGAACTCGCCTTCCACCACCCGGCCTTCGCCGGCGAGCCGCTGAAGCGTTCCGGTGACGACGGCGACGCCCAGCCCCAGCCTCGCGGCGGCTTCCGCGGCGGTGAACGGCCCGTGCGTGCGGGCGTACCGGCCGACGAGGTCGCCCAGGGGATCGGCGACGGGCTCAATGAAGGCCAGCGGAACACCCATGGGCAGCGGAACGCCCAGGGCATCGCGCAGTCGGGCCGCATCCTCGATCGCCGCATAGCGGGACAGTCCGGCGACGCCCACCTTGAGGGCACGGTTCGAACGGACCAGCTCCTCAAGGAGCTCGGACGCATACTCCGGATTGGCAGAGTGGGCGGGTTCCGTGTGCTCAGCTGGCGTGTTGTGGTCCTGCGGGACGGCCTGCTTTGCTGACGCCCCGTGTCCCGGCCCTGTCGTGAGCGCCGCTGACGTGGCGCCGTCGTCGTTCTGTGCGGCGGGATCATGCTGTGCGGGACTGCTGTCGGCTGCCGGTGGCTGCAGCCGGGCTGCCGTTTCGGATACCGTGAGCGGTCCCAGCAGCCGGAGCAGATCAGCGACTCCTTCAATTCCCCGGACACGGCGGTCTGCTGCCAGGCGCTGCAGCTCACGCTCAACCTGCGCGATGATGCGCGCATCGAGGAGCTCGCGCAGTTCTGCCCGGCCGAGCAGTTCGTTGAGCAGCGTCGGATCCAGCGACAGGGCCGCAGCGCGGCGTTCCGCCAGCGGCGAGTCTCCCTCGTACAGGAACGCGCCGATGTAGCCGAAGAGCAGCGACCGGGCAAAGGGCGACGGCGAGGGGGTGGTGGTTTCCACCAAGCGGATTTCGCGCCGCTCGATTCCGGCGGCGATGTCCTTCAAAGCGGGCAGGTCATAGACGTCCTGCAGGCATTCACGCACCGTTTCGAGCACGATGGGAAAGGTCGGGTACTTCTTCGCGACGTCCAGCAGCTGTGCCGACCGCTGCCGCTGCTGCCACAGCGGACTGCGCTTCCCGGGATTCTGCCGCGGCAGCAGCAGTGCCCGTGCGGCGCATTCACGGAACCGTGAAGCGAACAGGGCCGATCCGCCGACCTCTGCCGTGACTATCGATTCGAGTTCGTCCGCCTCGAAGAGGAACAGTTCCGCCCCCGGAGGTTCGTCCTCCATGAGCGGCACCCGCAGCACGATGCCGTCGTCGGACGCCATCGCCGAGCCGTCCAGCCCGTACCGCTGATGCAGTCTTGCCCCCACAGCCAGAGCCCAAGGGGCATGGACCGGCATTCCGTACGGGCTGTGCAGGACAACCCGCCAGTCTCCGAGTTCGTCGTGGAAACGCTCCACCACCAGCGTCCGGTCATTCGGCACCACGTCGGTGGCCTGCTGCTGATCACGCAGGTAGGTGATGAGGTTTCCGGCCGCCCACTCATCGAGCCCGACGGCGGCGAGGCGCTCCCGGGCTTTCGCATCGTCGCTGCCGGACATCTCCCGGACGAAGGCGCCGAGGGCCCGGCCCAACTCGACCGGCCGGCCCAGGGAATCTCCGCGCCAGAAGGGCAGCTTTCCGGGCTGCCCGAAGGCGGGGGAGACCAGCACCCGATCATGGGTGATGTCCTCGATCCGCCAGCTCGTGGCGCCCAGGGCGAAAATGTCGCCGACCCGGGATTCGTAGACCATTTCCTCGTCGAGCTCTCCGACGCGCCGGCTGTTTTTGCCCTCGGAGTCACCGACCAGATAAACGCCGAACAGGCCGCGGTCCGGGATGGTTCCGCCGGAGGTCACCGCCAGCCGCTGCGCTCCGGGGCGTCCGGTGATGGTGCCTTCGGTGCGGTCCCAGACAATGCGCGGTCGCAGTTCCGCGAACTCGTCGGAGGGATACCGTCCGGCCAGCAGATCCAGGGTGGCATCGAAGGCCGAGCGCGGCAGCCCGGCGAAGGGTGCGGACCGGCGGACGACGTCGAACCATTCCTCCACATCGATCGACCCGAGAGCAGCTGCCGCCACGGTCTGCTGGGCGAGGATGTCCAGGGGATTGGAGGGGATCGACAGAGGCTCGATCTGTCCGGCAAGCATGCGTTCGGCAACAACAGCGGAATTGAGCAGGTCTCCGCGGTGCTTCGGAAACATGACGCCTTGGGATGTTTCTCCCACCTGGTGTCCTGCGCGGCCGACACGCTGCAGCCCGCTGGCCACCGAAGGTGGGGATTCGACCTGGATCACCAGGTCCACGGCACCCATGTCGATGCCCAGTTCCAGTGAGCTGGTCGCCACCACGCAGCGCAGTCGTCCGGATTTGAGGTCGTCTTCGATCAGGGCGCGCTGGTCTTTCGAAACCGAGCCGTGATGGGCGCGGGCCAGCAGGAGGTTATTCTCATCCGTCTCTGTCTGGGGTTCCGGGTCGCGGTAGCGGATGGACACTCCGGCCTGCGCCATCAGCTGTGCGGGGGGACGAGTCGCGGATGGTGCCGCGCTCCGGGTGCCGTCATTCCGGTTGGTCCCGGTCATGCCGTCGGTCCCGGTGGCAGCGGCCGCCGCTTCCGACAGTGCCGCCGCCTCCTTCCGGAACGCGTGAATTTCGTTCAGTCTTGCGGTCAACCGCTCGGCCAGCCGCCGGGAATTGGCGAACACGATGGTGGAGCGGTTGGCCTCGACGAGGTCCACGATCTTTTCCTCGACATGGGGCCAGATGCTGGCCTGCGGCGCGTATCCTCCCTCAACGGTGTCTTCGGCTGCAGGCGCCCCGCCCAGGTCCGACATGTCTTCCACCGGAACAGTCACGGTCAGGTTCCACGATTTCGTGGAGGACGGTGCGACGATGTGGACCGGTGCATTTCCGCCCAGGAAGCGGGCGACGGTTTCGTGGGGTTCCACCGTCGCGGACAGTCCGATGCGCTGGACCGGTTTGTCCAGCATTGCGTCCAGCCGGGCGAGAGTTACCGCCAGATGTGCGCCCCGCTTGGTTCCGGCGACGGCATGCACCTCGTCGACGATGACGGTCTCCACTTCCGCCAGCGTTTCCCGTGCCCGTGATGTCAGCATAAGGAACAGGGATTCCGGAGTGGTGATGAGGATGTCCGGCGGGCGGGTCAGCAGGGTCCTGCGTTCGTTCTGGGGGGTGTCTCCGGAACGGACTCCCACGGTGATGCCCGGTGTGGGCAGGCCCAGACGTTTGGCGGTTTGGGTGATGCCGATCAGGGGAGAGCGCAGGTTCCGTTCCACGTCGACGCCAAGCGCCTTCAACGGCGAGATGTACAGAACCTTGGTCTTGCGCTTGGGCTCAGCAGTTCTTTTGCGTCCGGGTACTTTCGCGGACTTTCCGTCTGGAGCTGGAGCCGTTGTTGTAGCGGTAACTGCTGTCGCATCAGCCGCGGCGGCGGTTCCGGCGGCTGATGCAATGAAACTGTCCAGGGCCCAGAGAAATGCCGCCAGCGTCTTTCCCGAACCTGTCGGTGCAACGACCAGCGCATTCGACCCCTCGGAGATGGCCTCCCACGCTCCGGTTTGCGCAGGTGTGGGCGCATCAAAAGCACCCTCGAACCACTCCCTGGTGGCGGGGGTGAACTTCTGCAGCACCGAAGCTCCCGATGTCATGAGAACCATTGTTCCGCACGGCCCTGACACTTTTGACCCATGGGCGCGAGGTTTGGCTGGAGGCCGAATCCCGGAGGGCTGATCCCCGCAGTTACCTGATCCCGCAGTTAGAGGGCCGGCCCTCGAGATATCCGGGCCGTGTCCATCCGCCGTTGCATGGAGCCCGAGCCGGAGCCTGGGTCAGCACGGAAAAAGGTGTTCCGCAGGGGAATCCGATCCGGGTCCACGTACGACGGCGGGACGAACCATGGCACGCCCGACTTCACCTCGATGCGCCAGTTCTCCTTATGCACCTCGTGGTGGTGATGTGAGCACAGCAGTACCCCGTTGTCTGCTGATGTCGGTCCGCCGACATTCCAGTAACGAATATGGTGTGCTTCTGTCCATGGTCCGGGAATTGTGCAGCCCGGAAAAGCACAGCCCCCGTCTCTGGCGTGGAGGGCTTTTCGCAGGTGCGGCGGGAAGAGCCGCTGTGCCCGGCCAATGTCCAGAATTCTGCCTTCACCGGACAGGACGACGGGCAACAGGTCAGCATCACAAGCGAGTTTTCGGACGGCAGCTGCCGGAACAGGTCCGGAGAACGCAAAGTTTCCCGGCCGCACTGAATGACTGGCGGGCTCCGGGCCGTCCATGGGTTTGAGTACCGATCCGAAATCGAATTTCTGCAACAGAGATGCCGAATCGATCGTGACCAGCACCTGCGGCCGGGTTCCTCCGGAGGCGGGGACGCCGCCGGTCGAGAGGGCAGCTTTCGCTGCGTCCACGAGCCCTCCGAGCAGGCGCTGCGGCCGGGTACTACGGTTCAAGCGGGAAGCAGTGGCCGGGTCAGGTGGTGTTCCATCCCCGCGTTCGGCAGACCCGGCGATTGCTGGGTCCGGTGCAGAGCCATCCGCTGCCCGCGGCCCTGCAGCGGCATTCATCACGGTCAGCAGCGTTTCGTGCTGGTCATCGGTGCAGTAGATATTCAGATGGTTGAGTCCGTTCTTCTTCCGTCCGGAAAATACCCCTTGGAAGCGGCGCAATTCCTCGTCCGTGGGTTCGGCGCCGTCCTGGTCAACCAGCAGCACCCATCGGCGGGCCGCCCGGACAAGGAAGTCTCCGTCTTGGCGGGCAGCCAGGGCAGAGAGGTCCGCCTCAATGGCTGAGGCGACAGAGGCCTCCGTGCGATGCCGGATCTCATCAACGGCATTCGCGACAACCATGGCGCCGGCTGAGGAGATAACGCCGCAGGCCGTGGCTTCCGCGAGCGCCGGCAGAGCGGCTGGAACAGGTTGCCCGCTGGCGCTGACCGACGGCAAGAGACTGGCAGCCAGCCTCAGGCGCCTTTGGGCTTCGGCGCGGTTGATGCGGAGGCGGCACCGCATGTAGTCGGCAGTACTGCGGAACTCCCTGCGGACTTTTCCGGCCGCCTGCTCCGTACCGGATTCCGCGCAGAAGTCCGCCGGCTGTGCCCAGGTGTTGTTCCATGCGGGCTGGCCAGGGGCGGGTGCGGGCATAACCGGGCTGTTGGCACCGAAGGCTTCGGTAACCCGGTGTGTCTCCAAGGCTTGGGCGCAAACAATCTGCAGATAGTCCACCGTGCGCGACATCGCTTCAACATCTGCAGCCAGGGCGGCTGCTTGTCCGGTGCTTATCAGCGCGGTCGCCCGTAGGGCATGGCGGCGAAGATCATCGAGGTGCTCGCTGGCTTTCGCTACGGAAGCAAGGAAGCCACCGACACTGGTGAAGTTACTGGCTGCAGATGTGCCGGCGGAGGCGGCATCGACTGCTCCCAAGGCTCGGTCTGTCTCGGCAACGCCGGCTGCCTGCGTAACGTCTCCGAAGGCAGTGTTAAGGGGAACCGCACCGGCTGATCTCGGTTCGGCGGATGCTTTCATCCCGGCAACTGTCTCCATGAACCAATTATTTCGGAATCGATGGGTTCAGTCTGGAAGACCTTTTCATTTGTGGAGAAGTATCTTCGCGAAGGCAGCTGTGGAGGAATGGACGGAGTCATCAGCGGGCAGAGGAGCCATTCCGGCCACTGCCCAACCAGCCCGCGCCCGAACCCAGTGGGCCTGACGCCAATCCGATCAAAAAACCCAGCGGGCCTGACGCCTTCGGCGCAGAACCAACGCCAGCCGGCGCCCGGCCCAACCTCTGCCAGCGCAAGCCCGCGCCTGAACTTACCGCTTCTGCAGAGGACCGACGCTCAGCAGCTCAACATTGGGGTTTTCGCAGGCGACAACCTCGTGCTGGATGCTCACCGATTCAAGATCCTCCGGCGGATATACGAGCAGCTGTGTTGCCGGATGCGCCACACAATCTGCGCCGTAGTTTTCCGCGCGGGTCTCGCGCAGTTCCGCAACAGCTGACTGGCCCGGCTCCAGGACCTGCGCACCTCCGACAACAGCTCCGCCGGCAGATCCGTCTGCCCGGACAGCTGCTGCTCCGATTTGCTCACCCGCTGCATCGAGGTAGGAAACACCCGGATAACCGGGCGCGGCAGTGCACGCTGCCTCAGACATGTTGGTCAGCACCAGCGTGCGGTAAACACTGCCGGCAGCTCCACCCCCAATAGTGTCTTCGATTGACCCCGCCAGATCAGCGGCGGCACACGAGCCGGGACCGGCAGGGGATTCCGGAACCGCAGCAGCCGACGACGCCGTCGGCGCCGCAGTGCCGGGGGCGGAGCTTTCCGGGGCGCTCGGGGCGGTGGAGGCGCTGGCGGGGGCGCTCGGCGAGGTGCTGGCGGGCGCGGACGACGACGGCGACACAGACGCCGCGCTCTCCTCCCCGCCGGAGCCACAGCCGGTGAGGGCCAAGATGGCACCAAGGGCCAACGCTGATACTGACGAGGACTTCCACGGCTGCATGTTCATAGCCTCACCCTCGCGGCAACGGTGGGCAGAAGCAATTTCGCCCCGCCAGCGGCACGCCAAATGACGCCGCAAACGTTACGCTTTCCGCGTGCGGAACAGCGCCACCGCCCCCAGGATCAGTCCGAGAACTCCGGCACCCAGACCTGCGAAGCCGGCGATTGCCGCAGTTTCCACATCGTCCTCATCCACGGCATCGTCCCGGTCGTCGACGTCAGAGGTGCTGTCCTCGCCGCCCTGGGAACCGCCCGAGGAGCCTTCAGCGCCAGAATCCCCGGATTCGCCATGCGCCCCGGATCCGCCGGATTCCCCGGAGACGGTGAGCATCGGAGCCGGCGACTCGAGGTCGGCGTCGGACTGGCCCTCTGCCGGAAGCTGGGCCCAATCCGTTTCACCCTCCGCGCAGGACTGGAGCACGGGGAAGGCCAGTGTTTCTCCCGCAGCATCCGGAAGCTTGACGGTCAGCTGGAAGGTGTCCCGGACTCCGTCGGGCAGGGGTTCAACCGCGGTGAAGACCACTTGGCTCGTCCGTGAAGCGATGCTCGTGCCGTTGTCCAGCACCCGCGGTTCGGCGAAGTCCTCGGTGACCTTGCTGATCTTCCACCCGGGATGGGCGGTGGGGGTTGCATCGGTGATCTGATCCGGGAGGGTGACGGTGATCGCCGTCGTCGGCGAACCCTTGCAGCCGTGGGAGGTCTCAAAGGTGAGCAGCGCAGACTCGCCGGCCTCCGTGGAATCCGGATGAACGTGGACGTGGGCGGATGCCGTACCAATGCCGGCAGCCATAAGGGCGGCGGTGGCCCCGGCAGCAGTCAGGGAACGGACGAAGCGCTGACGCATGGTGTTGGACCTTTCGGGCGCAAAAGCGCGGAAACAGTGCGGGGGCCAGGCCCGCAGCCAAGGGTTTGGGGGGTCAAAAGGGTAAAGACAGCGCTTCCACTGTACCGGGGAAGGGCGCTTCTCCCGTGCCGGCTGCTACTCGTGGTGGTAGGGGCGTCCGCCGGCGATTTCCTGCGCCCGGTAGATCTGTTCGGCAAGAATCAGACGCACCAGCTGATGCGGGAAAACCAAAGGGGACAGCGACCAGATGAAATCGGCGCGGGCATGCACGCTCTCATCCACGCCGTAGGCGCCGCCAATGATCAGCGTGACATTGCGGGAGTTGTCCAGGGGTTTCTGCAGCGTTTTCGCCAAGGCCGGAGAGGTAATTGCCTTGCCCCGTTCATCAAGCAGAATGACGTAGTCGCTGCCGAGCTTCGCCAGCAAACGTTCGGATTCCTCCTTGCGGGCGGCGTCTCCCTCGCGGGCAGAATGAGGAATCGAGACCCAGGTCAGGTCGAAGGGTTTTTTCAGCCTCTTCTCATAGCGGCGGATACCGTCAACGACCCAGTCTTCGTGCTTCCGGCCAACCATCAATACGCGCAATGCCATGCCTCCATTGAATACCCCCGCCCCGGAACCCGGAAAACCGGCTCAGGTTTAGACTGCCGGCATGACAAAGACGAATGAGACGCGTGCAGTGGTTCTTGGCGGCGGGGGAGTGGCGGGCATCGCCTGGGAGATGGGGGTCCTCACTGCCCTGCTCGAGCACGGCATCGACCTGAACGACGCCGATCTGGTGATCGGCACTTCCGCTGGATCCGTCGTCGGGACTGTGCTGCGGTTCGGCGTCGTGCGGCACATGCTGGAAGCCCAGCTGCGGAAGGATGATCCGGCGGAAACCGATATGGAGCAGGGGGAGCTTTCCCATTTCAGCACTGAGCAGTTTCTGAACATGATGGCCGACGCCGCCCGCGGACCCGGAGGGGAACAGGAGGCGAGAGCGAGGCTGGGCAAGGAAGCACGTACCGCAGGCAAGGGGCTTTCCGAGGAAGCCTGGGTGCGCACCATTCGGTCGCTGCTTCCGTCTCAGGACTGGCCTTCCAAGGCGCTGAAGGTGACGGCAGTCAACGCCGACGACGGCGCGTTCACGATTTTCGACGCCTCGTCCCGTGCCGAACTGGCCCTGGCCGTGGCGGCCAGCTGCAGTGTTCCGGGCGCATGGCCGCCGGTCACCATCGCCGGCGCCCCTTATATGGATGGCGGCATGCGCTCCGCCACCAACGCGGACCTGGCCGCCGACTGCGGCAAGGTTCTGGTTCTTTCCTGCGCTCCGGAGGCTCCGGAGAGTCCGTTCGGGCCCACGCTGCCCCAGGTGCTGGCAAGCCTGGAGGGCCGCACAGACACGTTCCTGATCGAGGCCGACGACGCCAGCCTGGCGGCCTTCGGAACCAACATGCTGCTCCGGTCCACACGACGTCCCGCGGCTCTGGCCGGACAGGAACAGGGGAGGAGCCTGGCTGACGCGGTTAAGCGTTTCTGGGGTTCCTAGGGACTTCGCCGACGACGGCGGCGGCCGGCCGCGTCCGCCCTGTCACCTGCCGGCGGGCAGGGGGAAACTGGACGGATGGAACCAAAAGATGCGCACAGTCAGAACTCCCGGCCGGAGGCTCCCCTGCCCAACCAGGGGGCGCTGAACCAGGGGCCGCCGAACCCGGGACTGCCGGGCCTGGTAATCCACGGCTCCGGTCCGGACAGCGGAACCTGGCTGGCCGGGCTGCTGCGCAGCGCAGTTCGTGCCCGCAGTGCCCTGGGGTCCGAACGGCCCCTCGAAGTGGTGGTTCAAGGATTCGGAGTTCGGCTGCTGCGGCTGGGGATCGGAGACCCGAGTGTTCTGGATGCTGCCCTGTCGGGCGACATTCACGTCCTCGCCTGTGAAAACAGCATGAGCCGTGCCGACGTCCACAAAGATGAACTGCACCGCGGCGTGGAAACAGTGGATGCCGCCGTCGCACATCTGGCCCGCAGACAGTGGGAAGGCTGGGCCTACGTCCGGCTGTGACTTGGCTGCGACCCGGTTGCGAGCCGGCGGTTGCGACCCGGCTGCGACCCGGTTGCGAGCCGCGCGCTGCCGAATTGAAACCGGATTAGACCCGCTGCGGCGGGAGCTTGGTCTTGGGCCGCCCCTCAGCTTTTCCGCCTTCGACCCCGCCCACAATTCCGGTGTCCCCGATGTATCTCCGTCCGGATACCTCGTTCCATCGCCAGGCCGATATTTCCTTCCGAACCAGCCAGCGGTTCTCATCCACCGCTTCAAGAACGACCAGAGTTCCGCCCTGGGTCACCTGATAGCAGTACCTCAGCTCTTCGTTGTCGTCGAGCTCTTCAGCGGGTCCATCGGCTCTGAGTATGCGCACAGACATTGCGGCCTCCGTCGCTTGCGCCGGCAATCCGTGGTTGCCGGTCTGCGGCCCAGAATAAGCCCCGGAGCCGATACTGGGAACAGGATTCTAGGCGCAATCCGGTCCGGTGCTCCGCGGATCGGTGTGGGCCGGCATCGCGGCGCAGCGGGGCTGGGCGGGGGCGGAACTCCACCCTGCCGTTCCTGCGCCGGAATTGCCGGAGATAATGTCATCTATTGCGCCAACACAAAGCCCAAGCTTCCCGAGTCCAGCATTTACCCGAGTCCAGCATGCAGCCACGATAGGCAGACCAACACCAATGTCTCCAGCGCTCCTCCTGCGAATTATTCTGACGACAGTCACGACGCTTGCCATTGCAGCGGTTGCCCGGTGGGCACGGAAGCACCCCAACCGGTCCAGGGAGCACCCGGAACGGGTCCGGATGCCCAAGGTGGTGGCATTTGTCGGGTGGCTCTTTGTCTGCGTGGGTCTCCTCATGGGTCTGGTGGGCTTCGCCTCGCCCGAGGGCCCCCTGGGGGCTGGGATTGCTTCGGTGGCAATAATTGCCGGCGGAATGGCCTTCGTGGCGATGTACCGCAACTTTTACGTGGTCACCTACGCCTATGAAGTGGTTTTTCGCAGCGTGCTCGGCAAGGAACGCAAAATCCCCTACAGCGAAATCCAGCACTATCATTTGCAGACGCTGAAAGGGCAGCGGTTCTTGACGGTTAAATCCATTCACGGCGTCAAGCTCAGCCTGAATATCGATGCTTATGACATGAAGCCATTACTGCGGGCCATCGATTATCACCAAGCCACAGGCTGCTGGCCGGTCCGCGTCGAAGCCGCGACGCCGGACTTCGGTTACTGACGTTCAGTGCAAGGAATGACTGCACCACCCGGGGTCGGGGGTTCAGCGGCTAAGGATGTGACCCGCGACGGGACGCCAGTGGAATGAATACCGCGTAGAACGCACCCCAGCAGATCCAGAACACGGTCGAGATGCGCCGTTCAGAGACGCCAGGGAACCTGCGGCGAACCATAGCGGCAATCCCGGATACTGCCACCGTCACCACCATGAACCGGATCATCCGGCCGGGCACACTCCAGGCGAGGAACGCCACGAGCGAGGTCCGCTGCAGCCCGGCAGCCCGCGCGTAGAGCTTGTACGGAACTCCGCGGGTGGGGCCCCGCAGCAAAGAAGCGGCCCCGGACTCGGCGATCTCCTGCTCCACCTCGCTGATCATGGCATCCGTGACCGCCGGAACTTTCACCAACGCCTTACGCGAGGTATTTGCGGCTACCTTGAGGCCCCACCAGTACGTCGCTGCCCCTCCGGCCAGTGCGCCGCCGAGGGCTGAGACCGTGGTGCCGAGCGCGCGTTTCGGTCGGCGCAGCCCCACCCAGGATGTCCACACATCGGGGACCACAAAGAAGAACGTCGCTTCTGCGAAGCCCCAGGCGCCGGCGATTCCGTGGTCCCGCAGGGCGTTCCTGAAGGGTGATTTGCGCCTCATGCTTACACTGTAATTGATCGCGGGTTACTGCCATTTCCGCCGCTCGGCTCGCACTAGCGTATGAGTTGCACCAAAGGGCCAAATGAACGGACATTCCATATGAGCCACGGAACGGACAGGCGGGAAATTCCGCAGCGCGGCAGCCGGTGGGCGGCAAAATCTGCAGATATGCTTGCGGCGGCGAAACTCACCCCCAATCAGATCTCGGTCGGTTCAGTGGTGTTCGCCGCAGTGGGCGCCGCTGCGCTGATCTGGTCGGCGCATACCGACGACGCCATAATTCGTGCTGTCCTTCTGGCCGCGGCTGCTGCCTGTATACCGCTGCGTTTGTTGTTGAACATGCTCGACGGAATGCTGGCCGTAGAAAAGGGTATGAGCTCACCGGTGGGTGATATCTACAATGAATTGCCTGATCGGATCTCCGATGTTCTGTTCCTGGGGGCAGCAGGCATCGCCACCGCCGGGCTGGTGACCGCCGACCGAGTCGATTTCGGGATGACGCTGGGATTCCTTGCGGCGATACTCGCCGTCCTCACTGCCTACATCCGCTGCCTCGGAGCAGCCCTCGGCACGGGATACTTCTTTGACGGGCCCTTGGCCAAACCGCACCGCATGTGGTTGCTGATGATCGGCGTCCTGGTGGCCATCGCCGAACCATGGCTTCCCTGGTCGGAAGGGTGGGCGCTGTTCGGCACGCTGGCGCTCATCGCGTTGGGCTCCCTGCTCACCTGTACTCGCCGATTGCGCCGTGTCAGCGCTGCGCTGCATGCCCGCAGCAAGGACTTGCCATCATGAACGTCGGCAGGGCGTCCCGGCGCAGCCTCGCGAAACTTATCAGCGCCTTCGCCGGTGTGCGCGTGGTGACTGCAGCCGGAGAATCTGAACTGGATTTACCCGAGCAGGCCATCTATTACGCGAACCATTCGAGCCATCTGGACTTCCTCACCATTTGGGCCGCACTGCCGGCAGAGCTTCAGCAACGCGCCCGCCCGGTGGCTGCCAAGGACTACTGGGGCTCCGGGGTGCGTAAGGCTTTTGCCGAAAAGATCTTCAACGCCTATTTGGTCGAACGCCACGGCTCCAGCAGCCGCCGGCAGCGCACGTCGGACTCGGGGGTCAGCCCCAAGGGCCAGGTGGAGGGCATGGCCGAGGTGCTGGCCGCCGGTGATTCGCTGATTATCTTCCCTGAAGGCACCCGCGGCGACGGCGAAACGATCGCCCAGTTTCACGGCGGACTGTACAAACTGGCGCGTCTCCACCCTGAGGTACCCGTAGTCCCCGTGACGCTCGCCAACCTCGGACGGATCCTCCCCAAAGGTGAGGTGATCCCGGTGCCTCACCTCTCGACTGTCATCTTCTGCGAGCCCCTCCATCTGGATCCCGATGAGGACAGGCAGACCTTCCTGGCCCGCGCCCGGCAGGTTCTCGTGGAAGGCCTGACTGAGCATCCAGACCCGCAATCTGCAGATATCCCCGGACAGGACGACGGCGTCCCGGCCCCTCGTTGCCAGGACCGGCAGGACAACCTGTGAGCGACTGGGAACTGGGTTTGTTGGACGCGTCGTCCCTGAAACTCCTCGGCGGCGTCGTCGTTGTTCTAGCCTTAGCCACCGTGATCGCGTGGCTTCTGGGCCGCCGATTGGGCCCCACGAGCACCATTGTGAACCTGAAGCAGCGCATCAACGCCTGGTGGTTGATGGTCGCACTGATAGGTGCTGTCCTGGCAGCCGGCGAGACGGTGACAATTTTGCTGTTTCTGCTGCTGTCACTTCTGGCACTGCGCGAGTTCATCACCATCTCGCCGACCGGGCGCGGAGATC
Source organism: Arthrobacter sp. zg.Y820 (assembly GCF_030125555.1). Lineage (NCBI taxonomy): Bacteria > Bacillati > Actinomycetota > Actinomycetes > Micrococcales > Micrococcaceae > Arthrobacter > Arthrobacter sp. zg.Y820. The sequence goes on from NZ_JASKLX010000014.1 coordinate 111,940, forward strand.
ACAAAGTGCTCGTGTGGCTGGTGTTCATCATCCCCGCGGCGCACTACTGGTTCTTGTGGGAGCACTGGTACGGCATGTTCAGCGTGTTCATCCCGGTGTACGCCTTCCTCTTCCTGCCGGCGCGCAACGCACTCGCCGGGCAGACCACCGGGTTCCTGCAGCGAACCGCGGCCATTCAGTGGGCGCTGATGGTATGCGTCTACGCCATCAGTTACGCCCCGGCGCTCCTGCAACTTCCGTTAGCCATGGAGGCAGGCCGGGATGCGGCCGAAGGCTCGGCGCCTGGGACCGGTGGGGCAACCGGCGCGCATCTGCTGCTGTTCCTGCTGATCGTGGTGCAGGGCTCCGATGTGCTGCAGTATGTGTGGGGCAAGACGCTCGGGAAGCACCCGATCGCGCCGAGCGTGAGTCCCAACAAGACGTGGGAAGGGTTCATCGGGGGAGTGCTTTCGGCCACCGCCCTGGGGGCTGCCCTGTGGTGGGTCACGCCGTTCACCCCGTTGATGGCCGCGCTCCTGGCCTTCATCTCCTGTGTGATGGGTTTCGCCGGAGGGCTGGTGATGTCTGCCATTAAGCGCGACCGCGGCATCAAGGACTTCGGCTCCACCATCCCCGGTCACGGCGGCATCATGGACCGCCTGGACTCGCTCTGCTTTGCGGCACCGGTCTTCTTTCACGCCGTGCGATTCTTCTACACCTGACGGTGGGCGGCCCGGGGCGTTCGGTGCGCCCGCACCCGGCCTCGTCGGGCCGGATCGAAGCGCAGTAGCCCGAGGCCCTTGTCCATCATCCCTGAGCAACAGGCGCTCGCTGCGCCGAAACCCAGTGACCCTGCCAGCCGCTGGCGAAGAGGCCTAATCGAGAATCTTGGCTACTGCCCGGAATGCTTCGGGGTCCGCTAAGCCGAGGGGTTGGGCGGCAAACTTCCCCACCTCGGCGAACCTCTTCAACCGACTGTCTTCCAGGCGGGCTCCGTTCACTCCTGAAACCAAGCGGCTTCAACCACGCCTACACCCTTAAATGCGACGAGCCTTGAAACCGCTTCCTTGTGATGCTATTTTTGGCACCTGCTAGTAATCGAAGCTTTCTCCAGCAGCGCGATTACTGTCCAGTGTTTATGTCACTGTGACTGCGTTACAGCAGGTCACGGGCCGTACTCACTCTATGTTTATTTGCATATACCTCTTGTAGATTCTTGTGCGATCGTGGGGTGTGCGGTGCCGGGGAATGTGCAGCGTTTAAGTGATGTAGGACCTATTGATCCCCGGACGGGCTATCCACTGTGGTACGAAGACGTTACGGGTACGCGTCTGGATCTGGCCTGGCAGCGCGATGACCCGAGAACCCCGATCATCGCTGACCTGAATGAAAGCGGAACTCTGCGAGGCATCGCTAACTTCCCAGGCGAATCCTTCTACATGACGGCGGAGGCGGAGCTACCTCTGGGCGGAGGAGGGCAGGACGGGGAAGTGAGGGTGGTCCTCGCCTTGGAGGCTACTTTTGCTACGGAAGACGTGGTGGACGGCGAGCAGATCGTCTTCGGACGCATCCGGTTCCGGGTCCGCGACGGACGCCCGGAGACGACGTACACGCTCACGCACCCGTACGGCACGGTTCAGGTCACCACCGATGAGCGGGGTCGAGTGACTGCGACGGAGGACATCGGCCTGGCACCGTTGGATTTTACCGGGGCTCTGGGCGGGCAGATCGCCCCCTTCCTGCAGTGGATGCCCGATCCCGCTCTGCCCGAGGGCTACATCGGTGACGGCGCCACAGAGCACACGATCACGGGCAGCCCGTTCAACACTAACTTCGTCCTGGTGGAAGGCCCCGGGGCGGGGACAGCTGGGGCTGATCCAGATCCGAATGATCCTGGGAACCCGGACAAGGTCTATACGGACCAATTCGTGCTGCAGGGCCGGATCGCCACGATCCATGGGGTGGAGATCACCCGCGCGGTCTACCGCCGAGCGGCGGATGGGGTGGTGATGGTGGAGGTGTTCGCCCGATCCGTTCCCGGACAGCAGCTCGGAGTATCACTTGGAGGTGGTCCGGAGACGCCCCTGCAGGGTGGGAATACCCCCAACTACCTCTCCCGCATATCTGCGGGCAGCACGGTTCCGACGCAGGTCACCGTGACCAACCGGACTGATCCTGTTGCTCTGCCGGTAACCGTGGGGGTCACCGATGCGGTGGCGATCACGCAGGCCGACTATGACAGCACCAACCAGACGCTCACCGTGAGTGCAATCTCCAGTGATCAGAGCGGCGCCCCGGCACTAACTGTCACAGGGCGTGGCGGGCTGTCCGGCCCGGTCGGAGTCTTTGCTCTCGATGCACCGCCGTCCACGGTCACGGTCGTCTCCGCCGCTGGCGGCACCAGCACAGCGATTGTCCGGATCGTGGCCTGACCGGATCCTGCCGGGCGCTGTCTCAACATCCAAGAATCAGAGGACCGTCATGGAATACACACTGACAGGTAACTTTCTTGAGGCCTGCGACTGCACTGTCATCTGCCCCTGCTGGGTGGACGACGACCCTGTGGAGGGACACTGCACCGGGTTCGTCTTGTGGGAGTTTACCGGGGACGGCACCGAGTCGGAGATCGATGGCCTCGTCGTCACTGGGTGCAAGGTCGTCAGTGTCGCGATCCACGCGGGCAACCGTCGCGGCAGTTCAGCACCGGCCACTTCGATGATCTACATCGACGTTTCGAAGTGCAAGAACACGGAAACCACGGATGAGGAGCTTTTTAAGGCCTTGCGGGGCACCTTCGCCGAACACCCCACCAAGAAGGGAGGGGGCATAGGCCCGCTGGCTGAGCTGGCCGAGATGAGCGGAACGGTGGTCGGGGCCGAGCGGGCCAGTATCTCCTTCAAGTTCGATAAGGACGGCCGCGCGGACAAGGACGAACACCGCTGGACGGCTACAGTCACCCGTACCCGAATAAACCCGCAGGAACCGCAAGCGGAACCCCTTCAAGACCTGTTGATTCACGCGACAGGGCAGCCGGAGCGGTTTGACGCGGCCGAGAACGCTAAGAGTCAGCCGCTGGAGCTGTCCAACACCGCGCTCACCTACGAGCTACAGGCCCAGAACCCGGTGACTGCCCAGGCGGGGGATGAGCTAATCATCAACGTCGGTGCCCTGCCCGGAGGCAACATCAACGTCAAGGGCCGCTCGGGCATGCGCGGCACCTTTCACTACCGCCACCCCGCAGCCCAGCAAGCTCCCGCGGGCGTGCGCACCGGCATGCCTGGTGAAGAAGCACCAGCATCATGACCCCTACCTCCCCGGCGGCGCCCCACCAGTCCGGGGCGAGCCGCCCCCTCGACATGAACCTCCTTGTTTTGAGCACGATCGTGATGGCGGCGATGGCCTGGGGGGTCCTGCTGTTGACCCACGGGCCCGGGGGCCACGGGCCGGAAGGCCACACGGTGACCTCTGAAGTGCTCGCCCCTGGGCTAGCCGCGGAAACACACGCTCAGCATGGTGGTACGGCCGCGTTCGTGATTCCTCCTGCTCTGGTGGGTGGTGCAGTAGCCCTGGGCGGCTGGGGATTCATGGTGGTTGCCATGATGCTTCCGCCAGCACTCCCGCTGCTGCAGACGGTGCGACGACTGGTCTCGCACCGTCCGGATCCGTGGCGTCTGACCATCTGGAGCGCCATGACCTTTATCGGGGCGTGGATGGTCATCGGGGCGGTTCTCGTCGCAGGCGATTTGGGTGTCCGGGCGTTGGCTTCCAGCGGATGGCTGGCGATCGATCCCCGTTGGGTAACAGGGGCCGTGCTGATCGGGGCCGGTGGCTATCAGTTCACCCCGCTGAAAGATTTGTGCCTGCGCGGCTGCCGGAGCCCGCGCAGCTTCGTGCTGGCGCACTGGCAGGGTCGGCGCTCTTCCAGCGCGGAGATTTTCGCCCTGTCCGGTGCATACGCGCTGTCATGCATCGGGTGCTGTTGGGCGCTGATGCTCATCTGCTTCACCGTCGGCACCGCAGCACTGCCTGCGATGGTCGCGTTGAGCGTAGTCATGGCCGCAGAACGCCTCGTCTCGTGGGGTCGGCGCTTGGTATGGCCTACCGGTTTCGCCCTCATCGCTCTGGGAGCCGCTACGGCGCTGCTTCCCGCCTTTCATGGTCCCATTTGATGTGACCTTTTCTGCCGCTGAGCGGCTCGATCACGGAGTTCAACATGTCGTCTACCCAATTCCGCACGTACCACGTTGTGGCCATGTCCTTCCCGATCGTCTACTCGCTCGAGGGCGACCACGATCCCAACGGTCTGCTCTACACCTTGCGCGTGTACCAGCCCCTCCTGGATTGGGTGAAGGAACAACGGGAGAAAAACGGCGACTACCTGACCAAGATGCACCGCAAGACCCAGCTCATGGAAACCGTGGTGTACGCAGTGCCGCGGCTCCTTAAGATGCGCCGGATCCTGTCCGAAGGACCGGAGAAGAATAAGTATCTGTTGAAGGACTTCGGCGGCGAGTCCGAGGTTCTTGACCGGGAAGACCGGGACGCCCGCGGTCTCCGGTTGGATCCGGATGATCGTGCGATACGCCAGAACTACCGTGCCACGGTGGACGAACTGGTTGCCGCTTTGCGGGAGCTGACTGATGGGCGGATTACCAGCCTCTCCTCGAAGGCCCCGCCGGATCCGGAGCGGCTAGAGGAGCAACAGGCGGAGAATGAACATGATGTTTTCGAACATGGCCTGAGGAAAACCATGGGGGAGTGGCTGGCGCAGCTCGAGGAGGCCGAGCGGGCTATCGAAGGGCAATTGGAAAGGATCCGCCAGGGGTGGCCGGAGATGTTGGCTTGGTATCGGAGGCAGCGTCCCGGGTCTCAGCTGCGGGACGAGGACATCGAACGGTTGATGTTCAACGATCACAGCCCTGACCTGATCGGCAAAGGTGAACAAACCCTGGCCTACAACCGGTGCAACCCGCTTAAGCCCATCCCACTGGTGCGTCCGCTGGTGTTGCGGGCGTGCCGGGGAGAGCAGCTTAAGGTGCGTTTCGAGAACAGCATCCGCGGCCGCGAAGTGGGCATGCACGTGCAAGGAGACGGGCTCGGGGGCACCGTCCCGGGACGCGGCACCGGCTCAGGCGTCCAGTACGGAGATGGGGCGCGCGTAGGCGACAACGACCCCACCACTGTTCCCTACCAATCTAAAATGACGTACCGCTGGCTGTGCGCCCGGGAGGGCGTGTGGCCGATCAACGATCTGGGCGACATCCGCGGAACCGACCGTGGCACCAACAACCACGGATTGTTCGCCGCTCTGGTCGTCGAGCCCGATGGGGCGAGGTGGTACGACCCTGAGACGGGGGAACGGCTCGACGGCACAGATCACCCCGATGGGCTCTACGCCGACGTCGTGCCCCGCGACGAACACCGCCTCAAGGACGGGAAAGTGGTGGCTCTCCAAAAGGGCTGCCGCGACGAGCAGCATGAGGACTGCCAGGCGGGCAACCGGTGCCGGAAATGGCGGGAGGACAATTTCGTCGACTTCCACCATGCCAAGGACAATCCGGAACAATTCGCCGGCAACTGCAGTTTCCGCGAGTTCACCGTCTTCATGCACGACGAACCCGAGACGCATAACGGCATCCCCCACCCCCTGCCCCACTCGGCCATGCCCCTGTCCTACCGCGCTGAACCCATGCACAACCGCCTTCCCTATCGGCTGCACCGGCGCCTGCGTAAAGGCGCGCCGAAGGCAGAACCCGATAAGAACAGGATCGACCACTCAGCCGTTGAAATCAGGATCGATGAGGAAACCCTCGGAGAAGAGTTCTGGGTGGCCAAAGACAAGAACGGCGATTTCCTCGAACGCGTCTCCGGCGAGGAGCAGCATCACAGCTCCTGGCTGTTCGGCGAACCGGTGACGCCGATTCTGCGCACCTACCGCGGGGACCCCAGCCGGGTGCGGCTGGTGCACGCCGGGGTCAAAGAGACCCATGTCTTCCACCTGCACGTCCATCAGTGGCGAGCCGTCGCCCAGGACACCGCTGAGCCTTCCGTGTGGAAGATGGGCGAGCACCACGGTTCCCAGCTGCTGGATTCGGTGTCCATCGGTCCGCAGACCGCCATGACCATCGACCCGCTCTACGGCTCGGGCAGCCGCCAGCATGCGGTGGGCGACATCATCTGGCACTGCCACCTCTACCCCCACTTCCACCACGGCATGTGGGGACTGTGGCGCAGCTTCGACCGGCTGGTCGACGGGGAGCGGGCCTACCCCGACGGCACTCCCTGTCCCGAACTGAAGCCATTGCCCGGACGTGACCCCAACCCCTCGACCGCCGAACAACCCGGATTTCCGTGGTTCATCGACGCCACCTACCCCCGCAAATCTCCGCCGCCGCCCTCACCCCACGAGGAAGACGTAGAGGCGGGGAAGGACCCGGAGAGGAACGTCCCGGTCAACGGGCGACGCCAGCTGCTGCAGATGCCGCATTGTTCCGACAAGGAACGGGCGGCCTTCGCACCCAACTGCCGGTCGGGTGATCAACCCGGTGCTCTTTTCGTCGATCTGGACGGCCTCGCCCGGGACTGGAACACCAAGGCGAAGGTTCCCGAGCGACGGATTATCCACTACGAGATCGACATGGCGGAACGGGGGATGATCTACAACTCCGCCGGCTGGTACGACCCGCACGTACACCACTATCAGCTCAAAGAAATCACCGTCACCCGTCTCGACGACGACGGGCACCGGCTTGGGGATCCAGTGCCCTTCAAACCCCCGGCAACCGAAGACGCAGGCGGGGCCGACGCGTTCTTCCCGCGGGCCAATCACGGCGACATCGTGGAACTGCGCCTGCGCAACATGGTGGGCACCGTCGAGGGCGACCACTTCGACTTTCCCGGCCACCCAGTTGAATGTGGTCTGCACGTGCACCTGGTGAAGTTCGATGTGCTCGCTGCCGACGGCTCGGCCACCGGCTGGAACTACCTCTCCGGCGCCAGTTCCCTCGAAGCCATCCCGGACGGCAAGATCAACAATCCCCCTGCAAATGTTTCCTTGCACCGGTGGGTGGTGGATGAGGAGTTCGGCCCCTGCTTTTTCCACGACCACCTGCTGGCGAACTTCCGGCAGAAGCGCGGTCTGTTCGCAGCCCTGATCGCCGAACCCAACGGCACCCGCTGGTACCTACCGGACCGGCACACCCCCGCATGGGTTGGCTCCCAGGCCGTGATCATACCGCGAACTTCAAACGGGGATGGGGACGTAGCTTTAAAGGACCCCTTCCGGGAAGCTGGATTGGCCCTTGGGGACTTTGTGCCGCTGAACCGTCCGAAGGACGATCGTCCTCCGAACCCCATCCCTGCTCAACCTCAATCGGAGGATGATCCGCTGAATGAGCCGAACCTGCTGGGCGGTGATGACGATCCCGGTGTTATGGGCGTCAATTACCGGTGCACCCCCATGCGATACCGCGGCAAGGACCCCTCCGAGTGGTTCAGCTCCAGCCGCTCCTCGCTGAAGAACGAGGACGAGGAGCAGCGAAAGGTCCTCGACGTGCAGGCTCCGCACATGTCGCCGCCACTGCCTGTGCCGCCGAAGCACAAGGGTGACCCCGACACACCGGTGATCTACACCTATCCAGGAGAACGACTGCGCATCCGGATTTTCCAGGGCTCCCACGAAGAGCAGCACAGTTTCATGCTCAACGGCATGCGATGGCGCAAGGACTGGCAGAACCCACAGTCGCCGTGGGTGAACCAGCAGACGCTGGGCATCTCCGAGGCCTTCACCATGGACATCAACCCGCCGGAAATCGGAGCTGACGGAAAGCCTCTGGCGACGAGCCCGTACGGGGTCGGTGACCACCTGTGGCAGTTCACTGTCATGGACGACCTGTGGCTGGGATGCTGGGGACTGATCCGTTCGCTCCAGCCCAGCTCGGAGAACTTCCGTGAACTTCCCCCGTTGCCGCGCATCACCAAGGTCGTCCCCGGGACGGAGGACGGCGGCGGGCGCGTTGCACCTCCGACCGACCAGGAACTGAAGGAGGCACTGGATCAGTTCCGCCTCTCCCAGTCCAACGGATTCCTGCCCACACGTCCCTTCCGGGTGCCCGGAGGAACGTGGTCGGCTGGGAAGGTGCGGGAGTACGTGGTAGTCGCCCAGCGCCACGAGCACCAGTACGCTGGCCAAGCACTGACCGACCCGTGGGGCCTGATCTACCGTACGGCCGAAGAGTTCGTCGCTGAGACCAGGGACGATGGAAGCGAGACGGGCAATCTCCGGGCGGTGGATGTGGACGGTTCCGACCAGCCGCTGGTCCTGCGGGCACATCCCGGGGAATGGATCAGGATCACCCTCATCAACGAGCTCCTGCTGCCGCAGGAGAACCTCCCTGACGAAGACTTCGCCACGAAAGATCCTCGGCTCCCGGACTTCGGACCGGAAGTGAGCCCGCCGCGGCTGCCCGTGGAGCACCGTGACCACCTGGGTTACCCGGACCGTCGAACGGTCAGTCCTCGAGTCTCCCTGCACCCCAACTTGCTGCTTTACGACGTGCAGAGCGACGACGGCGCGTACGTGGGGCTGAACCAGGACAGCACCGTAGCCGCCCTGGACGTGGACGATGCTGCTCATGTCGTGCACGGCGGACACGACGCAGTCAATGTGGTGGTGCACCGCACTGACCATGGCATAGGGCACCGGGACGCGAACTGGCGGGAGTATTGGTGGTACGCGGATCCGGCCCTAGCTTTCGACACATATCAGGACGGGCGCGAACGAGGCCAAACCTGCTACCTGTTCGATATGGGTGACATCCGCAATCACCGGCACCACGGCTTAATCGGAGCTGTCGTGATCGAGCCCAGCGACATTACCCCGGTCGACCCGCAGAACGAGGACAAGCCGAAGTGGACAGGCGCCCACGTTCACCTGGAGAGCGGTGACGAAGTCATCGCCCAAGAATTTGTTTTCTTCCTACAGGACGGGCTGCGTCACTTCCTAAACGGCAATATCGACCAGCCACTTCCTGACATCTCTCCGAGCGACCCTCCCGTGGATGCCGGGCAGAAGGCCATCAGCTACCGGTCTCCGCTGACTCCACACCAGAATCCCATGGCGCTGCCCAACCCCACCGCCCCAATCCAGCACGCGAGCAGGGACCTGCCCATCTGGTGGCGCCTGGTCTGCGCCGGCGACAAGCCCCGCAATCACACCTTCACCGTGCACAACTTCGCCTGGGACGTCGCCCCCTGGGTGCGGAAGGCAAAGAAGAGCAGTCCCGAAGCCGGATCGGTTACCGCCATCGCAGCCGGCTTCACCCAGGACCTGGTGATGCTGCCCGAAGGACGCTGGGATCCAGGAGACCACGCCTACCGCAGCGGTTCCTTCCGCTGGGCTGTCAGTCAGGGGATGTGGGGCATCGTCCGGATGGGTGATCAAAACGCCAAATCTCGAAGGGAAACGCAAAAAATATCATTGCAGCTGCTGTGGCCACGCTGGGCCCAAAGATTATCCAAGTTGGCCGGGTCACAACGGCGGAGACCCCGGACAAATGGACTCTCGTGACATTCGAGGAGGCCTTGGACGGACTGCTGTCGCGAGGAGTTGAGGGGCCTTCTCCGGCAAGCAGCCTGAGCTCCTGTTCACGATGATCCGGGCCCAGGAGAACTAATTGATCAGTTCCGGCCCACCGGGCGGGTCGCGGCCAAATTCTGCCCGGGCCTGAGTGCCCGCCTTCGACGAAGCCCCTTTTCAGCCCGCATCCGAGTTGGAAGTGGGCTTTTTGGGCTGGTTCCGACCAGCCAGATACCCACTGGGCAGATACTGGCCGGTTGTGGGCCGTAGTCGGGCTAATTCAGGCCGGATTGGGGCCAATGCCGAACTCGACGGCAAGCCCGAGCCAGGCTCATCGAGCCCTACGCACTCAAATTACGCACGCTTCGCGTGCCCTTCTGGTCGCATTCCAGATATTGACCCATTCCAGATATTGACCAGAGTTGTCATGCGTACATGTTTCAGCTTGCGGTAACGATGGGATCGACTGGACCCACCGTCACCGCCGCATCACCAATGGTCCACTAACATCTGGGTCGTGATGACGGCCTGGCCATGCACCTACTCATTTCGAGACTGTCACCGAACCCTGCATCTACTCCGCGCATTCGCTAGTAACCGGTGCCAGCTCGTCGAAGGGCAAAGCAGCCGGAACCAACGAGGACTGAGGCTGCTGACAGCCCGCACAAACCCCTTTAAGGCCCATGCTCCTACTCGAAAAACTTCTCTGACCGCTGAGTGCTCGGTGCCTGCAGATACTGACGCAGTCCGGGCGGCCGAGGCGCGACGTCAAGGGCCGCTCTGAGAATCCTGTTGCTGGTGCGTTACCGCCGGACTTACTCACGACAAGGAAAAAGACCCCGCTTCCCTTGGATTGCAAGGGAAGCGGGGTCTTTTCCATGTGGCGGTGACGGTGGGATTTGAACCCACGTTGGCTTTCACCAAACAACATTTCGAGTGTTGCACCTTCGGCCGCTCGGACACGTCACCAACGCGTCAACCTTACCGGCTAAAACGCCCTGCCCCAAAACGGGCGGATCCACGCCCGCTGCGGTGGCGGAGATGACTAGAGATCGACGACGTCGTTCTTGCCGATGTTGGGCGTATCGCCGGTGACGGCGCTCTTGGCAATCTTGAAGGCCGTTGCCACCCGCGGCTCGTCCGTTGCCCAGTATTCAGCGGTGTCCGAGTCCACCTTGATCAGCGCAATGGACGGGTCTTCCCGCCCCGCCTCGAACCAGGCAGCAGCGGTGGACTTCCATAGTTCTTCGATCTTGCCTTCATCCTTGGTGATGGACGCCGTTCCGCTGATGGAGAGGTACCCCTTGGAATCATGGATGGAGACGTTCACGTTGGGGTTGGTCCGAATCTCGTCCGCCTTGGGCGAGGGATCCTGGGTGAAGAACCACAGGTTGCCGTCCGAATCCGTTTCCTGCAGCTCCAGCGGACGGCTCACCAGATGGCCCTGAAGATCCACGGTCGTCAGCTGGGCAATCTTGGCGTGCTCAAGGATTTTGACGACTGTATCCAGCCCTGCCTGATCTGCACTCATTGGTGAACTCCTTGGGGTATCGGGTTCTGAGTTAGTAAGCCTACGTACGGAACCCGCCCGTGTCAGCCCGATCGCCGAGAGCCGAAAAAATCAGTGAGCAGCTTCGCGCACTCCGCTTTCCGGACCTCGGGAAAAACTTCCACCCAGTGATTCAGCCTGCGCTCACGGAGAATGTCGAACACCGATCCGGAGGCTCCGGCCTTCTCGTCCCAGGCGCCGAAGACCACCCGTGGAATGCGGGCCAGCACAATCGCCCCGGCACACATGGCACAGGGCTCCAGGGTCACCACCAGAGTGCACCCCTCGAGCCGCCACTCACCGATGGCCGCTGCGGCTTCGCGGATGGCTACCACTTCGGCGTGGGCCGTGGGGTCGCCGGTGGCTTCGCGCTCATTGCGTCCGGTGCCGATTATCGTTCCGTCCGGACCAACGACGACGGCGCCGATCGGCACGTCTTGGGTCGCCAAGGCTCCGCGGGCCTCGATAAGCGCAAGATCCATCCACGCCTCATGCTGCGCTGTAGGGGGCTTCATGCTCCTATCTTCCCGCAGTTCAACCGGGCCGCAGGGCAGCCGTGCCGCAGAGGGAGTCCCAGCATGGAATGGTACTTTTGAAGCATGCGCGTACTTGTAGTGGATCACCCCCTTGTTGCCCACAAACTCACCGTTCTCCGCGACAAAGACACCCCTTCACCGGTGTTTCGCCAGCTCACGGAAGAACTCGTCACCCTTTTGGCTTATGAAGCCACCCGCAACGTCCGCGTTGAGCCCGTACAGATCGAGACTCCGGTCACGTCCACTGTCGGGACCGGCCTGGTAAAGCCCACCCCGCTGGTGGTGCCGATCCTCCGTGCCGGACTCGGAATGCTTGAAGGAATGACCCGGCTGGTCCCCACGGCGGAGGTTGGATTCCTGGGCATGGCCCGCAATGAGGAAACCCTCGAAGCAATCACCTATGCGGAGAGGCTTCCGGACGACCTCACCGGACGTCAGGTCTTTGTCCTGGACCCGATGCTGGCCACCGGCGGAACCCTCCGGGAGGCCATCAAGTTCCTGTTCAAGCGCGGAGCCGCAGACATCACGTGCATCTGCCTGCTGGCCGCCCCCGAGGGCCTCGAGGTGCTGAAGCACGAACTGGCTGATGCCAATGTGACCATCGTGCTGGCCTCCATCGATGAGCGCCTGGATGAAAAGTCCTACATCGTCCCGGGACTGGGTGATGCCGGCGATCGACTGTACGGCGTCGTCGACTAAACAGGCTCCGCCCTCAATACCTACTGTCCAGCATGTGGACACCTCTCGCATGCTTGACTCGCACCCGTCTGTAAGTTCGCTTATGGGCGGGTGCTCTCTTTTTCCCATTCGGCCGCCGTGTGCGGCCAGCGGGCCGCCCGGAGCATGGGGCGGCAGTGGGTGCCAAAAGCCGGATTCCGGGGTAGGGAATGTGAACTGCATCACAAATAGCCAACAATCGTCCACATAGTGAGACGTGGGACGCATTGTTACTTGCGCGTACGCCTTTGTTACATGCAATAATCCGTAATGTGAACATCCACACAGCAGCACCTGTCGCAGCGCTTCTCATCGGCTCCGCCGGCGAGAAGCCGTGCTGTTGTCGAATGCACGCCTGAGTTACCCACCCCCATTTCTCAGGCACCACTCAGGCCCAATGACGGGCGAAACTGCGCCATCTCGACCCGGGCACACCCCCAGCATTCGAGCGTGATGACGGTCATTCACATTGAGGTTGCAACATGTCAGTAGCATCAGGGTACGTACACATCTCACTGCGCAACGCGCAGAATCGCGCCGGAGCCGTCCGCCAGGGTGCGGCCGCGGAATTCCGCCAGTACGGCGGGCAGGCCTACTCCCCGCAATACGGCGTTCAGGGCTTTGGCCAGCCGGCCCGCCCGCTTCAAGCGGTGGCTCCGGGAAACGATGCTTCACCCATGACGGCGCCCACCCCCGTCGTGACGCCCAACGGAATTCCCGGCCCCCAGTCGGTCAGCAACGACACGGTGGCCCGCGGGTTCGTTATTTATGTCGGCCTCGATGAGGACACGGCCGCCGCCAATGGAACGTCCCTGACCAAGTTGGCCCAGGAAGTGCGCGCCTACATTCAGACGCTGTGCCCGGGCGCCCAGAGCCATGCCGCCGTGGCCCTGGCGCCGGCGGAGGCCGCCGGCGCCGATATCGACGTCGTACGCCAGGCGCTGGGGGACCCGACGGCGCAGCGCCGCCCCCGCCAGGAGGCCGCACCGCTGGCGCCGACCCAGAGCGCACCGCGTCCGTCCGGAGTCCTGATCGACCTGTCGCGGCGCGAAGTGCACCTGGACGGGGACACCCTGAACCTGACCTTCAAGGAATTCGAGCTGCTCAACTACCTGGTGGAGAACGCCACCCGGACGGTCGGGCGCGAGGAACTGCTGGCGGGACTGTGGCGCAATGCCGAGGAAGTGCCCAACGAGCGCACCATCGATGTGCACATCCGGCGGCTCCGCTCCAAGCTCGGCCGGTTGGCAAACACCGTCCGGACTGTCCGCGGCCAAGGCTACCGCTTCTACGAGCACCCCGAAGTTGTGGTCTGGGCGGCACCCGAATACAGCATCTGATCCAGGGGCGGTGCCGGTTCCGGAATTCCGGCACCGGCACCGCCGATAGACTGGGCGAATGAGCGGCCACCACCTGAAAAAACTGATGCTCCTGCGGCATGCGAAGGCGGCATGGCCCCGGGACGTGTCCGACCACGAACGGCCCCTCTCCAGCCGGGGGCACTTGGACGCGCCGCTGGCCGGCCGCTGGATGGTGGAAAACGACTCCATTCCCGACTTCATCCTGTGCTCGTCTGCGCTGCGCACCCGGCAAACGTGCACTTGGATCTGTGAGGAACTCGGAGACAAAGGGCCCACACCCAAGCTCGAAGACGGCCTCTACAGCGCCACGGCCGCGCAGATCCTCAGCGTCATCAACAGTGTGCCGGAGACGGTGACCAGCCTGCTGGTCATTTCCCACCTCCCCGGAGTGCAGGACCTCGCGATGCGGCTGGCCTCAGTGGAGTCCAACGAAGATGCAGTAATGGAGATGGCGATGGACTATCCGACCGCCGGGTTGACCGTCATGGAATCGGACAAGCCGTGGGCTGAGCTGGACGGGCGCGATGCCCGGGTCACTGACTTCGTGGTTCGCCGGGCCTGACCGCTCCCGCGTCGGCGTAACCGGCGCACCCTAGAGCCCGTACTTTTCCAGCAGCCTCAGCCAGACCTCGCTGATGGTGGGATACGAGGGGACGGCATGCCACAGCCGATCCAGGGGCACCTCTCCCGTGATCGCTATGGTGGCAGCGTGCAGCAGTTCGGACACGTCGGGGCCGGCAAATGTCATGCCGACGAGCACCTTGCGGTCTTCGTCCACCACCATCTGCGCCCAGCCCCGGTAGTCGTCGGCATGCAGCGCCGATCCGGCCACCGACAGCTCAAGTGACGTTTCCGAAGCATTGATGCCGTCGGTCCGGGCCTGCTCCAGAGTCCGGCCGACCATGGCGATTTCCGGATCCGTGAACACCACCTGCGGCACCGCAACATGATTGGCAGTCGAGACTTCCCGGCTCCAGGCGGGCGGTGCGCCGGTTCCGGCCAGCTCGCCGCGGGCCCGGGCGGTGATCGCGGCTCCGGCGGCACGGGCCTCATATTTGCCCTGATGGGTCAGCAGCACCTTTCCGGCGGCATCGCCCACCACGTAGAGCCAGTCGCTGCCCTTCACCAGCCCCGTGTCGTCTGAGTCCAAGCGCGCAGCGTCAAAGCCGAGCCCTTCCAGACCCAGATGCGCCAGCGCAGGCGCCCGGCCCGTGGCCACGAGCAGCCGGTCAGCCGCCAGCACCGAACCGTCCGCCAGCCCCATTTCCACGCCGCCGCCTGCAGCGCTGCGCACAAAATCCGTTCCGGTAAAGGTGCGGACATCCACGCCGTCTGCAGCAAGGCCGGCCTTGACCAGTTCGCGCGCCGGCTCCGGATAGGAGTCCAGGATGTCGTGCCGGGCCACCAGGGTGGCCCGGGAGCCGAGCCGCGCCCAGGCCTGCGAAAGCTCAGTGCCGGCAACCCCGCCGCCGAGCACGATCAGCCGGCCAGGCACCTCCTGCGCCGAGGTTGCCTCGCGGGTGCCCCAATACTCAACCTGGTCCAGTCCCTTCACCGGGGGTGGAGTGGGCACGGAGCCGGTGGCCAGGACGACGGCATGGCGGGCCGCGATGGTGATCATGCCGCCGTCGTCGCCTCGGACACTGACCTCGCGCGGCCCGGTAAGCCGTCCGTGTCCGCGCACCAGCCCGATTCCGGTGTCCCTTACCCACTCCTCCTGCCCGGAATCGTTCCAATGCGAGGTGAAGCTGTCGCGGCGGTCCAGTACGGCCCGGGCGTCCAGGGAACCGGTTACGGCTTCACGGGATCCGGCCACGGATCGAGCGGCGTGCAGCGCGGTTCCCGGCCGCAGCAGCGCTTTGGAGGGCATGCAGGCCCAGTAGGAACACTCCCCGCCGATCAGGGCCGGCTCCACGAGAATGGCGTCCAGCCCACCCTGAGCCACCCGGGCGGCAGCGTTCTCCCCCACCGCTCCGGCGCCGAGCACGACGACGTCGGTGTCCCTGTGCCGCGACCGCTGGGACTCGTCCGAACCGCTGTATCCCGTGCCGCTCTGATCCGTCATGCACAGAGCTTGGCACGCGGCGGCCCCCGGGAAAAGGCTGCCTTGCGAAAGGCTGTTCCGCCGGAAGCGAGGAACGCGTGGCGAGAGATTTCCGCTCGGCACGCCTAGGCTGGAAGCACCGCTCCCGTTCTTCAGCAAGGAAAACAAACATGGCCCTGGAATCCGTCCTCATCGCAGGCGGCGGCATGGCAGGCTTCGCAGCGGCCCGCGAGCTGCGCTCCCGCGGCTTCGGCGGCCGGGTGACCATCATCGACCCCGAAGGGCTGCCCTACGACCGTCCGCCGCTGAGCAAGGAGTATCTGCTCGGGACGCGCAGCAGCGAACAGATTCTGCTCGCCGGGGAAGCCTGGTATCAGGAACAGGGGATCGCGATCCTGGCCGGCAAAGCTGCAGGCCTGAAGCCCGACGAGGGCATCGTGCTGCTTGAGGACGGCCGGGAGCTGGCCGCCGACAAAATTGTGCTGGCTACCGGTGCGGCAGCCCGCCGGCTGGAGATCCCGGGCGGGGAGCTGGAAACAGTGCTTGGACTGCGGAACCGCACCGACGCAGACCGGCTGCGCTCCCGGCTGCATCCGGGCGTGCGGCTGGTAATTATCGGCGCAGGCCTGATCGGCGCCGAGACCGCATCAACAGCACTGGCGGTCGGTGCGGAGGTGACGCTGATCGACCCGGTTGATCCGCCGCTGGTGCCGGCGGTGGGACATGCTTTGGCGCAGCGCCTGCACCGGATGCATGCCGCCCGCGGCATCCGTGCGGTTACCGCAGTTCCCGCGGCCATCGTCGGGGACGGTACCGGATATCGGGTTGAGGTCGAGGGCAGCACGGCCATCCACGCCGACGTGATACTGGTTGGCATCGGAATCGTTCCGGAGACTGCGCTGGCCTCCTCTGCCGGTCTGGACATCGACAACGGCATCCTGGTGGATGACCGCCAGCGCACCAGCCACCCCAACGTTTATGCCGTCGGAGACGCAGCCCGCACCAGGCACTCCGACGGGACCCTCCTGCGCCGGGCCGAGCACTGGGAACATGCGCGAAACACCGGCGCCACCGCTGCCGCTGCCCTCCTCGGGCAGGACCTGCCGGTCCACGGTGCTTCTTGGTTCTGGTCCGACCGCCACGGAGTCCACGTTGAAGGGGTCGGCTCGATGGTGGGGGAGGGGCACACCGTGACCCGCGAAATAGACGGGGTGCCCGTAGCGAGTTTCCGGCTGGCTGCAGATGGCCGCGTGGAAGGCTGCGCCGCCATCGACGGCGGCTTCACGGTGCGGGCCGCCCGCCGCATCATCGACCGCCGCATCCTGGTGGATCCCGCCAGATTGGCGGACCCCGGCGTCGACCTCCGGAAACTGGCCCGCTGATCCGAGCTGCGCCGCCGGCCCGGGAATTCCGGGTCTTTGCCGGCTGTCTTCAGACAAAGAAAAAACCCGGTCTGACCAGTATTTCTACTGGTCAGACCGGGTTTCACTGGTGCGCGCGAAGGGATTCGAACCCCCAACCTTCTGATCCGTAGTCAGATGCTCTATCCGTTGAGCTACGCACGCATTTAGGATTATTCTGAACTTCAGGCCCCGTTGAGGCCTTCCTTCAAAGTTTGTCCGTGGCTGTTTGGCCGTAAACAACTATAGCCCAGTTTCTGAGAGCCGCCTAATCCGTCAGTGTGACCTCCGACAACTAGACCGGTCTATATGACGTTCGTCACATCGACGTATGCTGGCCACCACAAGTTTGTTGAATTCTAGGCAAACATTGCATGACCGCCATTATAGGTACTACCTTTCCCGCGGGAGTCATCGGCATGCCGACAACTAGCATCAAAAACACACCACTGACCCAACGAAGGGAAGAGTCATGGGCGATGACGCGCGTCAGCTAGTTCTCGATGAGAGCGGCGATAACGTTGCTCCGAGCCATTTGGACAGCAACACACCGGGGGCTTCTGCGGAAGCACCCACCACCCACGAGGCTCTGCTGGCTTGGGTTCAGCAAGTAGCCGAGCTGACGCAGCCCGATCGCGTGTATTGGGTCGATGGGTCTGAGGCGGAAAACAAGGCCCTGACCGATGAACTGGTCGACGCCGGAACGCTGGTTCGGCTGAACCCGGAGGAGTTCCCGAACTCCTTCGCTGCGTTCTCCGACCCCAAGGACGTGGCGCGTGTCGAGGAACAGACTTTCATCTGCTCCGAGAACAAGCACGACGCTGGGTTCACCAACAACTGGATGGAACCGTCGCAGATGCGGGCCAAGCTGGACGGCCTGTTCTCCGGTTCCATGCGCGGACGCACCATGTACGTCATTCCCTTTGTCATGGGACATCTCGAAGCAGAAGATCCCAAGTTCGGCGTCGAAATCACCGACAGCGCCTACGTGGTTGCCTCCATGCGGATCATGGCGCGCATCGGCACCGACGTGCTGCGCAAGATGGAGGAGCTGGATGCGTTCTTCGTGCCCGCCCTGCACTCCGTCGGCGCTCCGCTGGCCGAGGGCGAGGCGGACGTGGCCTGGCCCTGCAGCGACGACAAGTGGATTGTGCACTTCCCCGAAGACCGTTCCATCTGGTCCTACGGTTCCGGCTACGGCGGCAACGCCCTCCTGGGCAAGAAATGCTATGCCCTGCGCATCGCGTCGATCATGGCCCGGGACGAAGGCTGGCTCGCCGAGCACATGCTCATCCTGAAGCTCACCAGTCCGGAGAAGAAGGACTACTTCGTGGCGGCGGCCTTCCCCTCCGCTTGCGGCAAGACGAACCTCGCGCTGCTGGATCCCACGATCGAGGGCTGGAAGGTCGAGACCCTCGGCGATGACATCACCTGGATGCGCTTTGGGCACGACGGCGAGCTGCGCGCCACCAATCCGGAGGCCGGCCTGTTCGGCGTCGCTCCCGGTACCGGCTGGAGCACCAACCCCAACGCCATGCGCGCCATCGCCAAGGGCAACTCCATCTTCACCAACGTTGCGCTGACCGACACCGGCGGCGTCTGGTGGGAGGGCATGACGGACGAGGCTCCGGCACACCTGACCGACTGGCTGGGCAACGAATGGACGCCGGAGGCCGGCCACCCCGCCGCCCATCCGAACTCCCGCTTCTGCACGCCGATCGACCAGATCGACATGCTCGCCGAGGAATACCATTCCCCGAACGGCGTGCCGGTGTCGGCCATCCTCTTCGGCGGCCGCCGCAAGACCACGGTCCCGCTGGTGACCCAGTCCCGCGACTGGACCAACGGCATCTTCATGGGCTCCACCCTGTCCTCCGAAACCACAGCGGCCGCCGCAGGCCAAGTGGGCGTGGTCCGCCGCGATCCGATGGCCATGCTGCCGTTCATGGGTTACGACGCCGGAGACTACCTGCGCCACTGGATCACCCTCAGCGGCAAGGCCAACCAGGAAACCCTGCCCAAGATCTTCCTGGTCAACTGGTTCCGCCGCACGGCCGACGGCGGGTTCGCCTGGCCCGGCTTCGGCGACAACTCACGGGTGCTCAAGTGGGTTATCGAGCGGATCGAAGGAACCGCCGACGCGGTGGAAACTCCGATCGGCTTTGTGCCCACCGGAGAATCCCTGGACCTCACCGGCCTGGACATGACTCCGGCCGACGTCGAGGCCGCCGTGCGCGTGGACCCCGAGGAATGGAAGAAGGAGCTCGCAGGGATCGAGGAGTGGTACTCCCGTTTCGGCGAGTCACTGCCCGAGGATCTCGTCGCTGAGTTGCAGACCCTCAAGGAGCGTTTCGCTTCGGCGTAGCCTTCCCTGAGCCCTCGCCGGCTCAGTCTTGATCCGATGGCCCCGTCCCCTTTGCGGACGGGGCCATCGGCGTCTCCGGCGCCGGACGGTTCAGGCCGGAGGGTTCAGAAGGGAATGGGGTGACGGGGCGACGGGTTGAACGGGTCAAAGTTCCGGGAGATGCCTCCGCGGCCGGCCGCCCGGGAGTAGCATTTTCCTTGCCCAGCCGTGCTTCATTTTCAGGCCAGGAGTGGTCCCATGAGCAGCAGCGTGCAGACCGGCAGTGCCCCGCCCCGATCCTTCCTTCCCGCGCCGGCGGGCGGTACCGGAGCCGACGGACCCACGGGCGTTGCTTTCGCCGTCGCCCGTGCCGCTGAAGCCGCCCGGTGGTGGCAGGAGCAGGGGTTCCGCGGCAGGAAAAAGCTGCTGCGGACGTGGAAGCAGGTTATCGCCGACGACGCCGATGAGCTCGCGGCGGTGATGGCCGCCGAAACCGGCAAGCCGGAGGGCGACGCACTGCTGGAAATTCTGCTCGCCCTGGGCCACCTGGAGTGGGCCGCCAAACATGCGGAAAAGGTGCTGCGCCGGCGCAAAGTGCCGTCCGGCCTCGCGGCGCTGAACCAGAAGGCCACCCTCGGCTACGAACCGTACGGAGTGGTGGGCGTGATCGGGCCGTGGAACTATCCGGTGTACACCCCGATGGGGTCCGTCTCCTTTGCCCTGGCGGCAGGAAACGCGGTGGTCCTCAAGCCCAGCGACCTGACGCCCGGCACCGCCCTGTGGATCGGGCGCAAATGGGAACAGATCAGCGGCGGGCACCCGGTTTTCCAGGTGGTGACCGGAGGAGCGGACACCGGCGCAGCCCTGGTCCGCTCCGGATGCGGCAAAATCGCCTTCACCGGGTCCACCGAAACCGCCAAAAAGGTGATGGCCGCCTGCGCTGAATCGCTCACGCCGATGGTGGCCGAATGCGGGGGCAAGGACGCCATGCTCGTTGCGGCCGACGCGGACCTGCCGGCGGCTGCCGCCGCCGCGGTGTTCGGCGGCATGGTGAACGCCGGGCAGACCTGTGCCGGCGTGGAACGGGTGTACGTGGACCGGGCCGTGTACGAGCCGTTCCTGTCGCTGATGGTGGAGGAGGGCCGGGCCCTGGTGGCCGGAACGGAAAACGGAGCCGACTACGGGCCGCTGACCCTCCCGGGCCAGGTGAACGTGGTGGCGGCGCATATCGACGCCGCCCTCGCCGCGGGCGGCCGGGCGGCGCTGGGCGGGCCCGGCTCCGTCCGGGAGGGCAGGAGGATTGACGCCGTGGTGCTCACCGACGTCCCCGAGAACAACGAGGCGGTGCAGCGCGAGACCTTCGGACCCGTCGTCGTCGTGAATCCGGTGGACTCCATGGAGGAGGCAGTGGACCGCGCCAACGGAACCGGTTACGGACTGGGTGCCTCAGTCTTCAGCGGAAGCAGGGCGAATGCCCGGGAGCTGGCGGAGCGGCTTGAAGCCGGTGTGGTGACAGTGAATTCGGTATTGGGCTTCGCGGCCGTCGGTGCGTTGCCCTTTGGCGGCGTCAAGGATTCCGGTTTCGGGCGGACCCACGGTGCGGATGGCCTGCGCGAGTTCAGCTCGCCCAAGGCCATGACCGAGCAGCGTTTCGCACCGCCGCTGGACCTGCTGCGGATGCGCCGGTCCGAACGGGATATGAGGCTGGCCCGCGCCGCGCTGGGGATTCTGCACGGAACCGGGCAGGAGCGCCGGTCCGTGGTTCGCCGGTCCTTCGGCCGGCAAAAGGCCGGCTGACAGCGAAAGGCCGGCGGCACCATGCAACCGCACGGCGCCGCCGGCCCGGCGGCTCAGGCGAAAGCTGAGGCTTAGGCCTCGTCGGTGCCCGCTGCGGTTTCTTCGGTGCCCCAGATGAGCTGGTCGCCCGACTCCCACTGCGGTTCGCCGAACGTCCACTCGCCGTCGACCTCGGAGTACGTCTGGATCGCGGAGATGCAGACACCCTCGGAGTGCTCAGCCACCACGTGGATGGCATCCGTGGCTTCATCCGGCAGGTGGATGTCGGAGAAGACGGCAGCGGCGCGGTTGTCGCCCTTCTGCTCGGTCAGCACCTGGTAGATGTCATCGATCATGGCATCGGCGTCGAGGTCTTCGTCGCTTTCCTCGGGAGCCACGGCAATCATCCGCAGCTCGCCGTCGTTCTGGACAACCAGTGCGGCGGGCAGGAAGGCGCCCTGCGCCTCCAGCTGCTCCTGAGCCACGCCCAGAGCGGTGCCCAGCAGGGAATTCAGGTCCTCCTGGACCTGGGCGGAGGGCTCTTCGCCGTTCAGTTCAACATCAGCCATTGGGTTTAGTTCCTAACTAGTTCAAGTACGCGGTCACGGACCCGCACCATGGTGGGGAGGTCTTCGGCCTCGGCA
The DNA here is from genome assembly GCF_030125555.1 of Arthrobacter sp. zg.Y820. NCBI lineage: Bacteria > Bacillati > Actinomycetota > Actinomycetes > Micrococcales > Micrococcaceae > Arthrobacter > Arthrobacter sp. zg.Y820. Next base: position 133,867 of record NZ_JASKLX010000014.1, read on the forward strand.
TTCAGCCGAAGGAAGGGTTCGGTGTTCGACGCGCGGAGGTTGAACCACCACTGTCCGTCATCTGAGGTGAAAGTCAATCCGTCGAGGGTGTCCACGGTGACGCCGTCGCGCTCAAATTCGCTGCGGACACGGGCAACCGCCGCCGGAACGTCGGAGAGCTCGGAGTTGATCTCGCCGGAGGAAAAATACGGCTCGTATTCACGGGCCAGGTCCGAGAGCGGCAGGGTCTGCTCACCCAGCGCGGCGAGGACATGCATGGCCGCCAGCATGCCGGTGTCGGCGTTGTAGAAGTCGCGGAAGTAGTAGTGGGCGGAGTGCTCACCGCCGAAGACGGCGCCTTCCTCGGCCATCAGGGCCTTGATGAAGGAATGGCCCACGCGGGTGCGGACGGCACGGCCGCCGTCGGCCTCCACCAGCTCGGGAACCGCACGGGAGGTGATGAGGTTGTGGATGATCACCGGCGTCGTCTCGCCGGCTGCCTTGGCGCGGGCGATCTCGCGGCGGGCCACGAGCGCGGTGACGGCCGAGGGGCTGACCGGGTCGCCCTTTTCGTCGATCACGAAGCAGCGGTCTGCATCGCCGTCGAAGGCCAGGCCCAGGTCAGCGCCGTGCTCGACGACGGCGGCCTGCAGGTCCCTCAGGTTCTCCGGCTCCAGCGGGTTGGCCGGATGGTTCGGGAAGGATCCGTCCAGCTCGAAGTAGAGGTCGATGATCTCCAGCGGAAGCGCCGGCAGCAGGCTGTCGCCAATGACGGCGGGGGTGGTCAGGCCTGCCATGCCGTTGCCGGCATCGACAACCACCTTCAGCGGGCGGATGTCCGTCAGGTCCACCAGGCTGCGCAGGTACTCGGAATAGTCCCGCAGGATGTCGCGGACACTGATCCGGCCGGGGTTCTCGACGGCGGGAATGGTGCCGGCGTTCAGGTACTGCTCGGCCATGGCCTGGATCTCACGCAAGCCGGTCTCGGACGAGATCGGCACGGCTCCTGCCTTGGCCATCTTGATGCCGTTGTACTGCGCCGGATTGTGGCTGGCAGTGAAGGTGGCGCCGGCCGCATCCAGGGCACCGCAGGCGTAGTAGAGCTCATCGGTGGAGATGAGGTCCAGCAGCAGCACATGGGCACCGCGCATGGTGGCGCCGGCAGCGAAGTCCTTGATGAACTCGGGGGAGGACGGACGCATGTCTCCGCCCACCAGAACCGTCTGGCCGGAGAGGTCAAGCACGTCCACAAAAGCGGCACCGACGGCCTTGACTATCTGCGGAGTGATGGTCTCGCCTACGACGCCGCGGACATCGTAGGCCTTAAAGGACGCGGAAAGATCGAATGCACTAGTCACCCGGACAGTCTATAGGCCAGCGTTCCATCCTTCGGTGCTTGTCCACAGGGGCTGGACACAGCTTCCGGTATCCACGCCGGTTTCCGGCTGGAGGAAATCGTCAGCCCCGGCTGGAATAGTGGAGGTATGGAATTCCAGCAAGAAACCCAAAACCCAGACCCGCAGAACGGTTCGAACGCCGAGCGGGACGCCGCGCCGCAGGATGCCGCCGGCATCGTCGGGGAAGGCTCCGCAGCCGCCGATCCGGCGCTTCGGACCGAAGCCACCCGCCTGCTCCGGGCCCTGGTCGGCAACGACACCGCTGAGTTCCATGAGGGCCAGTACGAGGCCATTGAGGCACTCGTCGCCGGCGGACGGAGGGCCCTGGTGGTCCAGCGCACCGGGTGGGGCAAGTCCGCGGTGTATTTCGTGGCGAGCCTGCTGCTGCGTGCCCGCGGGGCGGGACCGACGCTGATCGTGTCCCCGCTGCTGGCGCTCATGCGCGACCAGGTGTCGGCAGCAGCCCGTGCCGGTGTCCGGGCCGTGGCCATCAACTCCGCCAACCAGCTGGAATGGCAGGATATCTCCGCCAAGCTGCAGGCGGACGAGGTGGACGTGCTGCTGGTGTCACCGGAGCGCCTGAACAACCCGGGTTTCCGGGAGACCCATCTGCCCGAGCTGATCCGCCGCTCCGGGCTGCTGGTGATCGATGAAGCGCACTGCATTTCGGACTGGGGCCATGACTTCCGGCCGGACTACCGGCGCATCCGCAGCCTGATCGAGCAGCTGCCGGCCTCGGTGCCGGTGCTGGCCACCACCGCAACGGCCAACTCCCGGGTCGTGAAGGACGTGGAGGAGCAGCTGGCTTCCGGCGGTGAGGACGTCTTCACCATCCGCGGGGCGCTGGCCCGCCGGTCCCTGCGCCTGGGAGTGCTGCGGCTGCCCACCCCGAAAGCGCGGCTGGGCTGGCTCCTGACCCACATCGACGAGCTGCCGGGCTCGGGCATCATCTATGCCCTCACGGTGTCCGCGGCCGAGGACACCGCCCGGCTGCTGCAGAAGGCCGGCCATCCCGTCGTCGCGTACACCGGACGCACGGACCCGGCCGACCGGGAGCAGGCCGAAGCGGCGCTGAAGAACAACGAGGTCAAGGCGCTGGTGGCCACCAGCGCGCTAGGCATGGGCTTCGACAAGCCGGACCTGGGGTTCGTTGTCCATCTGGGCGCACCTTCTTCCCCCGTGGCGTACTACCAGCAGGTGGGCCGCGCCGGGCGTGGTACCCCCAGCGCCGACGTCCTGCTGCTGCCGGGGACGGAGGACAAGGACATCTGGGAGTACTTCGCCACCTCCTCCATGCCGGCGGAGGGGCCGGCCAACGCCGTGCTGACGGAGCTGGCCTCGGGCGCCGTGATGTCCACCGGAGCTCTGGAAACGCGGGTCAACCTGAAACGCTCGCCGCTGGAGCTGCTGTTGAAGGTCCTGGCGGTGGACGGCGCGGTGGAGCGGGTGTCCGGCGGCTGGCGCGGCACCGGACAGCCCTGGAGTTATGACCGGGAGCGGTACGAGCGGATCTCCGCGGCGCGCGTGAAGGAACAGCAGGCCATGCTGGATTACGAAAGCACCACGGGCTGCCGCATGGAATTCCTGTCCGTCCAGCTCGACGATCCGGCCGCGGCCCCGTGCGGACGCTGCGACAATTGCGCCGGCCGCTGGTTCTCCGGCGAGGTGGCCGCCGAAGCCACCGATCACGCCGATCAGGCCCTGAGCCGGGTGGGCGTGGATGTGGACCCGCGCGGCATGTATCCCTCCGGCATGGACCGTCTGGGGGTGCCGGTAAAGGGAAAGATCAAGCCGGACCTGGCGCTGTCCACCGGACGGGCGCTGGCCCGCCTGACCGACTTGGGATGGGGCGGACGGCTGCGCGAGATTTTCGCTCCGGAGGCCGGCGACACCGTGGCGGATGAAGCCCTGTTGAAGGGCTGCGTGCAGGTGTTGGCGCAGTGGGGCTGGGAGGAGCGGCCGGTGGCCGTTGTCAGCATTCCGTCGCGGTCGCGTCCGCAGCTGGTCGGTTCCCTGGCACACGGCATCTCCAGCCTGGGCCGCATCCCGTATCTGGGTGCCCTGCAGCTCCCGCACGGCGGTCCCACCGGCGGGTCGGGCGGCAACAGCGCCTTCCGGTTGGCTTCCGTCTGGGACCAGTTTGCCGTTCCCGAAGAAGGAGCGGCCTGGTTTGCGGCCAATCCCGGACCTGTCCTGCTGGTGGACGACTTTGCTGACAGCCGCTGGACCCTGACCGAAGCCGGCCGGGTGCTCAGGCAGGCCGGCGCGGCTTCCGTGCTGCCTTTTGTGCTGGCGCTGAAGGCATAGCGAACAGCTCGTACAACGCCGGCTCGGGCGCGATCCGCGCAATCTGGGGAGCGGGAGCTGGAATGGGAGCGGGAGTGGGAGTGGGCCGGTTTGTCTGCGGCGGAACGGCCACTTCCTCCCGGGGTTCGGGCATCCCGGAAGGAAGCGGTGCCGCCGCCTGCGTCCGAACCTTGGTGCGCACCGAAGCGGGCGCGCGAGCCGGCTTCGCCGGGGCCGGGGCCGGAACATTAACCGCCGGGGCCGGAACATTAACCGGGGCAGCGACTGCTGCCGGCTCCGGCGGCACCGGTACTGCTGCGACTGCTGCGCCTGCTGCCGGTTCCGGGCGGAACGCGGGAGTCTGGACCGCCCTGGTTTCTTCCGGCTGCCGGCGCAGCCACCGCTCGGTGGCCGCCACATGGACGGTCATGAGGGAACGGGCCAGCTCGGCGTCGCCCAGTGTCAGCGCCTCGAGAATGGCGGCATGCTCGCCGAGGACAGCGGACACCGCGCCGGCTTCTATAATCCGCTGCCAGGCCCGCAGCCGCAGCGCGCTGCCGGTCAGCGAATCCAGCAGCCCCGCCAGATAGGGGTTGCCCGAGGCGCGGGCAATCCGGGAATGGAACGTGAAGTCGTGGGCAGCCAGCTGGGCAGCGGTTGCCTGCGGTGGCACCGAATCCAGGCAGGTCCGCAGCGCTGCAAGCCCCCGGGCATCAATCCGAGCGGCGGCGTGGGCCGCGGCACCGGGTTCGAGGATGCGCCGAACCTCCAGAAGTTCCGGCGCGGAGGTTTCCTGATGGATCTCCACCATGAAGCCCATGGTTTCGGTCAGCAGACCGGGTTCCAGGCTGGTGACGTAGGTGCCGTCACCGCGCCGGACATCGAGGACGCGGATCAGCTCAAGCGCTTTGACCGCCTCCCGCAGCGAGCTTCGGGACAGGCCCAGCTGGTCGCTCAGCTCGTTCTCCGGAGGAAGCCGGTCACCAGCCTTGAGCCGCCCACTGATGAGCATTTCCTTGATCTTGGTAATCGCTTCATCGGTAACAGCCACCCGACTATCTTAAGCGCCCGCGGCGGCAGGCTCAGACAGCCGGAGGGCAGGCCTCCGCCGCGGCAGGAACCTCAGTTGCCGGTAAAGACGGGCGGGCGGCGTTCGGCGAATGCGGTGGCTGCTTCATTGAAGTCACGGCTGGCCAGGAACGCCGAATTCCACAGCTGGACATAGTCCAGGCCCGATTGGACTGCGGCGTGCGGGCCGTGGTTCATGACGTGCTTAACGCCCTGGACCACGAGCGGAGGATTCGCGGCAACCACGGCGGCCAGCTCGCGTCCCCGGCCGACGACGTCGTCCGCCACTTCCGTGACCAGACCCAGCTGATGGGCGCGGTCGGCGCCGAAGTCCTCACCGGTCAGGGCGAGGTGTCGGGCGGGACCTTCGCCGATGATGCCGGGCAGGCGCTGGAGAGAGCCCAAATCAGCAACAATGGCGACCCTCACCTCGCGCACGCTGAACACGGCAGACGGGGAGGCGATGCGGATGTCCGCGGCAGCGATGACATCGATGGCGCCCCCGATGCACCACCCGTCCACCGCCGCGATGACCGGCTTGGCGCACCGGGCCAGAGAGCTGACGGAATCCTGCAGGTCCCTGATCCGGCGCCGGAATTCTTCGCGCCGGCGGGCATCCATGCCATCGGCGGCCAGCATCGGAGCAAAGACCGGTGCCATCGCCGGCAGATCCAGCCCGTAGCTGAAGTTCCCACCCGAGCCGTAGAGCAGGATGGCACGCACGGTGTCGTCCTCGCTGAGGGCACCAAAAACGTCGGGGAGCTCCTTCCAAAAATCCGGCCCCATGGCGTTGCCCTTCGAGGGGCCGATGAGCTCGACCTCCGCAATGCCTTCGGCAACATGCACGCGCAGTGAACGCAGGGGAGTGGTGGGGCTCATGGCATCTCCGTCGATCGGCGGTCGGTTCGCAGGTCAATATACCGGCCTGAAGGTTCCGGTGCCGTGGGCGAAGCTAGGATCGTTGTATGGAGTTTCTGGTGATTGTTCTGTTTGTCGTGGCCATTGTTGTGGTGAATTTCGTGGTGAGTCGTGCCCAGCGCCGGAAAAAGCAGGTCCACGGAGACGGGCCGGACGCGAACGGGGCAGAGCAGGAGCAGCCGCGCACCGCGAAGCAGTTCAAGCCTCCCCGCAAAGCAACCGGAGCCAAGGCCGCATCGGCCGGTCCCCGGACCTCCGTGGAGGCGGCGCGGGAAGCCAACGCCCGGCTCGACGCCGCCCAGCACCAGCAGGTGTACGCCGCCATCGCGCAGGGCCGCCCCATACAGGCCGTAAAACTCTATGCGCAGTTCACCGGAGTCGGTGTTCGGGCCGCGGGTGCTGCCGTGGAAAACCTGGCCACGCATCCCCAGCCGTTCCAACCTCCGCGTCCGGCAGCTCCGGTCCAGGAAGCACCGTCAGCACCGGGCGCACCGTCAGCACCGGGCGAGCAGGGGAAAACGGCTGCCGCTCCCGGCAGTGATGTCGATGCGCCGGACACCTCCCGTCCTGCGGACCCCGGCGCGGGCCGGGACAGCGCCCATCCGGAAGGCTCCGCCGGCTCGGACCCCGACAGCTCCTCGGCACCGACAAATACCCCGACACCGAAAAGTACCCCGGCACCGAAAAGTACCCCGGCACCGAAAAGTACCCCGGCACCGAAAAGTACCCCGGCACCGGCCGGGAAGCCCCAAGGCGGGCCGGCAGACAAGACGCCCTCCACACCCGAAGAAGATGAAATCAGCAAGTGGGTCAAGGATCTGCGGCCGGAAGACTTCTAACGCCTGCCCCGCGCCGCCACTGAGTCATTCCATCTGCGTCATTCCACCTGGGTCAGTCCAGTTCCCGCGCCCGTTGGTTGCGCCCGTCTGCTCCATACGGGTAGTTGCCGACTGCGGGTCGGCTGAGATCGGTGAGCCGCTGCAGCTCGCCGGCTGAGAGCTGCAGCGCGGCGGCACCCAGATTATCGGTGAGCTGCTCGACACTGCGCGCCCCCAGGATCACCGAGGTCACCCCCGGTTGCGCGGCGAGCCAGGCGAGGGAAACCTGCGCCGAACTGGCGCTGTGGGCGGAGGCGATGGTTTTGACCGCGTCAAGGATCTGCCAGGTCCGGTCGTTGTTGCTGCGCAGATCCCAGCCCTGGAACTGCCGGGTGGGGTTGTCTCCGACGCGGGTCTTGCCGGCGGGGACCGTTTCGCGGCGGTACTTTCCGGTGAGCCAGCCGCCGGCCAGCGGTGACCAGGGCAGCAGGCCCAGTCCGGCGTCGACCGCTGCCGGCACCACTTCGGACTCGATTTCGCGTTCCAGCAGGTTGTACTGCGGCTGCAGCGTGACCGGTTCGTTCCAGCCGTGCGCCCGCGCGGTGTACACGGCCTTCGTCAGCTGCCAGCCGGTGAAGTTGGAGAGCCCGTAGTAACTGATTTTTCCGGCGGTAACAACGTCCTGCAGGAAACCGAGGCTTTCCGCCAGCGGGGTCAGCGGATCCCAGGAGTGCAGCTGGTACAGGTCGATGTGGTCCACTCCCAGCCGTTTGAGCGAGGCGTCCAGCGCCTGGCGCAGGTGCCGGCGCGAGGTGCCCAGGTCATTGGGCCCGGCCCCCATCGGAAACCGGCCCTTGGTGGCGAGCACAACGTTCCGCGCCGCCTCGGGCCGGGCCGAGAGCCAGTGGCCGATGATCTCCTCGGAAGCGCCGGTGGTGTAGACGTCGGCGGTGTCGATGAAGTTTCCGCCGGCTTCCACATACGTGTTCAACAGGTTGTGGGACACCCGCTGGTCGGATTCGTTGCCAAAGGTCATGGTGCCGAGGGCGTAGCTGCTGACGACGGTGCCGCTGCGGCCCAGGAGGCGCATTTCCATGGAGAGTCCTTTGACTGGCAGGTGACGGGCAGGTGACGGGCAGAGCTTCACGACCGGGATGCCATACTATCCGCGGCCGGACTCCCTGTCCGCAGCCTCACCCGTTGGATTGAAGGATGACCCCCATTCTTGCGTACTCAGCAATCTCTTGGGCGGTGTAGCCGTACTGGGACAAGATTTCACCGGTGTGTTCCCCAAGCACAGGCGGCGCGGAGATCAGCCACTCGTCATCTCCGGTATCTGCCGGCCGCCCCAGCACCCGCATCTCACCCAACGTGAGGTGGTTGACCGTTCCGGTGAGTTCCAGTTCGGCCGCCAGCGGATGGCGAAAGACTTCGTCGACACCCAACACCGGTCCGCAGGGAACACCGGCGTCATTTATCGCTTTGATCCAGGTGGCCGAATCGTCGAGGGCGAGTTGCTCCTCCATCAGTCCCCGCAATACGACCCGATGCGCCAAGCGGAGCTCGTTCGTGCCGAACCTGGGGTCTTTCACCAGATGCCCCAGGTCCAGTGCATCGGCGAGCTTCTCCCACATTCGCTGGTTGCCCGACGCAATGGTGACGTATCCGTCCCCGGTCTTGAAGGTGCCCTGAGGAAAAATCAGCGGGTGGTCATTCCCTTCCCTGGACGCGACCATTCCCAGACTGAGGAACTTCTGGGCCTGGTACGTCATCAGGAAGGTCATGGACTGCATCAGGGAGGTGGAAACCATTCCCCCGGAGCCGGTCTTGTCCCGTTCGAGGAGCTTGGCCAGAACGGCGAACCCTGCAATCAGTCCGGTACTGGTATCCGCTACGGGAATGCCAGCCCTCAGCGGCCCGGTGGCATCGGTGCCGGTAACGCTCATGAAACCGCTCATTCCCTGGGCGTTCTGATCAAAACCGGCCATGGAGGACCCTGCGGGCCCGCTGCCAAATCCACTGATGGAGCAGTAAACCAAACGCGGGTTTGTTGTGGAAAGGGCCTCGAAGGAAAGGCCCATCCGTGCCATGGTCCCCGGTTTAAAGTTCTCGATGACGACGTCGCAGGTCGCCGCGATCCTTTTCACCGCTGCCAGTCCTTCAGCAGACCGGAGGTCCACGGCGAGGGACCGCTTGTTGCGGTTGGCGGACATGAAGTAGACGCTCTCTCCGCCATCGACAAACGGGCCGGACTGCCGCGAAGGGTCGCCGTCCGGCAGCGCCTCGACCTTGATGACTTCAGCCCCCTGGTCGGCAAGCATCATGCTGGCAGTCGGACCGGCAATGTAGCGCGAAAGATCGAGGACAACCAATCCCTCGAGGGGCCTCATTTCACTGAATCCGCGCTGTGGACAACGTCGCCGAAAGCCGGAGGCCGTTTACCGAGAAAAGCAGCAACGCCCTCCCTGAGATCGGCACCGTCGTAGGCCCGCAGCATGAGGTCCTGCACTCTTTCCGCCGCCAGGTCGTTGACCTCCCCAGCCAAATCGGTGACCACCTTCGCCGCTGTCATGGTGGTCGCGGAGGAAGACGTTATCGCAGCCACGAGTGTGGAAATACTCGCTGTGAGTTCCCCGGCCGGCACCACTTTGTCGACCAAACCCATCCTCAAGGCCTCCTCCGCGGAAAGCAGCTCTCCGCTGAAAAGAAGGCGCTTGAGTCCGTTCACGCCGATATGGCGGACCAACAGCCGTGACTCCGTCAGCCCGAGGATGACGCCGAGCCTGCCCACAGGGATTCCAATGGACAGGTTGTCGGCGGCGATCCGAAGGTCGCAGGCCGAGGCCAACTCGCAGCCGCCGCCCACCGCGAAGCCCTGAAGCATGGCCAGTGTGGGAATCTCGGTGCCTGCTATGACACGCAGGGTCCGGGAGAGCTGGGCGTTGTAGGAGGCTGCCTGCGCGGCGGTGGACCGGACCGCCGGGAACTCGCTGATGTCGGCCCCGGCGGCAAAGGCCGCGGTGCCCGCGCCCCGCAGCACGATGGCTCGCAGCCGGGGATTTGCGGACAGACTGGTGAACACCTCTTCGAGCTCCCGCCACATCCCAAGAGAGAGCGCATTGCGTGAGCGGCCGCTCGTGATGGCCACCACGGCCACCTCTTCCTCGGTTCGGCATAAGATTCCAGCCGGCACATTGCCGTCGGGCGAATCGAAGGACGATAGCAGGTTGTCGATCAAAGGAGATCCTGACTCTTCAAGGTTGGGTGTTCGCGGCATTGGTGGATATTCGACTGACGGGTGCAGCCACGCCTAGCTCCACCCGGGAACGATGAAGATCAGCCAAGTGGCAATCGGCGCGACCACCACCATGGAAAAACCCCAGACCATGAGTTGACGGAAGACGGCGTCGCGCTGCGCCTCCGGCGAGTTGGCCACTACCAGGGCGCCGGATGTCGAAAACGGGCTGGAGTCGACCACCGAGGAGGAGATGGACAAAGCGATGATCATCCCGACGGCACCGACATCACCGGTGAGAAGGAACGGAACGGCAAGCGGGATAAGCGCGCCGAGTATCCCTGTCGTCGAGGCGAAGGCCGATACCACGGCACCGATGAAGCAGATCAGGATGGCTGCGAACAGCGGTGTGCCGATGTTCGCGACACCGTTGCCGAGCCAGTCGATGGTTCCGATTCGCTCCATCAGCGCCACATAGGTGACGATCCCACAGAGCAGCAGGACGGTGGGCCAGGCGATGGCGCTCACGGCACCTTTGTTGCTTTCAGGGGAAAGCAGCGACAGGACGACTGCGATCGTGACTGCGGTGAAACCGACGTCGAATCCGAAACCGAGGACAGCAACGGCCAGTGTCCCTATGCCAAGGAGCGTGAAGACCTTATGCCGGTCCAACTGCACGTCTGTCACAAGGGCTTCCCCGGTGGAGGGCGTCATGGTCTGGACGGTCGCATTGGCGGCTCGGGTGGTTCTGGAGCCTTTGCCTGCCGGGCGGGGCCCGTCCCCTTCGTCTGCGGTTCCTCCGGCCGCCCGCGCAGTTCCGTCACCAAGGTCCCGCTGCCCCAAGAGGCTGCGTCCGCCAAACATGAAGAAGACAACTATGCCGAGCGCGACGTTGAAGAGCAGCGAGGACAGGAACAGAAGCGCCGGGTTGCCGGGCAGATCGCTCCGGACGACCACTCCGTTGACAATGCTGCCGAAGACGCTGATCGGTGAGAACCCGCCCGCACTCGCGCCGTTGATAACCATCAGGCCCATAAGGATGGGACGGATGTTGTAGCGGACAGCGAAGCCCATTGCGACGGGGGCGATAATTGCTACGGCGGCAGGGACCACGGCGCCAACGGACGTTATCAGGGCGGTAATAATGAACATTACCCATGGAATCAGCGCGATTCGTCCGCCCACCATCTTTACGGATTTGACCACAACCCAGTCGATGGTGCCGTTCGCCTTTGCCAGCGCAAAAAGATAGGTAACGCCGACAAGAATTACGAAGAGATCTGCCGGGAAACCCAGCAGGACGGTGTCAACGTCCTCACCGATGACCATGGTTCCCATGATGAATGCTGCAACCAGCGCCAAGGCACCCATGTGAACGGGGCGGACGGTTGCGATCAAGAATAAGGCGGCCAGCACCAGGATCGATAAGAGTTCAATACTCATTTCGGTCTCCCACATCTTTGAGGGTCGTATGATCCGTGAGCCGGTACAGATCGGCCCCGCCGTCCAACGGGCGGAACTCTTGTCCGTGATCGGAGATGCATACCGTTGGGGAGAGTATGTTGCGCAGAAGAACACCCGTCAACCTCCTTTTGGTAACTCCGAAAAGTTGGGCAGCACTGCTTCGCGCGGGGCTGAAAGCAGTGCTGGACGGGCCTGCACGCCGGTGCTAGCGTTCCGTGCGGTAATGGAATTCCATTTCGCAGCTTTGTGCCGACGCTGTGCTGATGCCCCCTCTGGGAGGACGAAATATGGGAATGTCTCGAGCAGCAACCACAAGCGGACGCCACTATTTACAGATTCCCGGACCGACGAACTGCCCGGACGAAGTCCTCAGGGCCATAGCCGCTCCAACCATCGACCACAGGGGGCCTGAGTTTCAAGAACTTGGGCACCACATTCTCCAAGCCATCCGCCCGGTCTTTGGCACCAGCGGCCCCGTCATCATCTATCCGGCTTCCGGCACCGGGGCCTGGGAAGCTGCGCTCGTAAACACGTTGAGCCCGGGAGACCGGGTGCTCTGTTTCGAAACCGGGCACTTCTCCGCTCTTTGGATGAAGATGGCAGAGGATCTCGGGCTGCAAGTCGACATGGTGCCGGGTGACTGGAGGCATGGCATTGACCCAGCCGTGGTTGAGGAAAAACTGTCCGCTGACTCCGGTCAGGAAATCAAAGCTGTTTGCTGCGTTCACAACGAGACTTCCACCGGAGTCACCAGCCGCATCAGTGAAATTCGCGAGGCGATGAACGCTGCGTCGCATCCCGCGCTGTTGCTTGTGGACACCATTTCCTCATTGGGTGCGATTGAGTACCACCACGACAAATGGGGGGTTGACGTAACGGTTTCCGGTTCCCAGAAAGGGCTGATGCTGCCCCCCGGACTCAGCTTCAACGCGGTCAGTGAAAAGGCCCTGGCAGCTTCGGAAAAAGCGCGCCTGCCCAAATCCTTCTGGGACTGGCGTCCCATCCTCGCTGCCAACAAAAACGGCTTCTGGCCGTATACGCCGTCGACGAACCTGCTTTACGGGCTCAAAGTGGCACTTCGGATGCTGGAGGAAGAGGGCTTGGAGAATGTTTTTACCCGCCACCAGCGCCACGCCCGTGCGACCCGGGCCGCAGTCGAGGCGTGGGGACTGGAGGTCCTGTGCCAAGATCCGCGGGAGTATTCAGGATCTCTGACAGCAGTGCTGATGCCGGAGGCCTTCAACGCGGACGATGTCCGCGCCACGATACTGGAGCGGTTCGATATGTCCCTCGGAGCCGGGCTGTCAAAGCTCGCTGGAAGGGTTTTCCGGATTGGGCATCTGGGTGCCTTTGAGGATCTGACACTGGTGGGAACACTGGGCGGAGTGCAGATGGGCCTGAATCTCAGCGGGGTTCCGATCAAACAGGATGGGCTGGAGGCAGCGATGGCCGTGCTGGAGAAGGGCTAGAGGCGGCGCAGGGAACGGGCAGGCCCGGTATCAGCGGCACCGACGCCACTAAGCGAGGGAGACAAGCATGACCGCAATGGATGTTTCGTCAGAGGAAACAACAATTCCTGCGGGGTTTGTTGAAGAACTCGAGCAGGCACTCGAGGGCGAGGTCGCGTTCGATGACTACAGCAGGCATCTGTTTGCCCGTGACGCCAGCATGTACACAATGCGTCCGATGGGTGTGGTCTTTCCCCTGCACAGCGCTGACGTGGCCCAAGCGGTTCGAATCTGCGGGAACTTCGGCGTACACGTCACTCCGCGGGGTGCAGGTACCAGTCTCGCGGGACAAACCGTGGGAGCCGGAATTGTCCTGGACTTCTCGCGCCATATGAACCGGATCCTGAACGTTGATCCTGTGGCCCGGACAGCCCGGGTTGAAGTCGGAGTTGTCCAAGACGAACTTAACCGAGCGGCAGAACCGTTCGGTCTGATGTTTGGCCCCGACACGTCAACCAGCAACAGGGCAACCATCGGAGGCATGCTGGGAAACAACTCTGCCGGCAGCGGTTCACTGCGTTATGGAATGACGATCGATCATATCCGCGCATTGGAAGTGGTGCTGGCCGACGGATCCACTGCCCGCTTGGAACCGGTGGATGAAGATGAACGGAAGCGCCGAGCCGAAGCCGATACCCTGGAAGGCCGGATCTACCGGCACATGCCGGTTCTGCTGACTGAAAAGGCAGAGGCCATAGCCAGCGGCTTTCCTCCGTTTTGGCGGCGGGCGAGCGGTTACCGGCTGGACAGGCTGGCTGAATCGGTATTCGACTTGGCGAAATTCGTGGTGGGCTCCGAAGGCACACTTGTGATTGCCACCCACGCCGAGGTTGACCTCGTGCCCAAGCCCCGGCATACCGTCTACGCTGTCGGCCATTTCTCCACGACTCAGCAGGCAATTGAAGCGACCGCGGACTCTTTGAGCTGTGAACCTGCTCAGGTGGAGCTCATGGACAAGACGATTCTGGATCTGTCCCGGCAGAAGATCGAGTATGCGAACCTGGGCCATACCTTGCAAGGGGACCCCGCAGCTCTGCTCTTCGTGTCCTTCACGGGGGATGACCGGGACGAGGTCCTGAAGAGCCTGGACACGCTGGTATCCCTCTGGGAGAAAAACGGGCGGGGCTACGCCACTTTGAAGTTGTCCACGGCAGCGGAACAGGCTGACCTGCTCAAGGTCCGAAAATCGAGTCTTGGACTCCTGATGGCCGCAAGCGAAGGCTCCAACCGTCCGCTCGCGTTCGTGGAAGATACGGCTGTCCCGCCTGAACGGTTGGCTGAATACACGGCCCGATTCGCCGGCATCCTGGACCGGCACCAGATGCGGGCCGGATTTTACGGGCACTGTTCCGTGGGCTGTCTGCACATTCGGCCTTTCGTTGACTTGTCCAAGCCAGATGAAGTGGCCCGCATGCGAGCGGTCGCTGAAGAGGTCAAAGACCTCGTTACGGAATTCGGGGGCGTGAACTCAAGCGAACACGGGGACGGACTGGCCCGCAGCGAGTTCAACCGGGAGATTTTCGGGGACGAGCTTTATGAGGCCATGCGTGAAGTCAAGCGAATTTTTGACCCTGGCAACATCATGAATCCCGGCAAAATCGTTGATGCCCCCAGCATGACCGAGAATCTGCGGGATGCGATGCTGCCGGCTGCCGTCGGTTTTCGAACCCGCCTCGACTTTGACGTCGTCGGGGGCATGCGCGGCGCCGCCGACCGCTGCATGAACATCGGCCTGTGCCGCAAGAGCACAACAGGAGCGATGTGTCCCTCCTACATCGCCACCCGGGAGGAAGAACACTCGACCCGGGGCAGGGCCAACGCCTTGGTCAAGGCACTTTCAGAGCCCGATCCCCAGGCGGCGCTCGGCGACGAGCGGCTGCACGAGATTCTGGATCTGTGCCTCATGTGCAAGGCGTGCAAAGCTGAATGCCCGTTGGGTGTTGATATGGCCAAACTGAAGAGCGAGACGCTGTCTCACTATCACGAGATTCATGGAGTTCCGCTGCGGACCAGAATCTTTGGGGCCATTCGAACCTTGAACAAGCTCGGGTCCGCATTCGCTCCACTGTCAAACATTCCGGGCCGGATTCCGCTGCTGCGGAAAATCGGTGAACGGACCATCGGCATATCGGCGGCGCGGCCACTGCCGCATTACCGTTTCATGAATCTCGTCCGCTGGTATCGGCACAGCGAGGCCTCCACCACTCCGGCCAGCCAAGGAACCATCAACTTTCTGGCCGACTCCTTCACGACCTACGCCGAACCGCACATAGGGCAAACCGCAATACGGCTGCTGCAACGGTCGGGGTGGGATGTGGAGCTGGCCAGCACCGGATGCTGTGGCCGGTCCGCGCTGTCCAAGGGCCTCGTCGACGAGGCTAAGGGGAAGGCCGCAGCGATGGCGCGGGACCTCAACACTCGGACGTCCGCGGGGTCACCCATCGTCGGCTGCGAGCCTTCATGCTTGTACACGCTGAGGGACGAGCACGTAACCCTGCTCCCGGAGGATGAAAACGTCAAGGCTGTGGCCCAAAGAGTCCAGCAGATTGAGACGCTGCTGACGGAAGCCATTGATGAGGGCCGGTTGACGCTCGCGGAACACTCCTGGCTGTCAGGACGGACCATTCTGTACCAAGGCCATTGCCATCAGAAGGCTGAGGTGGGGACAGCGGCCACCATGGCGTTGCTGCGCCGCATCCCCGGGGTGAAGGTTGTCGATCTTGACGCCGGATGCTGCGGAATGGCGGGGTCTTTCGGCTATGAGGCGGAGCACTACGAAATCTCCATGAAGGTTGGCGCTGACCGCCTGTTTCCCGCCATTGAAGAAGCCGGTAAAGAGACAGTGATCGCGGCCACCGGAACTTCCTGCCGCGAGCAGATTTTCCACGGGACCCGCAGGTCTGCCTGGCATCCGCTGGAGCTTATCCAAGAGGCATTGACCGAAACCAGCGGGGAGGCGCGAAGTGCGGATCATTCGGTTCGTTGAGAAAGCCGTTGCAGCAAAAGGACGGCAGCCGATGTTTGGCATATTGGAAGGGTCCCGGATTTATGAGCTCGCCGGCGGCTGGGAGAACCCTTCGCGCGGGACGGAACTGACGAATCTTGCCGACGTCATGCTGCTGAATCCCTGTGATCCGTCAGTGATTGTCTGTGCCGGAGGCAATTACCACAGCCAGCTGGCGGAACTGGGAAAGCCTGTCCCTGCAGAACCCGTCATTTTCCTGAAGGGGCGCAATTCCCTGGCTGGCCCGGGAGATGTCATTCAACACCCGCTGGGCCTGGAGCGGCTGGAATATGAGGGCGAACTCGCCGTTGTTATCAGCCGCGTGGCAAGGAACGTGAAACCAGAATCTTTTGACGACTACGTCCTTGGCTACACCTGCGCCAACGATGTCACTGCCAGCGATTGGCGCGCCGACGGGCAATGGACCAGAGCCAAAAGCCTCGACACGTTCTGTCCCATGGGCCCGTGGATTGAAACCAGCGTTGCGCCGGAGTCGCTGCGGCTGCAGACGCGGCTTAACTCCGAGACGGTTCAGGACTGTGAAACATCCGACATGGTGTTCGGGGTTGGTGAACTTCTGGCTTGGATTACCCAATGGATCACTCTGCAGCCCGGGGATGTTCTGCTGACGGCCAGCCCGGCGGGTGTGGGTCAGATGAAGCCGGGGGACTCAATCGAGGTGGAGATTAGCGGCATCGGGGTGCTGTCGAACACGGTCCAGTGGCCTTCCTCAGGTTCCGCAAGCGACTAGTGGACGTCTCTCCGGGCACAAAAAAACCCCCGGTTGCCCGGGGGTCTTAGCGCGGAGACGGGGAGATTTGAACTCCCGGTGGGCTTTAGGCCCACACTTCATTAGCAGTGAAGCCCATTCGGCCGCTCTGGCACGTCTCCAAAATGCTCTCTGATAGCTTCCGCTGCCAGCCTGACAAGACTACCCATAAGGGGAGGGTAAGAGCAAAACGTCGCGGAATTGTCCGGGGAGTAGCGTCCACCCGGACCGGTCAAAGCCTCCGGTTAGGCGATACGCACGCCCCGGGGCAAACCGGCATCCGGCGCCCCGGGCAGACGACGTTACTTCAGCCGCCCGGTCAGCGCTTCCCAGAGAAACTCGTAGGACATGGCGTACATCCGGGCGGCCTGGCGGTTGTCCGATGCTCCGGCATGTCCGCCCTCCAGCGCCTCATGGAACCAGACGTTCTCCACGCCCAGAGCCTTCATCCGCGCTGCCATCTTCCGCGCCTGGACCGGGCCGACGCGGTCATCGCTGGTGGCCGTCCAAATCAGCGTGGGCGGATAATCGGCATCCGCCTTCAGCAGGTGGTACGGCGAGAAGGTCCGCACGAATTCCCACTGCTGCGGGTCGTCAGGATCGCCGTATTCGGCAATCCACGAGTAACCGGCGGACAGCTTGGTGTAGCGGCGCATGTCCAGCAGGGGCACCCCGCAGGACACGGCGCCGAACAGGTGCGGATAGGTGGTGAGCATGTTGCCGACCAGCAGTCCGCCGTTGCTGCGGCCGGTGCAGCCCAGGTGCTGCCGTGACGTGACTCCGCGGTCCGTCAGGTCCTGCGCCACTGCGGCGAAATCTTCATAGGCCCGGTGCCGGTTTTCCTGCAGCGCAGCCCGGTGCCAGTCGGGTCCGTATTCCCCGCCGCCGCGAATGTTGGCAAGCACGTACACCCCCGAACGCTGCGCCCCGCCGTCGTCGGTAAAGCTCCGCTCCAGCCAGCCGCGGCCCACCACTCCGCTGTAGGTCGGGGTCAGCGCCTGCTCGAAGCCGCCGTAACCGTTCAGCAGCGTGGGATTGCCGCCGTCGAGCACCAGGTCCTTCGGTCCCACCTGGAAGTAGGGCACCCGGGTGCCGTCGGCGGACACGGCAAAGTGCTGCTCCACGGTGCAGGAGGACGCGTCAAAGAACGACGGCGACTCCTTCACCACTGCGGCGCCCCCGCCGGAGGAGCTCCCCAGGGTTCCGCGGGACAGCGTGGACGGCGTCAGGAAGCCGGTGCTGATGAGCCAGTAGTCGTTGCCGGACTCCTCGTCCTCGTCATCCACGGCATAGGCGTCCACGGTATGCAGGGGCGGGCAGGCATCCAGGACCGTGGACGTCCAGCCGCCGGCCGGATCCAGCACCGAAATCTCGGACGAGACATCCCGCAGCAGGTTCAGCAGCAGCTGGTCGCGGGTCCAGCTCCAGGACTGCAGCGAGGTCGCGGGGTCCGGGGTGAAGAGCGTCGCCAGCTCCCGGCTGCCGGCCAGGAACGCGTCCAGATCCGCGGCGAGCAGGGATCCGGCAGCATGCACGGTGCCGTTGAGTTCCCAATCGGTGCGGGGGCGCAGCACCAGCCACTGCCGGTGGATGTCCACATTCATGTCCAGCGGAACGTCCAAGCGGACCCACGAATCGTTGGAGCGCAGGAACGTGGAGCTGTTGTAAAAGTCCACGATGTCCACGGCGATGTCACGTTCAAAGCCCGGCGTCTGGTCGCGCGCCACCACTGCCATCATGTGGTCTTCGGGGACCTCGAAATACGGTGCGGCGTCCGCCAGCAGCATGCCGCGGCGCAGGATCCTGCTGGTGCGCGGATAGGAGGATGTCGTCATGGAGCCGGGACCGAAATCCGTGCCAACGTACAGCTCGTCCGGCCCGGCCCAGCTGATCCGGTTTTTCGCCGCTGGAATGTCAAAGCCGCCGGGCACAAAGGCGCGCTCGACGACGTCGAACTCCCGGTAGCGGGCGGCGTCGCCGCCGTCGGGGGAGAGGACCACCAGGGCCCGCCGGTAGGACACGCCGTCGGCCGGACGAAGGAACGCGGAGCCGCCCCAGACCCACTCGATGCCCTCGGTGCGGCTGAGCTCGTCCAGGTCCAGCAGGATTTCCCACTGCGGGTCGTCGGAGAGGTAGCTCTCCCAGGTGGTGCGGCGCCACAGGCCCTTGGGATGCTCGGCGTCGCGCCAGAAATTGTAGTACTGCCCGCCCCGCTTGGCCGCCATGGGAATGCGGTCGGTGGAGTCCAGGACCTCGAGCAGGCGCTTTTCGGTCTGCTCGAAGCCGGTCTCGGCCAGCAGGTCCTCGGTGACCTTGTTCTCGGCGCGGACCCAGTCCAGCTGCTTGTGCCCGTAGATGTCCTCCAGCCAGAGGAACTCGTCGTCTGCATAGGGGCCGGCGGGCAGGTCGGAAGTCGAGGAAGTCATGTGCCCATCCTAGGGCGGCGGCCGGGGGAGGCCGGTCGATTGCGGGTTCCCTGCGCGCTTCCCCCGCGCGGTTCCCCTGCGGCTGGGAAAAGGTGCGTCAGGCGGTGCCGCGCACGAAGCTGAATGCTTCCCGGGCATAGTCCGTCCACGCGGTGCGCGTGGCGTCGGGGTCCGTCTGTGTCGGGATTTCGACCCATTCCCGCATGGTGCGGCTGCCCATGGTGACGGGTTCGGCGGAGCCTTCCGCCACCAGGGCCGCGGCCCGCGTGCGGGGGAGCTTAACCAGCAGAACGTCACCGGAGCCGAGGAAGGCCACGATTTTCTTCCCGGACCGCAGCCCGGGGCTTCGGAACATGGTTCCCACCGCTATCGGCCCGTCGTCCCGCAGCACCGCCGCAATCTCGTGCAACAGATCCACCGCTTCCTGGGAGGGGGACATGGGGGTTCTTCCTTCAATCGAGGCGTAGGGCAGAACTCTCTGCAGGCTACGCAATCCTGCGAGGGGACAACAGGGCAGCGCGGGCTTTGGCTGCCGCGAACTTCCTCTCCGGGCGCCGTCCCGGCCAGGCTCCGACCGTTCAGTCCATACGGGCCGGATACTCTAGAAGCATGACGAATACGCAGAGCTTCCACGTGGCCGTGATCGGGGCGGGTCCGCGGGGAATCTCTGTCGTGGAGCGCACGCTGGCCGGCTATCTGGCCCTTGCCCCCGACGCCAGGCCGGCACTGACCATCACCGTCCTTGATCCGTTCAACCCCGGCCCCGGCCATGTCTGGCGCACCGGACAGTCCCGGCTGTTCCTGATGAACACCCCCGCCCTTTTCCCCACCGTCGTTCCGGCCGGCGCCACGGCCGCCGAGCTGGCGGCATCACCGACCGGGCTGTCTTTCGAGCAGTGGCGGATCCGGATGACTGAATCGGACGCCGGCGCGGACCTGCCGGCAGCGGATCGGGAAGAACTTGCCGGGCTGACCCCCGGCGCGTTTGCCAGCCGGGCCGTCTACGGACGCTATTTGGAGTGGACCTACGCCCGTCTCCGGGAGGCGGCCTCGGCCGCAGGGGTGCGGCTGGTGCATGTGCGCGCCGAAGTTCTCAGCCTCGCCCGTCCGGAACCGGGTTCGGGCTGGTCGGTGGAGGTCGCCGGGGAAGGCACCTTGGCCGCTGACGCCGTCGTCCTCGCCCTGGGTCATCTGCCTGCCGCGCTGAGCGCCGACCAGGACCGGCTGCGTGACGCCGCCGACCGCCACAACCTGCGGTACCTGCCCCCGGCCGTGCCTTCCGACGTGGACCTCTCAGTGCTTCCGGCCGGCGAGCCGGTGCTGGTGCGCGGCCTCGGGCTCAATTTTTTCGACATCATGATTCAGGTGACCTCCGGCCGCGGCGGCCGCTTTGTGCCCAGCGGAGAACCCGCCGGCCGCGCCCTGCGGTACGAGCCCAGCGGACGCGAGCCCGTCCTGGTGGCGGCCTCACGCCGGGGCACTCCGTACCGGGCAAAGGCCCGGCTGGAGTCCTACGTGCCGCGCGGCGTCAAGCTGCGCTACTTCACCGAAGAAACTGCAGCCGCTTTTCGGGAGCAGGGCATTTTGCCCGGCTTTGACCATGATCTGTGGCCCCTGCTGCACCGCGACGCCGTCTGGGCCTACTACTCGACGCTGGCCCGGGTGGCCGCTGACGAACTGCTGACGCCGGCGTCGGCCTTCCTCGACGAGCTGCGAGCCGCGCTGGACCTCCCCGGTCCGGACTGGGACGCAGCCAAGGAAGAGGTCCTGGGCCGCTGTGTTCCCGCCGCCCGGCGCACCAATCTTGAAGCCCTGGCCCAGCCGCTGGGCCGGCGCCCGTACCGCGGGGCCCGTGAGCTCGACGACGCGGTCCTCGCGTACCTGGAGGACGACGCCGCCGGCTCCGACGCGGGTGAGGACGATCCGCTGAAAATGATGATCGGCGCGCTCAACGCCGGGCGCACGGTGCTGAAAGCGATAGTGGCCGACGGCGGACTCGCCGAAGCGTCCTGGCTCACCGAGCTGCGCGGCTGGTTTGAGCCGCTCGTGGAGGGGCTGGCCAGCGGGCCGCCGCCCGAGCGGATCGAACAGCTGGCCGCCCTGGTGCGGGCCGGCATCGTGCACTTCGTGGGCCCCGACCCGCGCTTTGACGTGGATGAAGCGCGCGGTGTCTTCACCGGGGTTTCACCGTGGTCGGGCACCGAATACGCGGCCCGCACCCTGGTCGAAGCCATGATGCCGGCCAACCGCGTGGACCGGAACATTTCTCCGCTGCTCGGTGGAATGCTGCACTCCGGCCTGGTCCGGCCCAAGGTGATGATGGCCGGGGACGGCACCGCGGTGGTGACTCCGGGGCTTGACGTCACCCTGCCGCCGTACCGGCCGGTGGGCATCAGCGGCGAACCGCAGCAGGACCTGTACGTGCTGGGGCTGCAGCTCTCGTCGGTGCAGTGGGGCACCGCGATCGCTGCCGAGGCCGGATCTCCCGCCCGGGCCGGTGCGCGGACCCTGCGGGATGCCGCCGACATCGCTGACGCCCTGCTGGCCTCGGCCGCCCGCGGCGGCGCGGGAGCCGGAAGCACCGCAGGAAAGCAGCCGCTGGCGAACGCCCAGGCTCTGCCTCACCCCTAGGATCCCGGCGCGGGCCCTACGAGCCGGTGAGCTGCCGGAGCATCCGGCAAAACGCGGCGCTGTTCTCGGCGGGCCACCAGTGTCCGCCGTCCACGGCGCTGATCCGCAGGTCCGGGACCTCCGCCGCAAGACCGTCCGTCAACCGCGGCGACAGGAACGGATCATGCAGCGGCACCAGCACATGCACCGGAACCTCGACGGGAGGCAGCGGCTCCCGCGCGGAAACGCCGGAACCAAGAAGGTTGGCGCGGTAAAGCTGGAGGCCGCGGACCGCATTGCCGGTTGCTGCTTCGGCGCTGGTTCCCGCCCGCCGGGCGTACTGCGGCCCGAGCCGGCGGCAGAGCAGTTCAGGCAGCACGGGGAGCTGGAAAAAGGCGACGTACGAGCTTCGCAGGGCCTGCCCGACGGCGAGAAGCCAGCGGCGCGGACTGCGGAGGCACTGCCGAAACCAGCGGCGCAGATGTCCGAGGTCCGGCCCGGAAATGCTGGTGAAGCTGAGGACCCGGCCCGCGGCACGGGCATCACGAACCGCTGCCCAGCATTGGATGGAACCCCAGTCATGGCCGACCAAATGAACCGGCCCGCCGGCGTCCGCCAACACGGCGCAGAGGTCCGCGACGAGCACCGGGAGGCGGTAGGGAGCCAGCGGGCTGCCGGCCGCGATCTCCTCCGGCCCCGTGCCGGTCCCCCCGCGGAATTCCTTGGTCAGCCGGGATGCCCCGGCGTTGCGGGTGTCGTAGGCGATCACCCGGTGGTCAGCGGCCAGATCCTCGATGACGCCGGCAAACACCGTGTGGTCATCGGGATAGCCGTGAACCAGCAGGACGGTGGGGGTCGCCGGTGCCGCCGGCTGGCCGTACTCGAACACGGCCAGCCGGGCGCCGTCGGTCTCCACGGTCCGCTGCCTGTTTGCCTTCATGCGTTTTTCCTTAGGTGCGTGGAACAAAACCTGCGTGGAACAAAACCTGCGTGGAACGAAATGCTGCCGCCCGGCAGCCTCCCGGTCCGCATCCTTCCAGATGCCGGCGCGGGTGGGAACGGGTGCCCGCCGGCCCAGACCTAAACTGGTGGCAGAGGATGCTCGCACGAGCTGTGCCGACAGAAAGGCGCGCGCAGGGACCTGGTGCCCCTCGATCCGTCAAGAGAGGAAGCCTTCCGTGAAAGCTTGGCAGTATGTGGGGGATCGCAAGCCGATTCAGCTCAACGAAGTTCCGGAGCCGGTTCCGGGTCCCACTCAGGTCATCCTCGACGTTCAGGCGGCGGGCTTGTGCCATTCCGACCTGATGTACATGGAGGTCGGGGACTCCGCCATGCCGTTCCTGCCGATGACGCAGGGCCACGAAAACGCCGGCGTCATTACCGCGCTCGGATCCGAGGTCACCGGCTTCAAGGTGGGCGACGTCGTGGGAGTGTGCTCCTCGGGCATCCAGCCCCCGGCCGGCATGTTCACTCCCGGCGGCTTTGCCGACAAACTCGCGGCGGACTACCGCGACCTGGCCCGGGTTCCCGACGGATTGGACCTCTCCCTGGCCGCCCTGGCAACCGACGCGGGAATGACGTCCTATCACGCCATGATCAAGGTCGGCCGCGCCGCCAAGGGCATGAAGGTCGGCGTGATCGGGTTCGGCGGCCTCGGGCAGATCGGTGCCCGCGCCGCGGTGTTGGCCGGCGCCGAGGTGCACGTGGCTGAAATGAAGGAAGAAGCCTGGGCGAACGCCCTGGAGGTAGGCGCCGTCTCCTGCGTCAAGGACGCCGCAGAGTGGGTGGATGCCGCGAATCCGCGGGCCGGAGGAACCTTCGACCTCATCGTGGACTATGCCGGCTTTGATACCACGCAGAAGGCCGTCAACGCCATTAAGCGCGGCGGCAAGGTGGTCCAGGTGGGCCTCGGCAAGCCCACCTTCACAGTGGCCACCAACACCATCCTGGGCAAGTCCATTGAGGGCTCCCTCGGCGGCACCGTGGCCGACATTGAGGAGGTCTTCGACCTGATGCTCCGCGGCGAGATCCAGCCCGGATACGAGGAAATTCCGTTCGACCAGATCGATGCGGGCCTTGAGCGGCTCAAGAACAACCAGATCCTCGGGCGCCTCGTCGCCCGGTTCGGCAACTAGCCTTCCGATTTACCGCACTTCCAATGCACGACGGCGGCCCCCCCCCCGAAAGTGCGGGGCGCCGGGGGGGGTGGGGGGGGTGTTTG
>NZ_JASKLX010000015.1:0-43043 GCF_030125555.1 Arthrobacter sp. zg.Y820
ACAATCCGGCTACCCCAAAAGACAACCCCCCCGCGCCGCCCCAACAGATCGGGGGGGCCCCCGCCGTCGTGCATTGATGTTGAGTTAGAACGGGTACTGCCGGGCTTCGCGCTGCAGCGTGACCGTGTGGTCGGTGGTGAATTCGGCAATCGCCCAGTCACCGTTGAAGCGGCCCAGGCCCGAATTCTTCTCGCCGCCGAAGGGCACGTGTGCTTCATCCTGGACCGGGATGTCGTTGACGTGCGTCATGCCGGCCTTGATGCTGCGGGCGAAGAGCACGCCGCGGTCCAGATCGGAGGTGAAGACCGAGCTGGAGAGCCCCAGATCGCTGGCGTTGGCCAGCGACAGTGCATCCTCGGCGTCGGCCGCGCGGGTAATGCCGGCGATCGGACCGAAGATCTCTTCCTGGAAGAGCTCCATGTCCTTGGTGACGTCGGCGAAGACGTACGGCGAAAGAACCTGGCCGTTGACTTCACCCTCGACGAGCAGGCGCGCGCCCTGCTCCCGGGCCAGCTCGATCTTCTTCTGCAGGCCTTCGAGCTGCTTGGCATTGATGATCGGGCCCACCGCATTCTGCGGATCGCGGGGATCGCCGGACTTCAGCGTCGTGGCGTGGGCCGCAAACTTCTCCACGAATTCATCGTAGACGGCGTCTTCGACGATGATCCGGTTCACCGCCATGCAGATCTGTCCCTGATGCAGGAACTTGCCCATGATGGCTGCCTTGACGGCCTGATCCACATCCGCATCGGCGAGGACCACGAACGGACTGTTGCCGCCGAGCTCCAGGGCCACATGCTTCAGCGTGGGGCCGCTGGCGGCCAGCGCGCCTAGGTTCTTGCCCACCGGGGTGGAGCCGGTGAAGGAGATGAAGCCGGGAACCGGATGCTCCACAAAGGCGTCACCGATTTCAGATCCGGCGCCCACGACAACGCTCAGGACACCGGCGGGAAGGCCTGCCTCCTCGAAGATCCGGGCAATCATCAGGCCGCCGGTGACGGGGGTGTCGGAAGCGGGCTTGAGGACGACGGCGTTGCCCAGTGCCAGCGCCGGGGCCACGGAGCGCTGGGAAAGGTGCAGCGGGAAGTTCCAGGGGCTGATGACACCCACGACGCCGAGCGGTCCGCGGTAGACGCGGGACTCCTTGCCCGGAGTGTCGGAGTCCAGGATTTTACCGGACACGCGGTGCGGGAACGTGGCCGATTCCTTGGTGATGGCACGGGCCGAATCGACTTCGATGTTGGCCTTGACCACGGTGCTGCCGGATTCGGCGGCGAGCCAGGCGAGGATCTCCTCGCGGCGCTCATCGAAAATCTCGGCGGCACGTTCAAGGACCGCACGGCGGGCCGAGGGCGTCCGGGCCGCCCACTCCTGCTGAGCTGCGGCTGCGGCGGTGTACGCCTCGTCCAGGTCCTCGCGGGAGGCCTGGCGGATGCTCATCAGCTCGGAGCCGTCAAACGGGCTGGTATCGGTCAGAACCTTCTCGGAACTGCCGTCCCGCCACTGGCCGGCAATGTACTGCTGCGCCGGGATCCAGTCCGTAAGATCCGGGTGCGTCGTTTCAGCCTGCGTTGTCATGTGCTTCTCCTTGATGAAATCTAGGCGTTTGTCCCGGGTTCAACCGGTCTCCGTGCTGATTCATTCCCCGCGGCCCTTCGCGGTCAACCCAAACCCTCTGGACGGCGGAGAAAGAGGAGACCTACGATACAAGACACGGCGGCTCCGCTTCCGGCAGCACCATGTCCTGGCCGATGTACCCAAGGGATGGCATCCAATGTCGACGCTCAAGTACTCCGCAGACGAATCCGGAACGTACGTACCCCCGCGCGTGGTGCCGCTGTCCAAGGGCCGGATTGTCGTCAACTGGATCACCTCGACGGACCACAAGACGATCGGCTACATGTATCTGACCGCGTCGTTCGTGTTCTTCTGCGTGGGCGGAGTCATGGCGCTGATCATCCGCGCCGAACTCTTCGAACCGGGGATGCAGATCCTGCAGACGAAGGAGCAGTACAACCAGCTGTTCACCATGCACGGCACGATCATGCTCCTGATGTTTGCAACGCCGCTGTTCGCCGGATTCGCGAACGTCATCATGCCGCTGCAGATCGGCGCTCCGGATGTCGCGTTCGCGAGGCTGAATGCCCTGGCTTTCTGGTTTTTCCTCTTCGGCAGCACCATTGCGGTTGCCGGCTTCATCACTCCGCAGGGCGCGGCGTCGTTCGGGTGGACGGCCTACGCGCCGTTGTCCAATACAACGTTCTCGCCGGGGGTGGGAGGCGACCTCTGGGTTTTCGGCCTGGCCCTGTCCGGTTTTGGAACGATTCTTGGCGCGGTCAACTTTGTCACCACGATCATTTGCCTGCGGGCCCCGGGAATGACGATGTGGCGGATGCCCATCTTCACCTGGAACACCCTGGTCACTGCCATCCTGATCCTGATGGCCTTCCCGCCCCTGGCCGCGGCGCTGTTCGCCCTTGGAGCGGACCGGCGCTTCGGCGCGGACATCTTCAACCCGGAGCGCGGCGGATCCATCCTCTGGCAGCACCTGTTCTGGTTCTTCGGCCATCCGGAGGTCTACATCATCGCGCTGCCGTTCTTCGGCATCATTTCCGAGGTGCTGCCGGTCTTCAGCCGGAAACCGATCTTCGGGTACAAGGGGCTGGTGTTTGCCACCCTGGCCATTGCGGCTCTCTCCGTGACCGTGTGGGCCCACCACATGTACGTCACCGGCGCCGTCATGCAGTCCTTCTTCGCCCTCATGACCATGCTGATTGCTGTTCCAACCGGGGTGAAGTTCTTCAATTGGATCGGCACCATGTGGCGGGGATCCATTACCTTTGAGACCCCCATGCTCTGGGCCATCGGGTTCCTCATCACGTTCCTTTTCGGCGGACTGACCGGCATCATCCTGGCCTCGCCGCCGCTGGACTACCAGGTCTCCGACACCTACTTCGTGGTGGCCCACTTCCACTACGTGGTCTTCGGAACCGTGGTCTTCGCCATGTTCGCCGGCTTCTATTTCTGGTGGCCGAAGTTCACGGGCAAGATGCTCAACGAGCGGCTGGGCAAGATCCACTTCTGGATGCTGTTCCTCGGCTTCCACGGAACCTTCATGATCCAGCACTGGCTGGGTGTCTCCGGCATGCCGCGGCGGTACGCCGATTATCTGGTGGAGGACAACTTCACGGGCATGAACCAGCTGTCCACCATCGCCTCGATGCTCCTGGGCGTCTCCCTGGTTCCGTTCTTCTGGAACGTGTACATCACCTGGCGGCGCGGCCGCCGAGTTGAAGTGGACGATCCCTGGGGCTTCGGCTGCTCGCTGGAATGGGCCACGTCCTGCCCGCCGCCGCGCCACAACTTCACCTCGCTGCCGCGCATCCGGTCCGAGCGCCCGGCGCTGGACCTGCATCACCCGGAACTGCAGCCGCGGGCCAACAAAGAGACGAGCAACCCGGTTGTGAAGATGTTCGGTGCTGCCGACATGGGCAGCGAAAAGCCCAACGATCCGGATCCCCGCGATTAGAAGCCGGAAGCCGGCAGGTTACTGAAAGACCGGCGCCGCCGGGAGCGAGGCTCCCGGCGGCGCCGGTCTTAGTGTCGAACCGGAGTTACCGGCCGCTGAGGCAGACCAGGTACCGGGCCCATTCCAGGGTGTAGCGCAGCCAGCCCCGGACATCCCACCAGTTCTTCGGCGGCACCGGGGCGGTGCACACCGGAGCCGGCGGCGTGGTTGGCGCCTCCACCGTGACCGGCAGGGTCACTGTGGTGCCCGAGGAATCGGCCGTGAGGACCAGCCGGCCCGAAGCCGCAGCCGATGCCGGGACGGTGACGTTGACCGACGCGGTTCCGGCGGTCACGGCAGAGGTGCCCAGGGGCGTCGCCGTTCCGGCCGCATCCACCCAGCTGACGGCCAGCCCGGTGTTCACCGGGCTTCCCAGTGAGGTCAGATCCAGACCGGACACGGTGAATGATACGGCCGCACCCGGAGCTGCGGCGGCCGGAGCGCCCTGCACCACAACGCCCTGGCGGGCGAAGTCAGGTGAGAGCGGGCTGTTGGCCTCGATGTAACTGATCCACGCGTCACGGTCGACGAGCCCGGAGTCACGGGTGTCGGTGCCTTCGTTGAAGACCGTGAAATTGTCGCCGCCCTGAGCCAGGAAGCTGAACGTGCCCACCCGGTAGGCCCGGGTCGGATCCAGGGCTTCACCGTTGACGGTTACCGTGGAGATCCGGGACCCCGCAGCCTGCGCCGGGTCGAACGTGTAGGTGATGTTGTCCGACAAACCCAATGCCAGGAACGGCCGCGAACTGCCCGCGGGCTGCCACTGCTGTTCGAGCATGGTTTTCAGCTGGGCCCCGGTGAGCGTGGTGGTCCAGAGGTTGTTGACGAACGGCAGCACCGCGTTGGCCTCGGCGTAGGTGATCACGCCGTCGTCGCCGTAGTACAGTTCGGCCCGCAGCCCGCCGGGATTGGTGACGCCGATTTCGGCACCGCCCCGGTCGGCCGTGGACAGGGTGCTGAGCAGGGAATCGGCTACGAGGTTGCCCAGCGTGGAT
Organism: Arthrobacter sp. zg.Y820; assembly: GCF_030125555.1. Lineage (NCBI taxonomy): Bacteria > Bacillati > Actinomycetota > Actinomycetes > Micrococcales > Micrococcaceae > Arthrobacter > Arthrobacter sp. zg.Y820. The sequence continues at coordinate 4,564 of NZ_JASKLX010000015.1, forward strand.
TCGGCGCTGCGGTCATCGCGGGTGGTGCCGGTAAACGCCGTCGTAATGTCCGCGGTCACCGAACCCACCGGCTCGTTGCCGACCTCGGCGGAGTAGGCCAGCGCCGTGTCAACGATTGACTTCACCTCGGCCACCGCGGGATAGGCGGACACGAGGGACGCTGCGCTTTCCGTGGTCCGCGGAACGTTGGTGGCCGTGTAGGACACCACCTCATCGGTGGCCGGGTTGTAATCCAGGTTGATCTGGCCGATGAACTCGCCGTAAGACCCGGTCTGCAGCACGGGACGGGTTTTGCCGTCGCCGCCGGGAACGGGTGCGTCCCAGGCATACTGCTTGTGGGTGTGGCCGGTGTAGATGGCGTCGACCAGCGCACTCGTGCCGTTGACGATCTCGGCAAAGGTTCCGCCGGCGGCCAGTTCCTGCTCCAGCGTGGACTCCTCGAGGCTGCCGCTGCCGGCACCCTCGTGGTATTCGGCGACGATGACGTCGGCCAGGCCGGCGGCCTGAAGCTGCTCGGCCACCCGGTTGACGGCCTCGACCGGATCACCAAAGTCCAGGTCGGCGATGCCGCCGGGGCTGACCAGCGTGGGGGTTTCCTCGGTGATGGCACCGATCACGGCAACCGACACACCGTTCACGTCCAGGATCGTGTATTCGTCCAGGGCGGGAGTGGTGGTGCCCTTGAGGTAGACGTTGGCGCCGAGGTACGGGAAATCGGCGGCCGCAGCAACGCGGTCCGTAAGGTCCGCGAAGCCGGCGTCGAACTCGTGGTTGCCCACCGCAGACGCCTGCAATTCCAGAGCGTTCAGGACATCCAGCGTGGGCTTGTCCTGCTGGACGGAAGACGCGAACAGGGATGCTCCGATGTTGTCGCCGGCGGAGAGGAACAGCGAACTGCCCTCGGGTGCGGCGGCCTTGAGCTGCTCAACGGTTCCGGCGAAGTTCACGGTATTGTCGTCGATCCTGCCGTGGAAGTCGTTGATGTTCAGCAGGTTCAGCTCTTCGGTTTCCGCTCCTGCCGGGCTCAGATCCAAGCCGACGAGGATCGGATCGTGGTCCGAGGACCGGTAGGGGTCCGGCGCGTAGTAGTTGGTGACGTTGGTGTTGAAGCGGCTGTATTCCAGCGCCAACGACTCCACTGAGTTGATGTTCCAGATGTCGGCTCCGGTGACGGCCTCTGCCGCCTCCCCGGAGGCCAGGACGTGGTCGAGCGAGCCGACCAAACCGCTGAACGCGTAGGAGTGCTTGCCGGTGGCCTTGCCCAGGTTCACGTAGCCGGCGTCGGCGAGGACCCTCATCGGGTCTTCGGCGGCGTAGGAGTTGAAGTCCCCGAGCAGGAAGACCTTTTCGGTGCCTGCGGTCTCGGACGCGGTGTCTGCGAAGCTGACCAGCGCCTGGGCCTGGCGGACGCGGTCAGCGTTCCAGCCGCCCTGCCCGGTGTCAGCGTTCTCGCCCGAGTCCGGAGCTGAGCCCTTGGACTTGAAGTGGTTGCTGATGGCCAGGAGGGTTTCGCTGTCCGAACCGCCGGCGGGCTTGAAGGCCTGGGCCAGCGGCTCGCGGGCGTTGGAGAAGATGGCTTCATCGTTGAGGATGACGGACTCGCCCACCGGTTCGGCGGTGGCCGTGCGGAAGATGAACGCGGTGCGGATGACGTCTTCGGCGTCGGGCAGCGCGGCGGGGGAGCGGACGTAATCCCAGGTGCCGGGCGCCTGTTCGTTCAGGGCGGCCGTCAGGTGAGCCAGCGCCTCGTCGCGGTCCTTGCCGAACGCTGCCGAATTTTCCACCTCCATCAGCGAGACGACGTCGGCGCCCAGGGCGTTGATCGCGGCAACGATCTTGGCCTGCTGGCGGTCGAGGTTCTCGGCGTTGGCGGCGCCGCGGGCGTCGCAGCCGCCGCGCACGGTCAGCGGGGCGCCGGCGCGGTCGGTGTAGTAGGTGCAGCCCGCGAGAGTGTCGCCGGTGGTGCTGAAGTAGTTCAACACGTTGAAGGAGGCGAGTTTCAGGTTTCCGCCGACGCTTTCCGGGGCGGCCGTGCGGGTGGCTTCGAACGACGCCGGTGTCGCCTCGGCAGCGTTGGCCGCGGTGAGGGCGGTGAGCGGCTGGAACTTCCAGGCACTGTTGCGGAAGTCCAGGATCACGCCGGTGGTGAAGGCGGCCGCGGCCCCGATCCGCACCGGGTTCTCCGGGGTCAGGTAGGGCAGGGGGATGCCCTGGTTCGCAGCGCTCAGGAAGTTGGTGCTGGCGCCGTCGTCGAGCTTCACGGCGCGTGCCGCGTTGTCGGCGACGACGGCGGCGTGTTCCGGGGTGCCGACGGCGGCCACCGCGGTGGGCTGGACCAGCGGCGAGGTCCCGGCAGCCAGCCCGATTTCCGCGTACTGGTTCAGGGAATAGTTGTCGGTGACGGTAAAGCTGCCCTGCGGAGCCAGGAGCATTCCTTCCAGGGCTTCGCGTTCGACCTCGTTGGCGGGCCAGGTCACGCTGGCGGCCTTGACCTCCTCGGCGGGCTCATCGAGCCGGGTCAGGTTTCCGGCGGCGACCGTGAGCTGGGTCAGGCCGAAGTACTCGCCGACGCTGCCGGTGACTTCCACGTAGTCGCCGGCTGCCACGGATCCAACCGTGTCCGCCGAGTATACGAAGATGCCGTCCGACGCCGTGTGGCCGGCCGGGTCGAGCGTGCCGCCGGTGCCCGGGGTCTGCAGGTAGTAACCGTTGAAGCCGCCGGTGGGATAGACGCCGGTGACCTTGCCCCGGGTGGTGACGGTTTGCCCGATCAGCGGGCTGGCCTCGCCGGGCCCTTGGATCGCGGCGATTGGAATTGCGTCTCCGGGCGGGTTCGCCGGTGTGGTCGGTGAGGGTTCCGGAGTGGGCGTGGGGGTGGGATCCGGCTCGCCGGGAGCCGGGCTGCCGGTGCCCGTGGGCGTGACGTTGGCGCTGAGCGTGAAGTCAGCGGCGTTGTTGTTGGAGTCAGTGAATCCGGTGCGGTTCAGGGACTTGGGGTCGGCGTTGCCGGCCGGTGCTGCTGCGGCTGCGGTTTCGAAGGTGTTGGATGTGCCGTAGCCGAGCAGGTCCACGACGCCGGCGGTGCCGGTGACGGACCCGGCGGGCAGCGGATCCACCCGGGTTGCCTGGCTGGACAGGACGAGGGTGCCGCCCGACCCGCTGAAGCTGGCCCCGACGGTGGCATCGGCGGCCGGCAGCGGTGCGCCGAAGGCGCCGTTGGAGGCTCCGGAAATCAGATAGTAGCCCCCGGCCGGGATGGTTCCGGCGAGGGCTCCAATTCCGGTGGGCGCCGCCGTCGACCCCGCGGAGCGGTACTGCAGGGACCAGCCGTCAAGGCTGACGTCGGTGCCGGTGGGGTTGTACAGCTCAACGAACTTGTTGGTGAACGGGGCGTTGGCGCTGCCGCCGCTCAGGTACGCCTCGTTGATGACGATGCCGGGAACGGCTGCGCCGCCGTCTTCCGCATAGGCCGGCAGCGCCGTCATTGGTGCCGCCAGCAGGCCAGCCGAGAGGGTTGCTCCCAGGGCCGCCTTCCAGGTGAAAGGTCTCATGCCTCATGCTCCTTGGTCAGCTGGTCCCAGCTGACGGTAATGGCCGCCGTGCAGCGGCGGCGAGGGGGTAACGCGAGTGACGCTGGTAATACTATGTGGCGCAGGTTACGAATGGGTGACCGTTTGGTGGCCGGGATGTGCCGGGGGTGGGGCCGAGGAGCAGCGGAAACGCAAAAAGAGCGCATCACTTCAGGGAAGTGATGCGCTCTCAGGGGCAGATTGCACGGACCAAACGGTCCGGACGAAATGCATATTCTCTTGCGGCAAAACCGGATAATACTGCCGGATTTCGCCAATTTGCGGAAGGTAAGGGATTCGAACCCTTGGTACGGGGTTACCGCACACTGGTTTTCAAGACCAGCTCCATCGGCCGCTCGGACAACCTTCCCCACTAGTAGTCTGGCAGAAAGGTGCAATTCACCAAAATCTGATCAACCCCGTGGAGGACAGAATGAGAGCAGTTGTCATCACTACGCCCGGCGGCCCGGACACCCTGCAGGTGCAGGACGTGCCGGTGCCGGTGCCAGGACCCGGGGAAGTGCTCATTGACGTGGCTGCCGCGGGACTCAACCGGGCGGACGTGCTGCAGCGGAAGGGCCACTATCCGGTCCCCGCCGGCGGATCGGAGTATCCCGGCCTGGAGGTGTCCGGCCGGATCGCCGCGATCGGCTCCGGGGTGGAGGGGCTCTCCGTGGGGGCCGACGTCGTCGCCCTGCTGACGGGCGGCGGATACGCCGAGCAGGTCAACGTTCCGGCCGGCCAGGTCCTGCCCGTGCCGGCTGGCGTGGACCTGGTTACCGCAGCGTCCCTGCCCGAAACCGCTGCCACCGTCTTCTCCAACCTGTTCATGGCCGCCGGGGTTACGGAGGGCGACCACGTCCTGATCCACGGCGGAACCGGCGGCATCGGCACGATGGCCATCCAGATGGTGGCCGCGTTCGGCGCCGTGCCGATGGTGACGGCAGGCTCGGACGAAAAGCTGGAACTGGCCCGGTCGCTCGGTGCGCAGGTGCTCATCAACTACAAGGAGGAGGACTTCGTGGCCCGGGTCCGCGAAGCCACCGACGGGCGGGGAGCCGACGTCATCCTGGATGTCATCGGCGCGAAGTATCTGCAGCGCAACCTTGAAGCCCTGGCCGTGTCCGGCCGGCTGGTCATTATCGGCCTGCAGGGCGGCACCAAGGCTGAAATCGATCTCAACCTGGTGATGCGCAAGCGGTTGGCGGTCATCGGCACCACGCTGCGGGCGCGTCCGGCGGAGGAAAAGGCCGCCATCATGCAGGCGGTCCGCAAGTACGTGTGGCCGCTGGTGGAAGCGGGCACGATCCGCCCGCTGGTGGACCGCACCTTCCCGCTCGCGGACGCCGGTGCCGCCCACGAGTACTTTGATTCCGGCCATCACACGGGCAAGATCCTCCTGACGACCTGACCGGCCCGTCGCATGGGGCGCATCACACGCGCACTGCTAACCTCGTGGCAAGAGTGCGGTCTGTTCTGCCTCCCGACCGGTTCCACTGCCGGTCTTTCCGAGTCGTTACCCCAAACAAAGGGAACTCCTTATGAGTGAGAATCGCCGGCGCCGGGCCGCCCCCGGACAGCCCGAGGACAGCGACGTCCTGGTGCAGGATCCCGATCTTCCGCCGGTTGCCGTGGATCCGGAGACCGCGGAAGCCGAAGACCGCCACTGGACCCCGCTGAAGATCGCCATCTGGGCAGGCATTGCCCTGCTGGGCGGGGTCAGTTGGTACATGCTGGCCCTGGTCCGCGGAGAAACCGTCAATGCCATCTGGTTTGTCTTTGCGGCTGTCTGCACCTACTTCATCGCGTACCGCTTCTATTCCAAGTTCATTGAGCGAAAGCTCCTGCGGCCCAACGACCGGCGCGCCACTCCCGCCGAGTACAAGGCCGACGGCAAGGACTACGCCGCCACCGACCGCCGGGTCCTGTACGGGCACCACTTTGCCGCCATCGCCGGTGCCGGTCCGCTGGTCGGACCGGTCCTTGCCGCCCAGATGGGCTACCTTCCCGGCACCATCTGGATCATCATCGGCGTCGTGTTCGCCGGCGCCGTCCAGGACTACCTGGTCATGTTCTTCTCCATGCGCCGCGGCGGACGGTCCCTGGGGCAGATGGCCCGTGAGGAGCTGGGCCGGGTGGGCGGCACTGCCGCCCTGATCGCGACGCTGACCATCATGATCATCATCGTGGCCATCCTGGCGCTGGTCGTCGTGAACGCCCTGGCCGAAAGCCCGTGGGGCGTGTTCTCCGTGGGCATGACCATTCCCATTGCCCTGTTCATGGGCGTCTACCTGCGCTTCCTGCGGCCCGGCAAGGTCACGGAAGTGTCGATCATCGGCTTTGTCCTGCTGCTGCTGGCCATCATCGGCGGCGGCGTCATCGCCGACACCGCACTGGGTGACTTCCTGACCCTGGACAAGACAGTCATCGCCTGGGGCATCATCATTTACGGCTTCATCGCCGCGGTCCTGCCGGTCTGGCTGCTGCTGGCCCCGCGCGACTACCTTTCCACCTTCATGAAGGTGGGGACCATCGTGATGCTGGCCGTTGCGATCATTATCGTGCGCCCGGAAATCACCGTTCCGGCGATCAGCGAGTTCGCGTCCGCCGACAACGGCCCGGTCGTGGCCGGCCCGCTGTTCCCGTTCCTGTTCGTGACGATCGCCTGCGGCGCCCTGTCCGGCTTCCACGCGCTGATCTCCTCCGGCACCACGCCCAAGATGATCGAGAAGGAACGCCAGACCCGCTTCATTGGCTACGGCGGCATGCTGATGGAGTCCTTTGTGGCCATCATGGCCCTGGTGGCGGCCATCTCCATCGACCGCGGCATCTACTTCGCAATGAACTCCTCGGCCGCAGCCACCGGCGGAACCGTGGAGGGCGCCGTCGCGTTCGTCAACAGCCTGGGGCTGGCCGGCGTGAACCTGACGCCGGACATGCTCACCAATATGGCAGCGAACGTGGGCGAGGAATCCATCGTGTCGCGGACCGGCGGCGCGCCCACCCTTGCCGTGGGCCTGGCCCAGATCATGCAGAGCCTGATCGGCGGCTCCTCGATGATGGCGTTCTGGTACCACTTCGCCATCATGTTCGAGGCCCTGTTCATCCTCACCGCCGTGGACGCCGGCACCCGCGTGGCCCGCTTCATGCTGCAGGATTCCATCGGCAACTTCATTCCGAAGTTCCGCGACACCTCCTGGCGGACCGGGGCCTGGATCTGTACGGCCGTCATGGTCGGAGGTTGGGGGTCGATCCTGATCATGGGGGTCACGGACCCGCTGGGCGGGATCAACACCCTGTTCCCGCTGTTCGGCATCGCCAACCAGCTGCTGGCCGCGATTGCGCTCGCCATCTGCCTGGCGATCCTGGCCAAGAAGAACGTCTTCAAGTACATCTGGATCGTGGTGCTGCCGTTGGCCTTCGCCTCGGTGGTGACCATCACCGCCTCCATGTACAAGATCTTCTCTCCCGTACCGGCTGTCGGATACTGGGCCCAGCACAATGCCTTCAAGGGCGCCTTGGAGCGCGGCGAAACCAGCTTCGGCACCGCCAAAACCGTCGAGGCGATGGACGCCGTTGTCCGGAACACCCTCATTCAGGGCACGCTGTCCATCGTGTTCGTGACGCTCGCGATCATCGTGATCATCACCGCGGTGATCGCGAGCATCCGCTCCTACCGCTCCGGCGGTTCTCCAAGCGCCGAAGATCCGGCGGTCGCCTCGCGCACGTTCGCCCCCGCGGGATTCCTGGCCACGCCGGCCGAGAAGGAGATCCAGACGCAGTGGGACGCGCTGCCCGCGGACCGCAAACCGGTGAAAAAGGCGCACCCGTGAGCACGGCGGGCGTCAAGGACGGGCTGCGCGGCTTTGTGCGGTTCTTCCGCGATGTCATGGGCGAGGACGCCTACGGCAAGTACGTCGCCTTCCACGAATCCTCCGCCTGCAGCGCGCCGCTGCTGAGCGAGCGGGAATTCTGGAAGGACAAAATGGACCGCCAGGACTCCAACCCCGAGGGCCGCTGCTGCTAGCGCCCCCGGGACGCCGGGCAAGCACGAACGACGACGGCGGCACCTGCCCGGGTGCCGCCGTCGTCGTTCGTGCGGTGCGAACCTCGGGAGCATGTCGTTTTGTTGCCGGCGGCCCGGGCACGGACGGGGAATGCAGCAAAATAGCGGAAGGCCGGGCTGGAAAGCCGACGTGCCACCGGCAACCAACCGCAACCGTGAGAGCATTAATGCATGACTGAAGAGAACGGATCCGCCGACCGGCCGGATATGGCGCCTGCGCCCGGTTCCGCAGATTCATCACACGCCAAAAATCCCGCCGGCACTTCGGTTGGCCGTCTCGACGAGGCGCCCACCAGCAACCCGCCGGTTGTCGGCCGGGCCGCAGGCAACGGTTCACCGGATTACGCCTCCAGCGGCGGGTCCGGCGGGTCCGGCGGCCCCTCGGGCGGCGGGGAATCGGACATTCCCGCCCGCAGCGGCGAAAACAGTCCGGGTCCGGCGAAGCTGCGCGACCTGGTGGACGAGCCTGCCAAGGTCATGCGGATCGGCACCATGATCAAGCAGCTCCTGGAAGAGGTTCGGAACGCTCCGCTGGATGATGCTGCCCGCAACCGCCTGGCGGAAATCCACGCACGCTCGGTGCGGGAACTCGAGGACGGCCTCGCCCCCGAACTGGTCGACGAACTCCACCGGGTCAATCTCCCGTTCCTTGACGACACCGTCCCCACCGACGCCGAACTGCGGATTGCCCAGGCGCAGATTGTCGGCTGGCTGGAAGGCCTCTTCCGGGGAATCCAAACCGCCATCGCCGCACAGCAGACCGCCAACCAGCAGATGGCGTCCCGGCTGCAGCTGCGCCAGCTGCCGCCCGGCACCGTCCTTGCCCCCGGCATTGTCATCGGCGAGAACGGCGAGCCGCGGCGCGCCGACTCGTCAGCACAATCCCGTTCCGGCTCCGCCCATCCCGAACCGCATGCCGGTCCCGGCCAGTACTTGTAGGACCCATGGCACTTTTTGCAGCCGCCCGGCAGGGGCGGAAAGACGACACTCAGCTCGGCGTCGGTGTGTGGCGACGCGCCCACGACCGCTTCACCCGCGGCCTGGACCGCTACCACCAAATGCTGGAGGGGGTGGAGGACGACGCCATCTACAACGAGCTGGTGACCATCGCCAACGGGCTGGCCGAACTGCTGCCGCGGGTCCGCGACGTGTGCGTCACTGCCCAGCGGCGCCTGCCCAGCAACGGTCAGGACATCCCCGGCGCCCTGATCGCTGTGCACCGGGCGTTGTCCCGCAGCGGCAACTCGCTGGCGGCCACGGCCGAAGCAGCGGCCATGTCCCGGTTGGAGGGTGAACGGTGGGGCTTTGCCTCCGCCGGCCTGGAAAACGTGCACCGGCGTGCGCAGCTCGTCACCGAAGACGTCCTGGAGGCCGAACTCGCCCTGAAGGCTGCCCTCGCGGCGCCGCGGAAATCCTAAAAACTTGTTTCCGAAACGGGAATAAGGTCTGTGCTTTTTCGCGTCCAGCATAGAGCTGTCACGGAAGGCTGATTTCCGCGGGTCGTTTGCAAGGATAGGCGAATGACTACATCACCTCTTGTGACTTTCAACGACGGCAATACCATTCCCCAGCTTGGCTACGGCGTGTGGCAGGTTGAGGATTCGGTGGCGGAAACCGTAGTGGGGCAGGCGTTCGACGCCGGCTACCGCCACATCGACACCGCCAAGATCTACGGCAACGAAGCCGGCGTCGGCCGTGCCATCGCCGCCACCTCGGTTCCCCGCGAAGACATGTTCATCACCACCAAGGTGTGGAACGCCGACCAGGGCTACGAAGAAACCCTGAAGGCCTTCGACGCCTCGATGGAGCGCCTCGGCCTGGAAACCCTGGACCTGTATCTGATCCACTGGCTCCAGCCGAAGCAGAACAAGTACGTGGACACCTGGAAGGCCCTGATCGAATTGCAGAAGCAGGGCCGTGTGAAGTCCATCGGCGTCTGCAACTTCACCGTTGAGGCGCTGCAGGAAATCATCGACGCCACCGGCGTTGTTCCCGTGCTGAACCAGGTGGAGACCCACCCCTACCTGAACCAGTCCGAACTGCGCGCCTTCGAGGCCAAGCACAACATCCTGCACGAGTCCTGGTCCCCGCTGGGCTCCGGCAAGGGCCTGCTGGAAGACCCGAAGCTGGTCGAGATCGCCGCCAAGTACGACGGCGCCACCCCGGCCCAGGTGGTCATCGCCTGGCACCTGGCGCTGGGCAACATCGTGATCCCCAAGTCCGTGACGGAGTCCCGGATTCAGGAAAACTGGGAATCCCTCAACCTCAAGCTCTCGGATGAGGACATCGACGCCATCAACGCGCTCGACAACGGCACCCGCTACGGCGCGGATCCGGCTACTGCCGACTTCGCCTAGACCCCGCGCGGCCTGACGGGCCCGCGAACCGGCAGGAGGTGCTCGTCCCGGGCCGGGCCGAGCACCTCCTGCCGGGTGGCCGCCTGCGGGCAACGAAAAAGCCCCTGGAAATGAAATTTCCAGGGGCTTTTTCTGTGGAGCCTCCTGCCAGAATCGAACTGGCGACCTTCTCATTACGAGTGAGACGCTCTACCAACTGAGCTAAGGAGGCGGGCTTCAGCTGTCCGCTAACGGCCAGAATCCACAAGGAACTACTTTATATGCCGCGGGGCGGATGGTCAAAACGCGGTGTCCGCGCCGGCCCCGCTGATCCTACGAACAGACGGTGTCGTCGGCGGGCACCGTGCCGTCGATGAAGTAGCTGTCCACGGTGTCAGCGATGCACTCGTCGCCGCGGCCATACGCGGTGTGGCCTTCGCCTTCCCAGGTGACCAGGGTCGCCGAATCCAGCTGCTCGGCGAGGGCAACCGACCACTCGTAGGGAGTGGCCGGATCTCCGGTGGTTCCGATGACCAGCATGTCGGCAGCACCGGGAGCCTTGATCTCATGCGGTTCGTTGACCGGAACTGCCGGCCACGCCTCGCAGGTGATGCCGCCGTAGCCCAGGTACTTGCCGATGGTGGGCGAGGCTTCCCGAAGCTCCTTGGCGTCCAGACGCATCTGTTCGTCGTCACTGGTCATCGGATAGTCCAGGCAGTTCACGGCGCTGAACGCCACGGTGGTGTTGGAGCCGTAGCTTCCGTCGGCCTCACGGTCGGCACTGAGATCAGCCAGGTGGAGCATGGGGGAGGGATCTCCCTTCAGCGCGGCTTCGAGGGCCTGCGTCAGCGCGGGCCAGTTCTGGTCGTTGTACAGCGGCACGATGAAGCCGCTGACGAAGGTGGAAACGGTGACCACCCGCCCGTCCTTCGCCGTCATCGGGCTCGCCTCGACGGAGGCGATCAGGGCGCGGATGGTCTCGACGGCCTGCTCCGGCGTACCCGACAGCGGGCAGTCGCCGGAGGTCAGGCAGTCCTCCACATAGGCGCGGATGGCCTTTTCGAAGCCCGCGGCCTGTCCCAAGGTAATGTCCTCGTTGCTCGCTGCCGGGTCGAGTCCGCCGTCGAGCACCATGCGCCCGACATTCTGCGGAAACAGCTCGGCATAGGTCGCGCCCAGGAACGTTCCGTAGGAGAACCCCAGATAGTTCAGCTTGGAATCGCCGGCCACGGCACGCAGGATGTCCATGTCCCGGGCGGCACTGACCGTGTCCACAAAGCCCAGCAGGTCGCCGGAGTTCTCGGCGCATTTGTCGGCCAGCTCCTGCGCGCTGGCCCGGGAGGCCTCCAGGCCTGCCGGGGTGGAGGGGTCCAGGTACTCGGCGCGGGACTCGTCCAGCTCGGCGTCGGTCAGGCATTCCACGGGCGTGGAGCGGCCGACGCCGCGGGGGTCGAAGCCCAGGACGTTGAAGTTCTCGCGCAGCCGCTCGGAGGTCACGAAGTCCACTGACTCGGCGACCACGTCGTAGCCTGATCCGCCGGGGCCGCCGGGATTGAGCAGGACGGTTCCCTGCGCGCTGCCGTCGGACTCCGCCAGGATGACGGCCAGCTCGATGCTCTTCCCGTCCGGATCGGAGTAGTCCATCGGCACCTCCACCGTGGCGCAGCGGAACCCGCCGGCGAAACTGGCTTCGCACTCTCCCCAGCTGACCTCCTGGCCGTAATACGGCAGCAGGTCTTCGGGAACGTCGCCGATCACATCCGCCGCAGCGGCGGTCGGACTGGCAGCCGACGTCGACGGCGCCGGCTCAGCACTGTCGTCCGGTGCGCTGTCTCCGGTGCACGCGGTCATGCCCGCGAGGACGACGACGGCGGACGCTGCAGCCAGCGCGAGACGGGGAAAGCGGCTGGCTGGGGTCATCGTTGCTCCTGATGGGATGGGAGTTTCTGGTGTGCCGGCGAGGAGGACATTCCAATCCGCGCGGTTATAACAGGCTAACCGCCATGGCCTCGATGGCCAGCAGCGGCGCCACGTTGGTGGAGACCAGACGCCGCCGGACCACGTTGATCTCCTCCATGCGCAGCAGGGTCTGCTCCGGCGAGCCGTGCGAGGCATACTCGGTCAGTTCCTGCCGCAGCGATTCGTTGACCAGCTGCGCTCCGCTGCCGAGCTGGAGCATGAGGACGTCCCGGTAGAAGGACAGCAGATCGGTCAGCGCCCGGTCAAAGTAGTCGTTCTTGGACCGTTTGGCCCGTCGCGCCTGGTCCTCCTCCAGCCGCTTCACCTGGCCGCGGATCGACGGCGGAACAGTGCCGGTTTCCGGTGCGCCGAGGGAAGCCAGCAGCGACGCCCTCTCGGCGGCGTCGCGCTGCTCGAAGGAACTGGTGGCCTCGGCTTCGGCCAGGGCCACCAGGTCGGCGGCGGCCTTCATGGCGCCGGAGACGTTGCGCAGGGACAGCGGCAGCCGCACGATGGATGCGCGCCGGCTGCGGGCGCCCTCGTCGGTGGCCAGCCGCTTGGCGATGCCGATGTGGCTCTGCGCGGCCCGGGCCGCCTCGCGGGCAATATCAGGATCAATGCCGTCGCGGCGCACCAAAAGATCCGCCACGTCCTCCACGGGAGGCAGGCGCAGGCTCACTGCACGGCAGCGCGAGCGGATGGTGACCAGGACGTCGCCCGGGCTGGGTGCGCACAGCAGCCAGATGGTGCGGGGCGGCGGCTCTTCGATCGCTTTGAGCAGCACATTGGTGCTGCGTTCCTGCATGCGGTCGGCGTCTTCGACAATGATGACGCGCCAGCGGCCGGTGGAGGGCTTGTCCTGGGCCTTCCGCACCAGCTCCCGGGCCTCCACAATGCTGATGGTCACCTTCTCCGTCGTGACGGACGTGACGTCGGCATGGGACCCCGCCATCGCCGTGCGGCAGGCCTTGCACTCTCCGCAGCCGCGCAGCGCCGGATCCGGGGAATCGCACAACAGGGCAGCGGCGAAGGCCCGGGCCGCATTGGACCGGCCGGAACCCGGCGGGCCGGTGAACAGCCAGGCGTGGTTGGGGGTTGCCTGGGCGGCACCGCGGCGCAGCTGGTCGACCACCGGGGCCTGGCCCTGAAGATCATCCCAGACACTCACGGCAACAGCTCCTGCACCCGGACCAGGATGGCGGCGGCCAGGTCATCCACCGGCCGGGCGGCGTCGAGCACCAGGTAGCGTGCGGGATCGTTTTGGGCCTGTTCCAGGAAGGTGCGGCGGATGCGCAGGTGGAAGGCATCGGGTTCGGATTCCATCCGGTCCTCGGTTGCCTGATTTGCGGTGCGCCGCAGCCTGCCCTGCCCGGGGTCAACATCGAGCAGCACGGTCAGGTCGGGGGCAAAGCCCTCCGTGGCCCAGACGTTCAGCTGCCGGACGTCCTCGGTGCCCAGGGAACGTCCCGACCCCTGATAGGCCACTGAACTGTCGATGAACCGGTCACACACCACCACGTCTCCGCGTTCCACGGCCGGCCGGATCACCTGGGTCACGTGTGCGGCCCGGGAGGCGGCGAAGATCAGGGCCTCGGTGCGCGCGTCGATCTCGCCGTTGCCGTGCTCCAGCACCAGCGAGCGCAGTTGCTCGCCCACCGGGGTGCCGCCGGGTTCGCGGGTGCGGACCACGGACCGGCCGGTCGACTGCAGCGCGGCAGTGAGCTTTTCGGCCTGCGTCGATTTGCCGGCTCCGTCGCCGCCTTCGAAGGTAATGAACAGGCCTGGCCGGCGGGCGGAAGAATTCGAAATACTCACCCGTCTAGCCTACCCAGTTCGGCCGGCGACACATTGGCCCCGCGTTTCGGCAGGGCACTACGCTGAACAGATGAGTCCTGAGCCGAAAAGCCATTCCTCCGCGAATCTCTCCCGCGAGACCGTCGCAGTTTCCGCCGGTCGTCCGGCGCGTGAGCCGGATGCGCCGGTCAACCCGCCGATCGTGCTCTCCTCGACCTTCCACGGCACCGGGACGCCCGCGCCCGGAGACCGTGTGTACGGCCGCTTTTCCAACCCCACCTGGGATCCGTTTGAGGAGGCACTGTCCGAGCTCGAGGGCGCGGCCCTTCCGGCGCTGGTCTACTCCTCGGGACTCGCGGCGGTGGCGGCGGCCCTCTCCCTGGTTCCGGTGGGCGGAACCCTGGTGATGCCCCGGCACAGCTATCAGGGTTCCCTGCTCCTTGCCGCCGGGGAGGCAGCCACCGGCCGGTTTACCGTCCGCACCGTGGATATCGCGGACACCAACGAGGTGGTGGCAGCGCTCAACGGTTCGGACGGTGCCGGGGCCGCCGGGGCGCCCGCCAGCATGCTGTGGATTGAAAGCCCCACGAATCCCATGCTGGAGGTCGCTGAAATCGACGTGCTGGCCCGGGCCGCCCGCGACGTCGGCGCCGTGGTGGTTGCCGACAACACCTTTTCCACACCCCTGGTGACCCGCCCGCTGGAGCTCGGTGCCGACGTCGTCCTCCACTCGGTCACGAAGTACCTCGCCGGGCACTCCGACGTGGTGCTCGGAGCGCTGGCCACCTCCGACGGAGAGCTGCGCGACCGCCTGCACAGCTACCGTTCGCTGCACGGATCCGTGGGCGGCCCGTTCGAGGTATGGCTGGCGCTGCGGGGGCTGCGGACCCTGGCACTTCGGGTGGAGCGCTCGCAGGCCACCGCCGGGATTCTGGCGCAGCGGCTGCTCGAGCATCCAGCGGTGGAAGCGGTCCGGTACCCCGGGCTGCCGGGCGACCCCGGCCATGCGCGGGCAGCCAAGCAGATGGACGGATTCGGATCCATCATCTGCATCGAGGTGGCCGGCGGAGCGGCGGCGGCGGAAGCTGTGGCGGAAAACGTCCGGCTGTGGCTTCCGGCCACCTCACTGGGCGGAGTGGAGTCGCTGATTGAGCGGCGCCGCCGCCAACCCGCAGAGCCCGTGTCGGTGCCGGAAAACCTGCTGCGGCTGTCGGTGGGCATCGAGCACGCCGAAGACCTCTGGTCGGACCTGTCCCAGGCGCTGGCGCGGTAGGCTGAAACCGTGATCTACGTCTTCCTCCTTGAGCCCCTGTTCTACCAAGCCCTGGGCCTGGCCACGCTGGTGATGGCTCTTTGGGCGCTGTCCGATGCGGTCCGGCGCAAGCCTGCCGCGTTCGACGCCGCCGGCAAGCGCACCAAGGGTTTTTGGCTGGGCCTGACGGGAGGAGCGGCGGCAGTGGGAATACTGGGCACGCTCAGTCCCGGATCCCTCCTGCCCTTCACCCTGGCCGGCCTTGTCGCGGCCAGCGTCTACCTGGCCGACGTCAAGCCGTCCATCGGCGGTTCCGGCCGAGGCTCCTCGGGCCCGTACAACCGCTGGTAGCCCCGCGCCAAGGGGGATAGCTGCGTCAGGCAGTGCCCCCGCTTCAGGCAGGCTCGACGGCGTCCCAGGCGACGGTGATTTCCCCCAGGCGCCAGCGGGCCGGACCCGTCAGCAGCGGCCAGCCCGACGCACGCAGGTCAGCACACATGGCGAGCCAGCGCTGCCGGTTGCCGTAGGAGGCCTGCGGAGCCGCCAGCAGCCATGACTGGTCCATGGCCTGCAGGAGGGCATGGATTTTCTCTCCCGGAACGTTGCGGTGAATCAGTGCCTTGGGCAGCCGCTCCGCCACATCCGAAGGCAGCGCGAACGCGCCGAACCGCAGCGAGATGCTCAGCGACAGCGGCCCGGTTGAGTCCAGTTCAACCCACGTGGAGCGCCTGCCGATTTCGTCGCAGGTTCCGTCCACGAAAATGCCTCCGGCAGCGAGCCGGGACCGGACCATGTCCCAATGGGCGCCGTATTCGTCTTCGGAATACTGGCGCAGGACGTTGAACGCGCGGACCATGACCGGCCGCCGTCCGTCCACCGGCAGTTCGAATCCGCCCTGCCGAAACGACAGGCCTTCCCGCTCCAGCGATTTCGCTGAGCGCACCCGCGCCGGATCGATTTCAATGCCCACGACGTCGACATCCGGGCGGATGCGGCCCAGCCGGGTGTGGAGTTCAACGGCGGTGGTGGGGGCGGCGCCGTAACCGAGGTCAATGATGAGCGGGTCCGCGGCGCGCCTCAGCCTCCAGCCCTGCGGACCGGCAAGCCATCGATCCACACGCCGCAACCGGTTCGGGTTTGTAGTGCCCCTGGTCACATTTCCTACGGGTTTTTGCGGCTTTTTCACCAAACAATATTACGGCTCGGCGAACACTTCTCCGGACACTGCCGGCGGCGCCGGCGCCTGTCACGGCCGGGCGGTGACTGGAACGGCGCCGGCGGAGCGCCAGGGGCGGTCACCGGCCTGCCCCGGTCCCGGGTCCTCCGTTACCATGACTTATATGACTTACAAACTGATCCTTCTGCGCCATGGCCAGAGCGAATGGAATGAGAAGAACCTGTTCACCGGCTGGGTGGACGTGGATCTGACGGACCTGGGCCGGGCCGAAGCCCTCCGCGGCGGCGAGCTGCTGGTGGAGGCCGACATCCTGCCTGACATCCTCTACACGTCGCGTCTTCAGCGGGCCATCAACACGGCCAACATCGCCCTGGGTGCTGCTGACCGCATCTGGATCGATGTGAAGCGCAGCTGGCGCCTGAATGAGCGTCACTATGGTGCGCTCCAGGGCAAGGACAAGGCACAGACCCTCGCTGAGTACGGTGAAGAACAGTTCATGCTGTGGCGCCGCTCCTACGACACCCCGCCGCCGCCCCTGCCTGACGACAGCGAGTTTTCCCAGGCCCACGATCCCCGGTATGCGGACCTGGCTTCGGACGAGCTGCCCCGCACCGAGTGCCTCAAGGATGTTCTCGAGCGCTTCCTGCCCTACTGGGAGTCCGACATCTCACAGGACATCAAGGCCGGCAAGACGGTCATGATCGCCGCCCACGGCAACTCGCTGCGCGCCCTGGTCAAGCACCTGGACGGCATCAGCGACACGGACATCGCGGCCGTCAACATTCCCACCGGCATTCCGCTGGTTTATGAACTGGACGAGAACCTGAAGCCGGTCAAGGCCGGCGGCACCTACCTGGATCCGGAAGCCGCAGCCGCCTCCATCCAGGCCGTGGCCAACCAGGGCAAGAAGAAGTAAGCTCCCGCACCGGTAAGCACAGCAAAGACTAAGGGCGGCCCCGCGGGGCCGCCCTTAGTCTTTGAAACTCTTTGCTGAACGTGCTGGCGGAACCTAGCGGCTGGACTCCGACATCGGCTGCCACTCGCCGGTGACCAAATAGTTCACCTTGCGCGTCACGGAGACGCCGTGGTCGGCGAAGCGTTCAAAGTAGCGGCTGGCCAGGGTCAGGTCCACGGTGCTGACCGCCGACACCTGCCAATCGGGTGCGGCCACGGCCTTGAAAACACTGGCATGGAGCTCATTGATCCGGGAGTTGCAGGCGTAGATTTCAACGCTCAGGTCCAGATTCCGTGTTTCCAGAAGCTCGGTGAGCAGCTCGGAAATGCGGATGTCCAGGCGGGCCATCTCGCTGAAGGTTTCCACCATGGGATCCGGAACCACGTGCTCGGGGTAGCGGAGGCGGGCCAGCTGGGCGATGTGCCGGGCGAGGTCACCCATCCGTTCCAGCGATGCACTCATCCGCAGGGATCCAACAATCATGCGCAGGTCACTGGCGACCGGCCCCTGCAGGGCGAGGACGTCGATGGCGCGTTCGTCGAGGTCATTCTGGAGGAAATCAATCCGGGCATCGGCGGCGATGACATCCTGCGCCAGCTCGGTGTCAGCACCTTCGAAGGCGAGGGTGGCTTTCTGCATCGCTTCGGTGACGAGCTCGGAAATCTGGGTCAGCTCTTCGCCAATCTGATGAAGCTCGGCTTGGAAAACCTTACGCACTTCGGGTCCTTTCACTTATGCAGCACTCGTCCAACGTCCCTGCAGCTGCTTGTCACGGCCGCATTGGCAGGATTTCAGTTGAGGGTTAACCGTTGGGCATCTTCAGATGAACGTTAGTTTAACGCAGGGACTTATGCCACCGCGGGTCCTCCCGGGTCTCGCCGGTCAGCCTAAGCTAGGAGAGTGAATCCTGTATTGCTGGGCTTGGTTGCCGGGATCCTCGGCCTGGCCGTGGGAGTGTCCGGTGTGCTCGCGTATGTGGCCAGCCGGCATCAGCGCCGGGAGCTGGCCGCCGAAGACGACCCGGCCATCCCTGACGGAGCCGCCGAGGTGCTGGCCGTCATCGGGCGCGCCTACATTGTGGTTGACGCGGTCGACGGCGTGATCCGGGCCAGTCCCGGCGCCTACGCCTTCGGCCTGGTCCGCGGGCACACGCTGGTTCCGCCCGAGCTGCTGGAGATGACGGGCCGCGTTCGCCGCGACGGCGTCATCGAAGAGCGGCAACTGGAGCTGCAGCGCGGCCCGCTGGGCCAGGGCAGCACCATTCTGCAGGTCAGGGTGGCCACCGTGGGGGAGGAATACATCCTCATCCTGGCGGACGACCGCACCGAAATCGCGCGCACCGAGGAAGTCCGCAACGACTTTGTTGCCAACGTGTCGCACGAGCTGAAGACCCCCGTCGGCGCCATCTCACTGCTCGCCGAAGCCCTGGACGACGCTGCCGGAGATGAGGAGGCGGTGCGCCGCTTTGCCGCCAGAATGAGCAAGGAGTCTGCTCGGCTCACGGCCCTGGTGCAGGACATCATCGAACTGTCGCGCCTGCAGAGCACCGACATGGTGGACCGGGCCCGCGAGGTGGACATCAACCAGCTTGTCGCCGACGCCGTCGAAGCCAACCGGCTGCCCGCCGAGAACCGGAACACCACCGTCGTCGTCGGCGGCTCCGTTGAAGGGTCCGTCTACGGGGACGCGAAGATGCTCACCACTGCCTTCCGCAACCTGATCGACAACGCGATCCGCTACGCGCCCGCCGGCAGTCGGGTGGGCGTGGGGCTGCGCTCCCGGGACGGCATGGCGCAGGTGGCCGTCACCGATCAGGGGCCGGGAATCCACCCCGAAGACCAGGAGCGGATCTTCGAACGCTTCTACCGCATCGACAGCGCACGGTCCCGGCACACCGGCGGAACCGGCCTGGGACTGAGCATCGTCAAACATGTGGTGTCCAATCACGGCGGCGAAATAAACCTCTGGTCCCAGCCGGGGCAGGGGTCAACGTTCACCGTGCGGCTGCCGGAAATGGAGTCCGCAGAGACGCCTCCGGCCCGGTTGCAGGACCGCGCCCCGGCAGGGCCCAGATCCAGCAGGGTGTCTCCGCCGGCCGGCGGAGACATACACGAACAAGGAGTCAGCGCTTGAGCAGCATCCTGATTGTCGAAGACGAGGAATCCTTCAGCGATCCTCTGTCCTACCTGCTGGGACGGGAGGGCTTCGACGTCCGCGTGGTGGACAACGGCGCCGACGCCGTCATCGAGTTCGACCGGCACGGCGCAGACCTAATCCTGCTGGACCTGATGCTGCCGGGCCAGCCGGGCACCGAGGTCTGTCGGCAGATCCGCCAGCGCTCCGACGTTCCGGTCATTATGCTGACTGCCCTGGACGGGGAGATCGACAAGGTGGTGGGCCTGGAAATCGGCGCCGACGACTACGTCACCAAGCCGTACAGCTCACGGGAGCTGCTGGCCCGGATCCGGGCTGTTCTTCGGCGTCGCAGCGACGGCGGCGACCTCACGGGGCCCACCGTGGAGGCCGGGCCGGTGCGCATGGACCTGGACCGGCATGTTGTGACCGTCAACGGCGTCGACACCCCGCTGCCCCTGAAGGAGTTCGAGCTGCTGGAGATGCTCCTGCGCAACTCCGGCCGCGTTATGACCCGCGGCCAGCTGATCGAACGGATCTGGGGCGCCGACTACGTGGGTGACACGAAAACCCTCGACGTGCACGTCAAACGCCTGCGCGGAAAGATCGAGCCGGATCCGTCCCTGCCCCGGTACCTGGTGACAGTGCGCGGTCTGGGGTACAAATTTGAAACCTGATCCTGAAACTCACGCATAAGTTCTTCGGCCCACAGGAATGCGGCCCCGAGGAATGCGGCCCACAGAAAGAGGGACCCGGCTGAGCCGGGTCCCTCTACCTGAGTTCGCTGCGGTGATGCGGGCTTCGCGCCGCGCCACCGGCCTGGGCCGGTTAGTGCGACGCGGCCGGTTCCGTCGCCACGCCCGTGTCGGCGCCGGTGTCCTGCTCAGTGTCAGCCTGGTCCGACGGAAGCATGGTGGCCATGTCCGACGGCGTTCCGGCCGGCGTCGGCAGGTACTCGCGGTAGGACTCAAGGGTGCCGTCAACAACGGGAACGTCCAGGTCCACGGTCTCCGTGCCGTTGCTGGCGTCCGCCCGCAGGCCCGTGCCGGGCAGCGTGTCGACGTTGGGAACCGTTACCTCGGAGGAGGGAGTGTCCTCGAAGACCACTTTGTCTCCGGCGCCGATGTTCCACGTCAGCGTGGTTCCGCCCAGGGCCAGTGAAAAGTCCACGGCTTCGGGAGAAGCGTTCACCACGGTGCCGAGCAGACGGCCGGCTTCGCCGTCGCCGTTGCTGACCACCAGGATGTTCCGCAGCTCAACTTCACCGACATTTTCGACGATGCCGTCCGAAGGCGAGTACTCGCGTACCGTTGCCTGCTCGTTCACTGCGCTGCAGCTGGAGACTCCCAGTACGGCCAGCGCAATTACACCGGCGGCAGCAGCTCGCTGCGCACGGTTCTTGGGTGTGAATCTCACAGCACAAAACTCCTGGGGTGTTGCGGTCTCGCGACCTGCGGCTATCTTTTGTGCCTAGCCTATCGGCAAAGAGCCAAAATGTTGGATTTTCATGCCCCCGCGGAGGTATGTGAAAGACACCTCCGCAGAGACATCGCCGCAGGTGGGAATGCGGACCGAGGGCCGAATACTACCTACGCGGGTCACGATCCGGTACCTGACCTGCGAAAACTCTTCTCGGCGTGTCGCGCCCATGGTAAACTGGAGGCTGGGAAAGGGGAAAGTCCACATGGTTTTTGAGGTTGGCGAAACAGTTGTTTATCCTCACCACGGTGCCGCGAAGATCGAAGAGATCAAGATGCGGACCATCAAGGGCGAAGAGAAGATGTATCTCAAGCTTAAGGTGGCACAGGGTGATCTGACCATAGAAGTACCGGCTGAGAACGTCGATCTCGTTGGAGTGCGCGACGTAGTGGGCAAGGAAGGCTTGGAGCACGTGTTTGATGTGCTGCGTGCCGAGCTCACCGAAGAGCCCACCAACTGGTCCCGCCGGTACAAGGCAAACCTGGAGAAGCTTGCGTCCGGTGACGTGGTGAAGGTGGCCGAGGTTGTGCGTGACCTCTGGCGCCGCGACCACGACCGCGGCCTTTCTGCAGGAGAAAAGCGCATGCTCGCAAAAGCCCGCCAGATCCTGATTTCGGAACTGGCACTGGCTGAAAAGACGGACGAAGACCAGGCCGCAGTTGTCCTGGACAAAGTTCTGGCAAGCTAACCGCACGGCGTCATCGAACAAAGCAGCACCACGGCACGCTGCCGGTCCTTCGGGGCCGGCATTTTGTCTTTAAGCAGCCTGCTTTTAACCGGCGCTTTCGCCGGGCACTAGGCTGAAGGGGTGTCTTCAACAGTTTCCCGCGAGCAGCGGATCGGCGTCATCCTCGTAGCAGGCGGATCGGGGCAGCGGCTGGGCTACGGCATCCCCAAGGCCCAGGTGCCGCTGGCCGGCGCCGCCCTCCTTACCCACGCCCTCCGCGGAATCGAGGCCTCCGGGATCGCCGCAGCGATCAGCGTTGCCGTGCCGGCAGGTGACACCGTCATGCGGTCCCTGTGCCGAGATGCCGGGGCCACCGGCACCCTGACCGTGGTCGACGGCGGTGCCACCCGCGCCGATTCCGTCCGGGCCGCCCTGCAGGCCCTTCCTCCGGACCTCGACGCGGTCCTGGTCCATGACGCGGCACGGGCGCTGACGCCGCCGGAGGTCTTCCGGCGGGTGGCTGCCGCGCTGGCGGCCGGCGCCGCCGCTGTCATCCCCGCTGTGGCCGTGACCGACACGGTAAAGACCACGGCAGCCACTGCCCCCGAACAGGCCGGCATGGCCGCGCGCGTGGTCACCGGCACCCCCGACCGCTCCACGCTCCGCGCCGTGCAGACGCCGCAGGGTTTCGACGCCGCCCTGCTGCGCCGCGCCCATCACGCTGCCCGGGAATTCGACGAAGCCCGCGCCGCAGCCGTGACCGACGACGCGATGCTGGCCGAATCACTGGGAACACCGGTGTACGTCGTTGAGGGGTCAGAGCTTTCGCTGAAGATCACCACCCCGCTCGACCTCCTGCTGGCCGAAGCGGTGCTGGCCCGCAATTCCGACAACTCCAAGGACTGACTGATGGCAGCTGTGAACCTTCCCCGCACCGGCGTCGGCGTTGACGTTCACGCCTTCGCGCCCGACGACGCCCCGCGCCCGCTGTGGGTGGCAGGAGTCCTTTGGGACGGCGAGCGCGGCCTGGCCGGCCACTCCGACGGCGACCCGGTGGCCCACGCCGCGGCCGACGCACTGTTCTCCGCAGCCGGACTCGGTGACCTGGGCACCCACTTCGGCACCGACCGGCCCGAATATGCCGGCGCCTCGGGCACCACCCTGTTGGCGGAAGCGGCACGGATCGTCCGCGGTGCGGGATTCGAGATCGGCAACATTGCTGTCCAGCTGATCGGCAACCGGCCCAAGTTCGCGCCGCGCCGCGCCGAAGCCGAAGCAATCCTGAGCGGAGCGGCCCAAGCCCCGGTCAGCGTCTCGGCCACCACCACCGACGGCCTCGGCTTCACCGGCCGCGGCGAGGGCATCGCCGCGGTGGCAACCGCCGTCGTCGTGCGGGTCGAGGGTACCTTTGCGTCATAGAAGGCCCGGCGCGGCTCGGAAGGCGCGATAGCCTAGAGCGGTGAGCTTGAGATTCTATGACACCGCAACTGCGCAGGTCCGCGACTTCGTTCCCCTGAAGGAGGGCGAGGTGAGCCTGTACTACTGCGGCGCCACCGTCCAGGGCATGCCGCACGTGGGCCACATCCGCTCCGCCATTGTGTTCGACCAGCTCACCCGGTGGCTGCAGTGGCGCGGCTTCCGCGTCACCACGGTCCGGAACGTCACCGACATCGACGACAAGATCCTGGCCAAGGCCGCGGACTCGGTGGGCGCCGAATCGTCGGCCGGCGTTGTTCCCGACGAGCCGTGGTGGGCGCTGGCCTACCGCTTTGAGCAGGAATTCGCAGCAGCCTACGACACCCTCGGCGTGCAGCGGCCCACCTACGAGCCCCGCGCCACCGGCCACATTCCGGAAATGCACACGCTCATCAGCCGCCTCATCGACGCCGGCCACGCCTACCCCGCGCTGGACGAGTCCGGCGACGTCTACTTCGATGTCCGGTCCTGGAACAAGTACGGCTCACTGACCCGGCAGAACATTGACGACATGCAGGCAGCGCCCGACGCCGGCCCCCGCGGCAAGCGCGACCCGCGCGACTTTGCGCTGTGGAAGGGCCACAAGGAGGGCGAGCCCGAAACCGCGGCATGGGACAGCCCCTGGGGCAAGGGCCGCCCGGGCTGGCATCTGGAGTGCTCGGCCATGGTCACGAAGTACCTCGGCCCGCAGTTCGACATCCACGGCGGGGGCCTGGACCTGCGCTTCCCGCACCACGAGAACGAGATGGCGCAGTCGCAGGCGGCCGGCGACGGTTTCGCCAATTTCTGGATGCACAACGGCATGGTCACCTTCGAGGGCGAGAAGATGTCCAAATCCATCGGCAACACGGTCAGCCCCGCGGAAATGCTCCGCGAGGCCTCACCGCGAGTGGTGCGCTATTACCTGGGCCAGGCCCACTACCGGTCCGTGCTGGACTACCGGCCCACCTCCCTGCAGGAAGCCGCGGCCGCCGTCGAGCGCATCGACACCTTCATCAGCAAGGCCCGGGCCAGGGTTCACGGCACCGGCGACTCCGGCTTCGTCCCGAGCAGCGGTTCCATGCCGGCGGCCTTCGCCGAGGCGATGGACGATGACCTCAATGTGCCGCAGGCCCTCGCCGTCCTGCACGAAACGGTCCGCGCCGGCAACACGGCACTTGCCGAGGGAAATGTTGCAGCGGCCCGGGAGGCCCTGCACGCGGTGCTCACCATGACCGCGGCACTGGGACTCGACGCCGTGCAGCAGCCCGCACGCTCCGCCGGGCCCGAGCACCGGGCGCTGGACACCTTGATCCAGGCGCAGCTGGAAGAGCGGCGCGCCGCCCGCGCCGCGAAGGACTGGGCCCGCGCCGACGCCATCCGGGATTCACTGGCCGCGGCCGGCATCACAGTGGAGGACACCCCGGACGGGGCCAGCTGGACCCTGGCCGCGGGCTGAACGGAGATCCGGAACCAGGCCCCGGTTAGGGCCTGATTTAGCTTTGGGAGTACACTCCCAACGCGTGTGCAGCGGCGGCCCGGGAGCCTGCGTAAACTAGAAGTAATGCTTTCTTCTAGGTTTAAGGTGTAATCGATGGCCAACAACGGACGTCCCGGCGCAATGCGTAAAGCCAAAAAGGGCCCCAGCGGGGGCACCGGTGGATTGGGCCGCAAGGCTCTTGAGGGTAAAGGACCCACACCCAAGGCTGAAGAGCGCCCCTACCACAAGGCATTCAAGAACAAGCAGCTTGCCGAGCGCTCGGCAGCCAAGCGCGGCGGCGACACCCGCGCAGCCGGTGGCCGCAGCGGCACCAACGTCCGCGGCAAGGTGGCTGAGGAAGTCGTCACCGGCCGCAACTCCGTCGTGGAGGCACTGCGCGCCGGCATCCCCGCCAAGGCCCTGCATGTGGCCGTGCGGATCGACATGGACGACCGCGTCCGCGAATCCCTGAAGATGGCGGCCGACCGCGGCCTGCCCGTCATGGAGACCCACAAGCCCGAGCTGGACCGCATGACCAACGAGGCCGTGCACCAGGGCCTTGTCCTGCAGATCCCGCCGTATGACTACGCCGATCCCATGGACCTGGCCCAGGAAACCATCGAGGCTTGGAGGAAGGGGCACATCCGCAACGCCCCGCTGTTCGTGGCGCTGGACGGCATCACCGACCCGCGCAACCTCGGCGCGATCATCCGCTCCGCATCAGCGTTCAGCGCGCACGGCGTCATCGTGCCGGAACGCCGGGCCGTGGGCATGACCGCCTCCGCCTGGAAGACCAGCGCAGGCGCAGCCGTCCGCGTGCCGGTCGCCCGCGCCGGCAACCTGAACAGTGCGTTGAAGGCCTTCAAGAAAATGGGCATCTTCGTGCTCGGCCTGGATGGCGACGGCGACGTGTCGCTGCCGAACATTGTCCTGGCCAAGGATCCGATCTGCATCGTTGTGGGTTCCGAAGGCAAGGGCCTGTCCCGCCTGGTCCGCGAAAACTGCGACCAGATCGTGTCCATTCCCATCGATTCGGCCATGGAATCGCTGAATGCTTCCATGGCGGTGGGCATCAGCCTGTACGAGATTTCACGGCAGCGTTCCGCCTAAACCGCAGCGGAGCAGTCCGAGAGGCAGCATGGCAGACCTGACCAGTATTCCGCAGGGCCAAGCCGCCGCGCGGCGCGCTTCCCGGCCGTTCCCCTTGGGCGTGAGGACTTCGGTTCCCGGCGTCGATGAAGTGCCGGGAACCGTTAACGTCTCCGTCTATGCGCCGGGGCTTGCCGGCGTCGACGTCTATTTCGAGAAGGCTCCGGGGATCTGGACCTCGGAGCCCCTGGGCGAGTATGTCGCGGGCATCCACCACGGGCGCGTCACGGGCCTGTCCCATGGCGGCCGCTACGGGTTCTGGCCGCAGGGGAAGGAGGTGCCCGGGGAGCCGGGCACCTTCCAGCTGCTGCTGGATCCGTACGGGCGCGGCATTGACGAGATTCCGGTCTCCGGCGACGTGCCGCTGTACTTCTCCGTGCACGTCGACTCCGCTTTTGACTGGGGTTCCTCGCGGCAACCGCACATTCCCTGGCGCGACACCGTCATCTACGAGGCGCACGTCCGCGGACAGACCATGCTCCATCCCGGGATCCCCGAGGAGCTTCGGGGCACGTACGCGGGCTTTGGGCATCCGGTCATGGTGGACTACCTCCAGCGGCTGGGGATTACCTCCGTGGAGCTGCTGCCGGTCCACTTCCACACCGATGAGGAGCACCTGCGGAAGCTGGGACTGGGCAACTACTGGGGCTACAACACCCTGGGCTTCTTCGCGCCGCACGCCGGGTACGCCACCCGGGCCGCGCAGGCCGCCGGCGCCAAGGCCGTGCAGGACGAGTTCAAGGGCATGGTCAAGTCCCTGCACGAGGGCGGCCTCGAGGTTCTCCTGGACGTGGTGTACAACCACACGGCCGAAGGAACCCGGGACCAGCCGCCGCTGAGCTGGCGGGGGCTCGGCGACGAACGCTACTACCGCCACGACGGCGAAGGACGTTACGTCGATACCACCGGCTGCGGCAACACCCTGGACTTCAGTGAGCCGCGGGTCATTCAAATGGCCCTGGACTCGCTGCGCCACTGGGTGCAGGAGTACCAGGTGGACGGTTTCCGGTTCGATTTGGCTCCTGCGCTCTGCCGCGGCGCCGACGGCGCGTTTGACCGGCGGCACCCCTTCCTCATCGCTCTGGCGGCGGACCCCGCGCTGAACGAAATCAAGTTGATTGCCGAACCCTGGGACATTGGGCCGGACGGCTGGCAGACCGGCAACTTCCCGCCGGGCTGGGCTGACTGGAACGACCGGTTCCGGGATACCACCAGGGACTTCTGGCTGCGGGACCAGGCGGCACTGGCAGCCGGCGGCACGGGCGGCTCCGTGGCCCGGATTGCCGGATCGTTGGCCGGTTCCGCCGACCTTTTCGCCGGCTCCGGCCGCACCGCGCTGTCCTCGATTAACCTGGTTACCGCCCACGACGGGTTTACCCTCGCGGACCTCACGGCGTATGAACACAAGCACAACGAGGCCAACGGCGAAGGAAACCGGGACGGAAACAGCGAAAACCGCAGCTACAACCACGGAGCAGAGGGCCCGGCAGCCGACGAACAGATAGCTGTCCGGCGTGCCCAGACCGCACGGAACCTCATGGCCACGCTGCTGATGTCCCTGGGCGTTCCGATGATTACTGCCGGCGACGAGCTGGGACGCACCCAGCAGGGCAACAACAACGCGTACTGCCAGGACGGCCCCCTCACCTGGCTGCACTGGGACCTGGACCCGGAGGCGGAGCGGATGCTGGAGTTCACGCGCACGCTCCTGCGCCTGCGGCAGTATTTCCTGGCCTCCCAGCCGTACCGGTTCCCCGCCGACTCGCGGGGAACCTCGCTGCTCTGGTTCGACGCAGACGGGCAGCCCATGGCGCAGGACAAGTGGCAGGATCCCGGCACCCGGGTGGTCCAGCTGCTGGTCGGCTCGCCTGCCGGGGAGCTCAACGGCCTGTTTGTGCTGAACGGGTCGCTGGAAGACACGGACATCGTCCTGCCGGATGCGCAGGCGCTGCGCGGCTCGGGCGCCGTCCGCGACGAAGACCACTCGTACGAATTGCTGCTCAGCACTGCCGCCGACGCGCAGGCGCGCACCGGTGGACAGCGCCGCGGCGGCGAGAAGGACGTCCTCCCCGCCAACTCCGTCAGCCTCTACCGCGCCTAGGCGTTGGCCACCAGGCCCAGCTCGGCCTTGGAAGCCAGGCCCGGGTGCACCGGGAGGACCCGTACGGTGTAGCCGAAGGGGCCGGCGTGCTCAATGCCGATGGTGCCCGAAAAGAGGTGCCGCCCGGACCCCAGATCCTCCGCCTGGTCCAGTTCCGTGGTGCGGGGGTCGCTGAGCTGGTCGTTTTCCAGCGCCTTGCCGTAGGCCACTTCCACGCTGACGTCCTCCGGGCGCAGGGACCCCAGGGACACGTAGGCCTGCACCGTGAGCTGGTCGCCGATCTGCGGATCGTCGGTGATGCCGATCGAATCCACATGCTCCACCGAAACCCCGGACCAGCCGTCGCGGATCCGGGTGATCCAGGCGGCCAGGTCCTTGGCCGCGGCGAAGTTGTCAGCGGACGCGGCGCGCCCGGACTGCCCGGCCGGGCGGTACAACCGGTTCACATATTCGCGCAGCATGCGGTTCGCCGATACTGCGGGCCCGAGGTCGGCGAGCGTGTGCTTGACCATTTCGAGCCACTCACTCGGCAGGGCCCCGGACGGGGCGTCGGACGGGCCCGCGGCGCCGGCGGAGGCGGGGGGTTCCTTGCCGTAGAACAGGGGCGTGACGGAATTCTCCAACAGGTCATAGAGCGCCGAGGCTTCCAGATCATCGCGCTGGTCCGGGTCGTACATCTCCCGGGTGTACGCACCCTTGGTGGGATTCGCCGAGGGGATGGCCCAACCGTTGTCGCCGTCGAACATTTCGTCCCACCAGCCGTCCAGGACGGAAAGGTTCAGGCCGCCGTTGATCGCTGACTTCATGCCGGAGGTGCCGGAGGCCTCCAGCGGCCGCAGCGGATTATTCAGCCAGACGTCACAGCCCGGGAACAGGGTGCGGGCCATGGCGATGTCGTAGTTGGGTAGGAACACGATCCGGTGCCGCACCTCGGGATCGTCAGTGAACCGGACGAGGTCCTGGATCATCCGCTTCCCCTGTTCATCGGCAGGATGCGACTTGCCCGCGACCACCACTTGGATGGGATGCGTGGGATGCAGCAGCAGCGCCTTCAGCCGGACGGGATCCCGCAGCATCAGGGTCAGGCGCTTGTAGGTGGGGACGCGGCGGGCAAATCCAATGGTCAGGACGTCGGGGTCCAGGACGTTCTCGGTCCACGCCAGCTCGGGGTTAGTGGCCCCGCGCTTGCGCCATGCGGACCGCACCCGCCGCCGGACGTCGGTTATCAGGTTCGAGCGCAGGCGCCGGCGCAGATCCCACAGGTCCTGGTCGCTGATCTCGTAGGCGCGGCTCCAGTCGCGGTCGTGGACCGTTTCCACGCCGAACTTTTCCCTGGCCAGCTTGGTCAGCTCGGGATCCACCCAGGACGGCACGTGCACGCCGTTGGTGACGGACGTGATCGGAACCTCCGCGACGTCGAACCCCGGCCACAGGCCGGAGAACATGTCCCGGGAAACTTCTCCGTGAAGCTTGGCCACGCCGTTGGCCCGCTGCGCCAGGCGCAGCCCCATTACCGCCATGTTGAACTTGGCCGGGTCTCCGCCCGAGTACGTTTCGGCTCCCAGCCCCAGCACCTTGTCCGTGGGCACTGACTGCGCGAGGCCGGCGCTGAAGAAATGCCGGATCTGGGCCTGGTCAAAGCGGTCGATGCCGGCCGGAACGGGTGTGTGGGTGGTGAACACGGTGTTGGAGCGGCTGACCGTCAGGGCTTCCTCCCAGCCCATGCCGTTGTCCATGAGTTCCCGGATCCGCTCGACGCCCAGGAATCCGGCGTGGCCCTCGTTGGTGTGGAAAACTTCCGGTGCGGGGCTTCCGGACAGCCGTTCATGCACCCGCAGCGCCTTGATTCCGCCCATGCCCAGCAGCAATTCCTGCTGCAGCCGGTGATCGCCGCCGCCGCCGTACAGCCGGTCGGTGATGCCGCGGGCGGCGTCGTCATTTCCGGTCACATCCGAATCCAGCAGCAGCAGGGGAACGCGTCCGACGTCGGCCCGCCAGATCTGCGCGGAAAGCCGCCGGTTGTTGGGCAGGGGAAGGCTCACGCGGGCCGGCGTGCCGTCTTCTTCACGGAGCAGGGTCAGCGGCAGGCCGTTGGGGTCCAGGACGGGGTACGTCTCGAGCTGCCACCCGTCGCGGGACAGCGCCTGCTTGAAGTATCCGGCCTGGTAGAGCAGCCCGACGGCGACCAGCGGCACACCCAGATCCGAAGCGGCTTTCAAGTGGTCGCCGGCGAGGATGCCCAGACCGCCGGAATACTGCGGCAGCACGGCGCTGATGCCGTATTCCGGGGAGAAGTAGGCGATGGACCTGGGGGCGTCGTCACCGAGGGTCTGATACCAGCGGGGATCATCCAGATAGGTGTCAAGATCGGCGCCAAGGGCTTGGATCCGTTCCACCATGCCGGCGTCGCTCGCCATTCGCTCCAGGCTGGCGCGGCTGACGGAACCGAGGAACTTAACCGGATCCCGGCCGCTCGCCTGCCAGGCAGCGGGATCCAGGTCGGCGAAAAGCCGCGTGGTGGGCTCATGCCAAGACCACCGCAGGTTAGAGGCCAGCTTGCTCAGCGGGGCAATGCTGTCGGGGAGGACTGTCCGGACGGTAAACCTTCGAATTGCCTTCACCCGGATTACGGTAGCGCAAACCCCAGGCCAAAAGGGATGCTTGAGCGAAAGAAACAGCGAAATGACATCCAGGCCCGCAAGCTCCGCAGGGGCCGCGGAATAAACGCAATACACTGCACCACCGGCGCAAAAACACCGGAAAGTACGTTGGCTTAGCAATCTGCCCCGATTATCGCTAACGTCTAGTCTGTGACCAGTTCCAGTGCGATGCCATCCAAAGACCTGTCCGCCGAGGAACTCCGGTTCGGCCGGATTCCCATCATCAATGTGACCCCGGTGGTGGAATGCGGCCGCATCCCGGCCAAAGCCATTCCCGGAGAAGACCTCGTAGTAGGGGCCACGGTGTTCCGTGAGGGCCACGACCTTGTGGGAGTCAGCGCCGTCCTCTATGACCCCGAAGGCCGGGAAGTGCAACGGGTCCGCTTGGATCCCGTGGGAATCGGCCTGGACCGCTGGGGCGGCTTGCTGCGGCCGGAAAGCACCGGCGACTGGAGTTTCGCCGTCGAAGGCTGGGCCGATCTGTACGGCACCTGGCACCACAATGCCGAAGTGAAGATCAACGCCGGCGTGGACGTGGAACTGATGCTCGCCGAAGGCGCGGCACTTTTTGAGTCAGCTGCAGCGCAGCGCGGGTCAGGCGACGGACGCAGTGAAGGCGACGCCGCAGTGCTGGCCGCCGCCGGCGCGGCGCTCGCAGACTCCACGCTGCCCGTTGAGGAACGTTTTGCCGCTGCCGCAACCGATGCCGTGCTGGCCGCCCTGAGCCGGGAACCGCTCCGGGACCTGGTGACGAGCAGCCCGCGCTATCCCATCCGAGTGGAACGCGAGCTGGCCGGGCGCGGCGCCTGGTACGAGTTCTTTCCCCGCTCCGAAGGCGCCATCCAGGACCCCGCCACCCGCGAGTGGACCTCGGGGACGTTCCGGACGGCGGCGCGCAGCCTGGAACGGGTTGCCGGCATGGGCTTCGACGTCATCTACCTGCCTCCGGTCCATCCCATCGGCACCACCCACCGGAAGGGGCCGAACAACACCCTGGTCGCCGGGCCGCTGGATCCGGGCTCGCCCTGGGCCATCGGCTCGCCTGAAGGCGGGCACGACGCCATCCACCCTGATCTGGGCACCTTCGCCGACTTCGATGCCTTCGTGGACACCGCACGCGAGCTCAACCTCGAAGTGGCCATTGACCTGGCGCTGCAGGCCTCCCCGGACCACCCGTGGGTCAGCAGCCATCCGGAGTGGTTCACCACACGCGTGGACGGCTCGATCGCGTACGCCGAGAACCCGCCGAAGAAGTATCAGGACATCTATCCGCTGAACTTCGACAACGATTACACCGGGCTGTCGGAGGAAATACTCCGCATCGTGCTGATGTGGATCGGGCACGGAGTCAAGATCTTCCGCGTCGACAACCCGCACACCAAACCGCTGAAGTTC
Organism: Arthrobacter sp. zg.Y820; assembly: GCF_030125555.1. Lineage (NCBI taxonomy): Bacteria > Bacillati > Actinomycetota > Actinomycetes > Micrococcales > Micrococcaceae > Arthrobacter > Arthrobacter sp. zg.Y820. The sequence continues at coordinate 36,191 of NZ_JASKLX010000015.1, forward strand.
TGGGAGTGGTTGATCAAGTCGGTCAACGACAAGCATCCTGACGTGATTTTCCTGGCCGAGGCCTTCACCCGCCCGGCGGTCATGCACGCCCTGGGCATGGCCGGCTTCCAGCAGTCCTACACGTACTTCACCTGGCGCAACACCCGCCAGGAACTGGAGGAGTACTTCACCGAGGTCTCGTCGGAAACGGCGGCATTCTTCCGGCCGAACTTCTTCGTGAACACCCCTGACATCCTGACCGAGTTCCTGCAGTACGGCGGACCCGGCGCATTCAAGATCCGCGCCGTTCTGGCCTCCACCGCCAGCCCGCTGTGGGGAATGTACGCCGGCTATGAGCTGTACGAACACGTGGCCCGCCCCGGCGCCGAGGAGTACATCGACAATGAGAAGTTCGAGTACAAGCAGCGGGACTTCGCCGGCGCCATCGCCGAGGGTCGCAGCCTGGTTCCCTACATCACGCGGCTCAATGATATCCGCCGCTTCCACCCGGCGCTCGGGGACCTGCAGAACCTGACAGTGCATTCCAGCACCGACGAAGCCACAGTGGTCTATTCCAAACACAAACAGGTCCGCCCCGCGGACCCGTCGAGTCGGGATACCCTGATCATCGTAGTCAACACCGACCCCCACAGCGCCCGGGAATGCACGGTCTCCCTGGACCTGGCAGCCCTGCACCTGAACCCTGAAGACTTCAACGAGGACGGCACGTTCTGGGTGGATGACCTCATCAGCGGTCAAAGCTGGCGCTGGGGAGCCGAAAACTATGTCCGGCTTGACGCCCATTTCGAGCCCGCCCACATCCTGTCAATCCGGAGGAACTCCTAGTGCCCAACCCGTTTCAGCTGCACGCACCCGGTCTCACCAATGACCCGCATTGGTACCGCAAGGCGGTTTTCTACGAGGTGCTGGTCCGCGGCTTCTCGGACGCCAACGGAGACGGCTCCGGCGATTTCACCGGCCTGATCGACAAGCTTGACTACCTGCAGTGGCTGGGCGTGGACTGCCTCTGGCTGCCTCCGTTCTTCAAGTCGCCGCTGCGCGACGGCGGCTATGACATCTCCGACTACTACGACGTCCTGGACGAGTTCGGCACCATCAGCGACTTCAAGCGGCTGGTGGCAGAAGCCCACGCCCGCGGCGTCCGGGTCATCATCGACCTGCCGCTGAACCACACCTCCGACAAGCATCCCTGGTTCGAGGAGTCCCGCAATGACCCGGAAGGCCCGTACGGGGACTTCTACGTCTGGTCGGACACCGACCAGAAGTACGAAGACGCACGGATCATCTTCGTGGACACCGAAGAGTCCAACTGGGCCTTCGACCCTGTGCGGCGCCAGTTCTACTGGCACCGGTTCTTCAGCCACCAGCCGGACCTGAACTTCGAGAACCCCAAGGTCGTGGAGGCGATTTTCGACGTCGTCCGGTTCTGGCTCGACCAGGGCATCGACGGTTTCCGCGCCGATGCGATCCCGTACCTGTTTGAAGAAGACGGCACCAACTGCGAGAACCTGCCGGCCACCCACCGGTTCCTCAAGGACCTGCGCACAATGGTGGACGAGAACTACCCCGGCCGCGTGATCGTCGCCGAGGCCAACCAGATGCCGCACGAAGTCGTGGAGTACTTCGGCGACGAAACCGGAGCGGAATGCCACATGGCCTTCCACTTCCCGATCATGCCCCGCCTGTTCTACGCGCTGCGCGACCAGAAGGCCGCCCCCATTGTGCAGACGATGGAGGAAACCCCGGCGATTCCGGCAGGGGCCCAGTGGGGCACCTTCCTGCGCAACCATGACGAGCTGACGCTGGAGATGGTGACCAACGAGGAACGCCAGGCGATGCTCGGCTGGTATGCCCCGGATTCGCGCATGCGGGCCAACATCGGTATCCGCCGCCGGCTGGCTCCGCTGCTGGACAACTCGCGGTCGGAAATCGAACTCATCCACGCACTGCTGCTCTCGCTGCCGGGAAGTCCCTTCCTGTACTACGGTGACGAGCTGGGCATGGGCGACAACATCTGGCTCGAGGACCGTGATTCGTCCCGCACGCCCATGCAGTGGAACCCCGACCGCAACGCCGGATTCTCCACCGCCGACCCCGGCAAGCTGTACCTGCCGGTGGTGCAGTCGCTGGTTTACCACTACAACCACGTGAACGTTGAAGCGCAGCTGGCCAGCTCCAGCTCGCTCCTGCACTGGATCCGGCAGATGATCATGGTGCGCCGGACGCATCCCGCGTTCGGTTTGGGCTCCTACCGGAACGTTCCCACCGAAGCCGAATCGGTGCTGGCGTTCCTGCGCGAGCTGCCGGCGGACAACCCCGAGGGCGAGGTCGGGGAAGTCATGTTCTGCATCTTCAACCTGTCCCAGCACCCCGTTTCCGCCACGGTAAGCCTGCCGGAATTTGCCGGCCGGGGCCTGCGCGACGCGTTCGGCGGAACTCCGTTCCCCGCCTTCGGCGCAGACGGTTCGGTAACCCTGACCCTGGGCAGCCACGACTTCTACTGGCTGCGGCTGCGTTCGCCGAAATCCAACATGTCCTCGCCCGCAACTGAAGCGATTCCCCTGATTCCCATTTCGGAGGCAGTGAAAAAATGACCAAGCTGACGCCGTCCCTGCCTGAACTGCTGACAGCGTGGCTTCCGGAGCAGCGCTGGTTCCCTGCGAAGGGCCGGGACGTCACCCTGGACCGGGTGGGCGGCATCCGGCTGGAAGATCCCGCCGGCCTGGTGGAGCTGGAGGTTCACCTCATTGCCGTCAGCTCGGGCCAGCGCACCGACATCGTCAGTGTTCCCGTCAGTTATCACGGCGCACCGGTTCCGGAGCTGGCCGCCTCCCTGCTGGGGCGGGCGCAGCACCAGGAACTCGGGGAGCGCTGGCTGTACGACGGCGCCGCCGACCCGGTGTTCGTGACTGCATGGCTGGAGCTGATGCGCACCCAGTCGGCGACCGTCGACGGGCACACGCACGGCGTCGCGCTGGGCGGCTTTGAACAGTGGCCGCCGTTTGCGGAAACCGTTCCCGCCAAGTTGATGAAGGGCGAGCAGTCGAACACCTCGGTGGTGGTTCCCGTCGAACCCAGCCAACTGATCGTGAAGTTCTACCGCGTCCTGGCCGCGGGCGTGAGCCCGGACGTCGAGGTCAGCGCGAAACTGACGGCCGCGGGCTCCCGCGATGTGCCGGCCACCCTGGGCTGGGTCACCGGCAGCTGGCGCGATCCGCTGGCGGACGACGGCGATACCTGGGTCACCGGGCACCTGAGCGTGCTGCGGGAGTTCATTCCCAACAGTGAAGACGCCTGGCGCACCGCCTCCGCGGCTGCGCTGAATACGTCCGATTTCACCGCCGAGGCGGAAGAACTCGGAGCGGTGACCGGCCGGATTCACCGCCAGTTGGCGCAGGCCTTCGGCAGCCAGCCGCCCAGCGCCGCAGAGCGCTCCGAGTTCCTGGAGTCCCTGGGCAACCGCATCCGGTGGGCCTGGAAGGAAGCCCGGAGCTACGTGGGGGAGTACGACGAACCGTTGGAGTATCTGCTCCGGCAGATCGCCGGTCTCGAGACACTGCCCAACCTCCAGCGCATCCATGCCGATTACCATCTGGGCCAGGTCCTGAAATCCGGCAGCCACGGCTGGATGGTCCTGGATTTCGAGGGCGAGCCGCTGCGGCCGGCCGAGGAGCGCAGCGTCCCGGACGTTCCCCTGCGTGACGTGGTGGGCATGCTCCGTTCCATCGACTACGCCGCCGGTGTATCGCTCGTTGAGGGCGCCGCTGCGGACGACGGGGGCGCTGCGTCCGGGTCCCGCAAGCAGCAGCGCCGAGACCTCGAGGCCGCGCGCTGGGCTGCGACGGCCTCTGAGGCGTTCCTGCGCGGTTATGAGAAGGAAACCGGCACGCAGATCAACCGCAGCGATCCGCTGTACCTGGCCCTTTGGCTCGACAAGGCCCTCTACGAAGTTGTTTATGAAATCCGCAACCGTCCCGATTGGATCCGTGTGCCCGTTGCTGCCGTGCGGCAGATTCTCGAACAGGCACGCAAGCAGGCCTACGGGACGAGCAGGCAGGAAGAAGATTCAGTGAATAAGACCCCGCAGCCCGATCCCGAGACGAACCCCACCACGGACCCCGTCTCGCCCGCGCGCCCCGATGCTGCGGAGGGAACCACGGAACCCGTGTTGCCCGCCCAGCCGGATGGCGCCGTCGTTCCCGCTGCCGCAAGTGCGGCGCCGGCACACCGTAACCCGCTGCCCGTCCCGTCAGATGTCCTGCAGGCGGTTTCCGAAGGCCGGTATTACCAGCCGCATGCGATTCTTGGCGCCCATCTCGACGACCAGGGCCTGGTAACCATCCGTACCCTGCGCCCGCTCGCCAAGGCGGTCACTGCCGTGACACCCGCGGGGCGGATCCGGCTGGAACACGAACACAACGGCATTTGGGTGGGCACGCTTCCCGCGGAACGGCCCGGCCAGGTTCCCGACTACCGGCTCGAAGTCACGTATGAAGGACTGGAACCCCAGCTCTTCGACGACCCCTACCGATTCCTGCCTTCCTTGGGAGAAATCGACCTGCACCTCATTGGTGAGGGCCGGCACGAGAAGCTGTGGACGGTGCTCGGTGCCAACCTGCACCATTACAAGTCGATTCTCGGCAACATCGACGGCGTCAGTTTCGCGGTGTGGGCGCCAAACGCCCAGGCAGTGCGTGTCAAGGGCGATTTCAATGGCTGGGACGGGACGATTAATGCGATGCGTTCACTCGGCGGATCCGGTGTCTGGGAGATTTTCATTCCCGACGTCCGCCCCGGTGCCCGGTACAAGTACGAAATCCTTGGCAGCGACGGGATCTGGCGGGAAAAGGCCGACCCCATGGCGCAGGGCACGGAAACGCCGCCGCTGACCGGTTCACGGGTCGTTGAGTCCACTTACGTTTTCCAGGACAGCGAGTGGATGGAAGCCCGCGCAGCCCGCGACCCCCACAACGCGCCGATGAGCGTTTACGAAGTTCATTTGGGGTCCTGGCGCCTGGGCCTGGACTACCGCCAGTTGGCTGACCAGCTGACGGAGTACGTGACGTGGCAGGGATTCACCCACGTGGAGTTCATGCCCGTGGCCGAGCATCCGTTCGGCGGGTCCTGGGGCTACCAGATCACTTCCTATTTCGCTCCGACCGCTCGGTTCGGGCACCCGGACGATTTCCGCTACCTGGTGGACAAACTGCATCAGGCCGGCATCGGAGTCATCCTGGACTGGGTCCCCGGCCACTTCCCCAAGGACGAATGGGCGCTGGCGAAATTCGACGGCCAGACGCTCTACGAGCACGGCGACCCGTTCCGCGGAGAGCAGCCCGACTGGGGAACGCTGGTCTTCGACTTCGGCCGCCGCGAGGTGCGCAACTTCCTCGTGGCCAACGCGATCTACTGGCTGGAGGAGTTCCACATAGACGGGCTCCGGGTGGATGCCGTGGCGTCCATGCTCTACCTGGACTACTCGCGGCCGGAAGGCCAGTGGAGCCCCAACATTTACGGTGGGCGGGAAAACCTCGAGGCCATTTCCTTCCTCCAGGAAGTCAATGCCACCGCCTACCGCAGGGTGCCCGGCATCGTCATGATCGCCGAGGAATCCACTGCATTCCCGGGAGTGACTCAGCCCACCAGCAGCGGCGGACTCGGCTTTGGTTTGAAATGGAACATGGGCTGGATGCACGACACCTTGGAGTACATGTCCGAGGACCCCATCAACCGGATGTATCACCACGCCAAGCTCACGTTCTCCCTGGTCTACGCCTACACGGAGAACTTCCTGCTGCCGATCAGCCACGACGAGGTTGTGCACGGCAAGGGCTCCCTGCTGCGCAAGATGCCCGGCGACCGCTGGCAGCAGCTGGCCAACCTGCGCGCCTACCTGGCCTTCCAGTGGGCGCATCCGGGCAAGCAGCTGATCTTCATGGGGACCGAATTCGGCCAGGAAGCCGAATGGTCCGAGCAGTACGGCCTGGACTGGTACCTGACGGATACGCCGCAGCATAAGGGCGTGCAGCTGCTCGTGCGGCAGCTCAACGAGATTTACCGGAACACTCCGGCCCTGTTTGACCGCGACAACGAGCCGGCAGGGTTCCAGTGGATCAACGAGAACGACGGCGCCCTCAACGCGCTGTCATTCATCCGGTACGACCACCAGGGCAACCCGCTGGTGTGCATCGCGAACTTCGCCGGCACTCCGCACGAGAACTTCCGGCTCGGCCTGCCCTGGGCCGGCGAATGGGTGGAGGCGCTCAACACTGACGCCGCGGAATTTGGCGGCTCAGGGGTTGGAAACATGGGAGTGGTGACCGCCGTGGAAGGCGCCTGCAACGGGCAGCCCGCCTCCGCCACACTGACCGTTCCTCCCTTGGGCGTGCTGTATCTGAAGCCGAAGGGCGTCTAACCGAGCGCCGAACCTACGGCTGGCCACGCGCCGGTCATCAGCTCCGCAGCGGAGCGCGATCCTCGCCGGCCCCCGAACAACCTTCGGGGGCCGGCGGGGGTGTCCCCGAAATCGTGCTAGAGTTAATACCCGCGCTGATCGAGGCAACGAGAACAGCTGAGCGTCACGGAGCTTAGGCTTCACCCGGTTCGCCGGACGGACGAACAGCCGTTTTGACAGCTGCAGATCAGGGCGGTAAGATTGAAAAGTTGCTCCGGAGCGACGCAGAGCGGAAGGTCCCCTGGATCTGAGCCTGCCGGTGCCGGAAGCAGTCTGTTGTTTGAGAACTCAATAGTGTGCCAAGTTTATTGATACCAATTATTTTAATTGGTTGAACTGGTTCTTCCGCCCACCCCGTGGGTTGGGAGGACTTTTTTAGCTGGTTTCGAATTTAGTGCA
>NZ_JASKLX010000016.1:0-111420 GCF_030125555.1 Arthrobacter sp. zg.Y820
CGCCTCTTGCGTTCCGTGTGCTGCCGGCTGCCTGCTATCTTCTGCCTGCGGCGTCCAGTTCGTGTTCTGCCCGCGCGCCTTGGCCGCGGTTCAGTGGCGGAACAATGCGACGTTGGCGGCCTCAGTTTCGGCGTACTGCACCGAGGCATAGCCCAGTGCTTGATTGATGTTAGTCAGGGATTCCTCCACCTTGGCCTGCGTGCTGCGCCATTCCGCGACCAGCGACTGGAAGTTCGCCGAGGCCTGCCCCTGCCATGACTCGCTGAGTGACTGCAGCCCGGACTGCATCCGGTTGATATCCGACTGCAACCGATCGATCGTGCCTCGGACCTCGGCGCTTTTTGCATCCAGGGCCTCGCTGTCCACTGAGACTATTGCCATTGTTCTAGCTCCCTTCGAAAGGTCATTGAGCCTTCGACGCTAGGCCAGGGGGCGGCACTTTCGGCCTCGGAGCCGCAGGCCGTGGACAACGTCGGCGAAAACGGCTCCTGAGCAGCCCTGTGGAGGACGAAAGCTGTGGAGGACAGGAGCTGTGGAGGAGCACATGAGAGAGATGGAGGAGCACCGCAGAGCTGTGGAGGAGGACGGGACCGTGCGGCAAGACCGCCGGGAAGACTTCCCCGGCTAGGTGCTCCGGTCGGCGTCGAAATCTTCCGGGGCCCGGTAGGGCAGCCGGATGGACATCGTGGCGCCGCCGCCTTCGGTGTCCGAGAGGCGGACAGTGCCGTCGTGCTGAGCCACCAGCGCCGCGACGATGGCGAGGCCAAGGCCGGTGCCCCCGGTTTCTCGGTAGCGGGAGGAGTCAGCGCGGTAGAAGCGTTCAAAGACGCGCGCGGCGTCTTCCTCCGAGATGCCGGGGCCATGGTCCCGCACCTCCAGAACCGCGTCTGAGCGGTTGTGGATGACGGGGGCCACTCCCACGGCAATCTCGATGGGGGACCCGTCGGGCGTGTAGCGCAGGGCATTGGTGATCAGGTTCGCCACGACCTGCCGCAGCCGGGCCTCATCACCGACGGTGGGTGCCGGCCGGGGCTGCTGGCCGTCCAGCCCGACGACCCGGATCTCCCGTCCGGGAGAGCTGGCGCGGGCGTCCATTGCGGCATCATTGCCCAGCAGCATCAGGTCAACCGGCTCGTATTCCAGCGGCCGCTGTTCATCCACCCGCGCCAGGGTGAGCAGGTCTTCGACGAGCTGGCCCATCCGTTTGGCTTCGCTCTCGATGCGGCCCATGGCGGCGGAAATCTCTTCGGGTTTTTGCAGTGCTCCGTGGCGGTACAGCTCCGAGAATCCGCGGATGGTCACCAGCGGTGTGCGCAGCTCGTGGGAGGCGTCCTGAACGAAGCGGCGCATTTTCTGCTCCGATTTGGTCCGGGCGGCAAAAGCGGTTTCGATGTGGGCCAGCATGGCATTCAGCGACCGGGACAGCCGGCCGATTTCAGTAGCGGGATTGCCAAGGTCGACGCGCCGGGAGAGGTCACCGGCGGCAATGGCTGCCGCGGTTTTCTCCACCTGGCTCAGCGGCCGGAACTGGCGTGTGACGGCCCAATAGGCAATGCCCGTGGCGCCCAGGGTACCGAGCAGCCCCACTGAGAAGACCAGTGAGGCGGCCTCGTCCACTGTCGCAGCAACGGAGTCCAGCGGCAGGGCCACTGCCACCGCGCCTGAATTTTCCAGGGCGAACACCTTTACCCGCCAGCCCTTGCTGCCCGGCATTGTGCCGGCGACGGTTTTGCCCTGCTGGTCCAGTTTCCGCACCTCTTCTGCGGTGTAGTGCGGGACTACCGGGGTGTCCACGCCGGGATCGGAATGCGTTTCCGGCCCGTAGCTGCCGTCATCGGCCAGGTACAGGCCGTAGAACTGGAACAGCGAGGTATCGGTCGGCGGTCCGTTCGACACGAGGTAGCGCGAGACGGCCGGCGCATTTTCGGCAATCTCGACGTCCAGACGGGTCACCAGGATCTGCCGCAGCACGTAAATCGTGGCCAGCCCGGTAATGGTTACGGTGACAACCATGAGGACGGCCATGATGGCCACGAGCTGGGATCGCAGCGAGGCCGATTTCCAGCGGCGGAGCAAGGCTTAGCGCTTCTCCGACGTGCGCAGCAGGTAGCCAACGCCGCGCTTGGTCTGAATCAAAGCCGGAGCATCCGGACTGCGGTCGATCTTGCGGCGCAGGTACGAAATGTAGGACTCCACGATGGAGGCATCGCCGTTGAAGTCGTATTCCCAGACGTGGTCCAGGATCTGGGCCTTGGACAGCACCCGGTTGGGATTGAGCATCAGATAGCGCAGCAGCTTGAACTCGGTGGGGGAGAGGTCAACGGTGACGCCGCCGCGGCGCACCTCGTGGGCGTCGTCGTCGAGCTCGAGGTCATCCACGCGGAGGACGGCGTCGTCGTCGTCCATCGGCTGGGTGCGCCGCAGCACGGCGCGGATTCGGGCCACCACTTCGTCGAGGCTGAACGGCTTGGTGACGTAGTCGTCGCCGCCCACGGTCAGGCCGGTGACCTTGTCCTCTGTGTCGTCGCGCGCGGTCAGGAAGACCACCGGGAAGTGCTGGCCGGCCGCGCGCAGCCGCCGGGTCAGGGTGAATCCGTCCATGTCCGGCAGCATCACGTCCAGGACAGCGAGGTCCGGGGTGTGGGCGTCGACGGCGGCCAGGGCCTCGCGGCCGTTGGCTGCGGCGACGACGTCGAAGCCGGCGAAGCGTAGCGAGGTGGACAGCAGTTCGCGAATATTGGGCTCATCATCCACTACGAGGAGACGAGCTTCAGGTCCGGATGATTTATTCACTTCCCCAGTTTCTTACATTTAGCTGTGCGTTGTCTGTAGGGACGCACGATGGATACTGAAAGTGTCCAGTGAACCGGTCCGGTTTGCCGGTTTGCGGAACCGTCGGGCGCAGGAGCGGCGCGTTTCGTGTCCTGCCTTCCGGCACGACTGCGAAACACCCAGGTATAGGGATTGCTGCCGGCGAGCAGCACATCGTCCTCGCGGGCCCCGGCGTCCACCCACTGGCAGTACCAGGACGGCAAGAGAACCCGCGGCAGATGGATCACCGAGGCTACAACCAGCATCAGCACCAGCGCTCCCGCCAGGAGGAGGGTGTCGCTGACGAATTGAGGTGCCCCCAGCACGGTGAATATGGTTCCCGTCATGCCGATCGCAATCAGCAGCCCGCCATAAAACATGGTGAAGCCGAAGTAGGAGTGGTTACCCAGTTCGTAGGGCTGCTGCTGCGGGGCCCACCGGCGCCAGATGCCCCGGTAGGCAGCGATACCAGGGACCAGCATGGCTGCCGCCAACGCATAAATTCCCAGCCAGACCAAAATCTCACTTGCCATTGAGAATCTCAGAACTCCTTTACAGCGTCGCTGGGCATCCTGCGCTGCGGATCTCCGCGCAGGAGCCCCACGATACTGCCGACTCCAGTGCCGGGATGGTGCCGCGCCGGAGGAATTGAAGCTGCGTCCGGAGCGCTAGACGGGCTTTTCGATATCCGAGGCGTCCAGGATGGAATAGGCGTAGCCCTGTTCCGCGAGGAACCGCTGGCGCTTCGCCGCGAAGTCCTGGTCCAGGGTGTCCCGGGCCACGACGGTGTAGAAGTGGGCTGACTTGCCGTCGGCCTTGGGCCGCAGCAGCCGCCCGAGCCGCTGGGCCTCTTCCTGCCGGGAGCCGAAGGAGCCGGAGACCTGCACCGCCACCGAGGCCTCGGGCAGGTCGATGGAGAAGTTCGCGACCTTGGACACCACCAGCGTGTTCAGGCGCCCCTCACGGAATTCGTTGAACAGCCGCTGGCGTTCCTTGACCGGGGTGTCGCCCTTGATCACCGGGGCGTCCAGCCGTTCGGCCAGCTCGTCCAGCTGGTCCAGGTACTGGCCGATCACCAGCGTCTGCTCCCCGGCGTGCCGGCGCACCAACTGTTCGACGACGGCGGACTTGGTCTCGGAGGTGGAGCACAGCCGGTACTTGTCGCCGTCCTCGGCCATGGCGTAGGCCACCCGCTCGTCCCGGGGCAGGTCCACCCGGACCTCGACGCACTCGGCCGGCGCGATGTAACCCTGTGCCTCGATGTCCTTCCACGGTGCGTCGTAGCGCTTGGGACCGATCAGCGAAAAGACCTCGCCCTCGCGGCCGTCCTCCCGCACCAGGGTGGCGGTCAGGCCGAGCCGGCGGCGCGCCTGCAGATCTGCGGTCATCCGGAAGATCGGCGCGGGCAGCAGGTGCACCTCGTCGTAGATGATCAGGCCCCAGTCGTTCGCATCCAGCAGTTCCATGTGCGGATACAGCCCGCCGCGCTTGAGCGTCAGCACCTGGTAGGTGGCGATGGTGACCGGACGGACTTCCTTGACCGCGCCGGAGTACTCGCCGATTTCGTCCTCGGTCAGGGAGGTGCGCTTGAGCAGCTCATCCTTCCACTGCCGGGCGGAAACGGTGTTGGTGACCAGGATCAGGGTGGTCGTGCAGCTGGTGGCCATGGCGGCGGCACCGACCAGGGTCTTGCCCGCACCGCAGGGCAGGACGACGACGCCGGAACCGCCGGCCCAGAAGTTCTCAGTGGCCAGCTTCTGATAAGGGCGCAGCGCCCACCCGTCCTCGTTAAGCAGGATGGGATGCGGAGCGCCGTCCACGTAGCCCGCCAGATCCTCAGCCGGCCAGCCCAGCTTGAGCAGCAGCTGCTTGAGCTGGCCCCGCATCGAGGACTGCACCACCACGGTTTCGCCGTCGATCCGCGGGCCCAGCAGCGGCTGGATCTTCTTGGCGTGCAGGACTTCCTCCAGCACCGGATAGTCGGTGGTGCGCAGCACCAGGCCGTGCAGCGGATCCTTTTCCAGGCGCAGCCGCCCGTACCGGGACATCGTTTCCTCGATGTCCACCAGCAGCGAGTGCGGCACCGGGAAACGGGAGTAGCTCAGCAGCGTGTTCAGAACCTGCTCGGCGTCGAGCCCTGCGGCCCGGGCGTTCCACAATCCCAGCGGGGTCAGCCGGTAGCTGTGGATATGTTCCGGGGCGCGCTCCAGCTCGGCAAAGGCCGCGATGGCATGCCGGGCCTCGGTCGCCTGGGGATGGTCCACTTCCAGCAGAATGGTTTTGTCACTCTGGACAATCAACGGTCCGTCAGCCATGCGCCGGGGTATCCTCCACTATTTCCACATCCATGATTCGGTGCACCGACACCACTCTCTCTACGTCCCGGCGGGGGTCAAAGACCCGCACCCGGCCGTCGGTGACTGATAAAGGAACAAAGATTTCCTGCCGCTGATTCCCCTGGCCGTCCACCACGCCCATCCGGACCGAGCTTCGGGTCCGGATGGCCTCGCGCAGGATCTCCAGGCCGACGAGCGGCTCGCTTTCACTGCGGCCGGCCACCGGCGGCCCCTCGCCGCGGAGGGCTGCCAGCTGGTTCGCGACGTCGTCGTCGGTCAGTTCCCAGGGGTTGAGCCGGGTTTTCGACGTCGGTGCCACAGTCACCGGGGGATGCGCGTGGGACCCGGCCACCGGCCGGGCACGCCCCTCCAGCGCCGGTGCATAGCCGAGCTCGCGCAGGGTGTAGGAGAGTTCCTGGGCGCTGGCGACCGACCCGACGACGGTGGCCGACAGCCGCACCAGGCCCAGGGAAGCAGTGCGCGGGTCTGCAAGCAGCCCGGTGAGGCCGTCTTCATCGTCGCTGCGCAGGTAGGACGCCGCGGCGCCCACCCGCAGGCGTCCGTAGCGGGAAGCAGTGTCCTCCACCAGATACTTCAGCGGCTGGGGAACCTCCGTGGCGGAATGCCGGCGCAGGAAATCCAAGATTCCGGCGGCGTCCTGCCCGGCGTCCAGAGCCCTGCGGATGGAATCAGCTGAGAACCGGTAGATCGCGGCCGGCCCCTGGCCCTCGGCGTCGGAGATGGACGCCAACCGGCGCGCGACGCCGGGTTCCAGATAGCCGGGGGCCACCGCAGTCAGGTCCGCCTGCAGCAGGAACGCGTTCAGCGGTTCCGGAAGAGCATCGCGCAGACGCTCCAGCGCGCCGTCCCAGTCACTGCGGGCCACCGCGGCCCCCAGATCGGTCAGGGCCCCGGAACCCAGCAGACCCAGCTGGGCTGCTTCCTTTAGGATTCCCGGCACCAAACGCGCGAACCGCCGCTGAAGCCGCGGCTGGTGCCAGGTCAGGGCGCTGACCAGTGCCTCGGCGTCGAGGGCACCGGTAGTGCCTTCCTCACGGACGTCGTCGTCGGCCAGCTGGGCGAGCATTTCCAGGGCCCGCTGCCGCACCAGGGGAGCGTCCGGCCGGGACGCCTCAGCGGCCAGGGCATTGATCGCTCCGCCGCCGGGGAGCGGGCTGCCGACCAGCGAGGGGGCACGATCTGCATCCAGCCAGGCTGAGACCAGTTGCTTCCACTGGTCCTGCCGGTCCGAGGTCAGCCAGCTGCCTTCCGTGGCGCACCACCGCGACGTCGTGACATCCAGGGACAGCAGCCCGGCCAGGGCGGCAAGTTCGAGCAGCCATGCGGTGGCGGGGGCGTCGATGCGAAGGGCCTCCGAAACGCGGCGCACTTCCCGCACCCCGACGCCGCCTGAACGGAGGGTGCCGACGGGGGTGGACTTCGCGACCGCCACGAGCTCAGTGACCAGGCGGAGGGTTTCCGCCACTGCGCCGAAGGCGGCGTTGTCACGGACGTTGTCCGCGACCCGGCGGGTCACCGGAGCCGGTGGTTGGAGCTTGAAATCGGAGACGATGACATGGCCGCGGGACGCCTGCCCCACCGGACGGGGAAGTTCGACGTGCAGTGCATCCAAGGGAACCAGCAGGCCGCGGGCCATTAGCCACTCCACCGGGGTGGGAGAGGGGTTGTCCAGCACGGCACGGCCCATGGCGGCCTTTTTCGGGATGGCGCCGACGGGGGAGTACTTGAAGCGCCGCAGCAGGTCCAGGGTCTGAGCCGGGGCGTCGGCCATCAGCGTTGCCCAGCCGGCCGGGTCCGACACCAGATGGTGCAGGGAGTGTGCAGCGGTGATGGGGGTGTCGGCCCGCTCCATCGCGATGCCGCTCCGGCGCAGTCCCTCCACGATTCCGACCAGACGCTGGCCGAATTCCGGATGCTGCACTGCCAGGGTGGAATACGGGCGGCCCAGGCCCGCCGGATACGCGCCCAGCGCTTCGCCGAGGACCGCGACGGGCAGATAGAACCGGCGGCCGGCGTCGGCCTTGGGTGCGCCGGGATGGGGTGTGGCACGGCGCAGCAGTGCCAGGGCATGCAGGTGATTCAGGATGGAATCCAGCGACTTGATGGTCGAACCGGCGATGGCGCTTTTCAGCCATGAAGCGGTGGTGCTGAGGTGGGAGTCCTCGTTGGTGGTCAGGTCGACGGCCTCGAGAACCTGCAGCTCCGGAGACGTCAGTTTTTCCAGCGCCCGCTGGACACTGATCCGGGTGGAGGCACGGGCGGCGAGGGCCTGAAAATCGGGAACCGGGGGCAGGATCAGATCCGGTCTGGCCGCAAGCAATTCACGCAGCTGGTCATCGCTGCGTGCAGCTAGATCTTCGGCTAAAGCTCGGATCGCGGACATCGTCTCCACGTTACCCGACGCGGCAGCAAAATGGACGGATCAGCCGCGTCGCCTGCGGCGGATTCCATCAATTACCAGGCCTGCCATTAGGAGGAATGCGACGGGGAGGCCGTAAAAGGCGCCAGCGGCGAAGCCCGGCCAGACGCTCTCTCCGCGCAGTCCCGAGAGCAGGACGGCACAGAGGCAGAGCAATCCCGCCACCGCGATCAGGGCCGCCGCTCCGGTCAGGATCCGGCGCCACCGCGGCCCTTCCGGTGCAGTTCGGTGCGGTGCCCGTCCGGGGGAAGGTGTGCTGGTGTCCATGGCGCTTAACGCTAACAGCGGAAATGAGCCGGTCCAAAGGCCCGGCACCGGGAACGAATACCCGGGCGGGATATTCTAAAGGAAACAGACTTCCCCGTAGTATCTCTCCCGTAGTATCTGGAAGAACAGCATCTGGACGAACCCAGTACCTCTGGGAGTACCGGGCCGTGGACTCCGGCACACGGCTGGCACTGCGGGTTGCGGAACACTGCGGCAGTTTCTGCTGCCGCACTCATTAGCTAAGAACGAGGTAACCGAAGTGCCCATCGGCAAGGTCAAGTGGTTCGACACTGGTAAAGGTTTTGGGTTCCTGGCCACGGACGAGGGACAGGAAGTTTTCCTTCATGCCTCGGCCCTTCCGCCCGGTGTGACCGAGGTGAAGCCGGGTACCCGAATGGAGTTCGGCGTAGCCGACGGCCGCCGGGGACCGCAGGCGCTTTCGGCCCGCATCCTGGAGGCCCCGCCGTCGGTGGCTCGGGCCACGCGCAAGAGCGCCGACGACATGGCTGTTATTACTGAAGACCTTATTAAACTGTTGGATGCAGTCTCGAACGGCCTGCGCAAGGGCCGTTACCCCGACAAGAAGCATGCCACCAAGGTTGCGGCCGTTCTGCGCGCCGTTGCCGATGATCTGGACGTATAAGGCGGAGCCGCTGCATGACCATGAGCGCAACATCATCCTCTGAAGCTGTTACTGAGCAAACCTCCCGGAATGAACCAGCCTCCTCGGCTGAGCAGGCTGAATCAGCTCCGGCGAAGGCACCCAGGCGCGCTGTGCGCCGTCCGTCCAAACCTGATGCCCTGCTGGCCGCTGCAGTCGAGACGGCCCGGGCCGGGCTCCTGGAAGTGGTTCCGGCTGAGCAGATCGGCACCTACGCGGGGGCCTTCCCCGACGCCGAACGCCTGGTCACGCACCGTTTCGAGGCGCTGCGTCCGGGGTACAACGGCTGGCAGTGGTACGCCACGGTAGCGCGCGTGCCGCGCGGCAAGGTGGCCACGGTCTGCGAAGTCGGGCTGTTGCCGTCGGAAAACGCGGTCCTGGCCCCGGAATGGGTGCCGTGGTCGGACCGGCTGCGCCCGGAAGACGTCGCGGCGGAGGAAGCTGCCCAGGCGCAGGAGCGCGCCGCTGCGCTCGCTGAAGCCGGGGACAATCATTCCGGGAACGACGGCGCACCGGACAATCATTCCGGGAATGACGACACGAATGACGACGGCGGTGCGGAACCCCCTGCCGGCCGCGACAAGGCAGGAACCCGGGAGGACTACTAGTCCAGTGGGTCCGGGGGCAGGCGTCATCCACAATTCCTTAGGCCGGTGGTGAACGGTGTTCCGTTCGCTTCGGCTCTTTAACTACCGCATCTGGTTTCTGGGCGCCTTGGTGTCGAACATCGGCACCTGGATGCAGCGGACCGCCCAGGACTGGCTGGTTTACGACATCCTCACGGAGCAGGATGCGGCCGCCATGGGCATCGTCATGGCGCTGCAGCTCGGCCCGCAGCTGTTGCTGGCACCGTGGGCCGGGCTGATCGCCGACACCTACAACCGGCGAAAGGTACTGCTCTTCACCCAGGTGGCCATGGCCGCACTGGGCCTGGGGCTGGGGGTGCTGGTGCTCTCCGGGGCCGCCCAGCTGTGGCATGTCTACGCCTTTGCCCTGGCACTGGGCGTGGTCTCGGCAGTGGATGCACCGGCACGGCAGAGTTTCGTCTCGGAAGTCGTCGAAGAAACTGACCTGCCCAACGCCGTCGCACTGAACAGCGCCTCCTTTAACGGTGCACGCATGGTTGGTCCGGCTGTGGCCGGCCTGCTCACGGTCGCCGTGGGGCCGGGCTGGGTCTTCCTCATCAATACCCTGACCTTTGCGGCGATGGTCCTGGCGCTGCTCAAGATGCGCAGCAGCGAACTGCGGGTCCTGCCCAAGTCGCCTCCGGGGAAGGGCCGCATCAGGGCTGGGCTGCGGTATGTCCGCTACCGCCCCGACCTGATGATGGTGCTGCTGGCCATTTTCATTGTCGGCACCTTCGGACTGAACTTCGCGGTCTACATCGCGGCCATGGCCCGCACCGAGTTTGGGCAGGACGCCGGAGTCTTCGGGCTGCTGAACTCAGTGATGGCCATCGGATCCGTGTCCGGGGCGCTGCTCTCGGCACGGAGGGACAAACCCCGGCTGCGGTTTATCTTCGGAGCGGCCGGAGCGTTCGGGCTGGCCTGCCTGCTTGCCGCCGCAGCTCCCACGCTGCTGTGGTTTGCGCTCTCCCTGATTCCGGTGGGTCTTTTTGCCCTGACGCTGATGACCAGTGCCAACGCCTATGTCCAGACAACCACCGAACCGGTGATGCGCGGACGAGTCATGGCGCTGTACTTCGCCATCTTCATGGGCGGCACGCCCCTCGGTGCCCCGCTGGTGGGCTGGGTGTCCAACAGCTTTGGCCCGCGCTGGAGCTTGGGGGTCGCTGCGGCTTCGGGCCTGATCGCGGCGCTGCTGGGCTTTATTTGGGCCTGGCGGTCACATCACTTGCGCATTTCCTATGACCGCACGCGGCCCCGCCGGCTGCATCTGACCACTCGTGAAACGGATCCTGACCCGGACACGGTGTAGTTGACACGGTGCAGTGTCCTGCCCTGCTGAACCGCGGTGCCGGTTCGGGCAAGCAAAAGGCCGGCCGCGGAAGCGGCCGGCCTTTCATCTGGGCCGGAAGTTCTTGGGCCTGGAGTTCTTAGGCCGGGATGTCTTTGAGCTACGAATTCTCGATCACGAAGTCAATGCACTTCAGCAGTGCGCTGACGTCATCCGGTTCGATGGCCACGAAGGTGGCGATGCGCAGCTGATTGCGGCCGAGCTTGCGGTACGGTTCCACGTCCACGATGCCGTTGGCGCGCAGCGTCTTGGCGATGGCTGCGGCATCTATGCTGTCGTCAAAATCGATGGTGGCGATGACGTTCGACCGGTCCTCGGGGCGGGCCACGAACGGTGTGGCCACAGGTGAGGCCTGCGCCCAGGAGTAGATCCTGCCCGCCGAATCGGCGGTGCGGTCGGTGGCGAACTTCAGGCCGCCGTTCGCGTTCAGCCATTCAATCTGTGCGTTGAGGGTCACCAGCGTGGACAACGACGGCGTGTTGTACGTCTGGTTCAGCCGTGAGTTGTCGATGGCTGTCTGCAGGTTCAGGAAGTCCGGGATCCAGCGGTCCGTGGAATTGATCCGTGCGGCCCGTTCCAGCGCCGCGGGGGAGAACATGCCCAGCCACAGACCGCCGTCGGAGGCAAAGTTCTTTTGCGGCGCAAAGTAGTAGACGTCGGATTCGGCCAGGTCCACGTGCAGGCCGCCCGCGGCAGAGGTGGCATCGATCAGGACCAGGGAGCCGTCGTCGGCCCCCTGCACGCGATGCACCGGGGCGGCGACACCGGTGGAGGTCTCGTTCTGGGGCCAGGCGTACACATCCACGCCCGCTTCGGCCACCGGCTCGGGCCGCGTACCGGGCTCTGCCTTAATGATGGAGGAGCCGGCCAGGAAGGGCGCCTTGTTGGTGGCGGCTGCGAATTTGGACCCGAACTCGCCAAAGGACAGGTGCTGGGCCTTGTTTTCCACCAGGCCGAAGGATGCAACGTCCCAGAATGCCGTGGACCCGCCGACACCGAGAACTACTTCATACCCGTTCGGGGCGCCAAACAGGCCGGAGAGTCCTTCACGGATGCTGCTGACGAGGTTCCGCACGGGAGCCTGCCGGTGCGAGGTGCCCAGCAGGTTGGCACCGGCGCGGGACAGGGCCTCAATTTGCTCCGGACGCACCTTCGAGGGGCCGGCACCGAACCGCCCGTCCAGGGGAAGGAGTTCAGCGGGAATCTTGAGTGCGGCGGTTTCGCCCATGGGTATCGCTCCAAGCGGTAGGCAGGGTGCTCTGATGTGCTTTTCCATTCTGCCCCACCGCCCCGGCTCCCAGCCATTCGTTACCGCCGGCAGCGGGAGTGCGGCGACTCGCGGAATTATCTGCACTCTGTACAAATAAGCTAACGTAAGGGGCAATAATGACCACGGGCGGGGGCGTCCGCCGTTGTTCTCCTGAACCTTTCGCACGAGTAATCTTCCGCACGAGTAATAGGAGCGGCCTGCCATGACGGACCTCATCGACACTACCGAGATGTATCTGCGCACCATCCTGGAGCTCGAGGAAGAGAACATTGTCGCTCTCCGGGCGCGGATCGCCGAACGGCTGCGGCATTCCGGCCCGACGGTGTCCCAGACCATCGGCCGCATGGAACGGGACGGGCTCGTGGTGGTCTCGGGAAACCGGCACCTGGAGCTCACCGAGCTGGGCCGCCGGCGTGCCACCGAGGTGATGCGCAAGCACCGGCTGGCCGAACGGCTGCTGTCGGACGTGATTGGCCTGGACTGGGCCTACGTCCATGACGAAGCCTGCCGCTGGGAGCATGTCATGAGCGAGCGGGTTGAGCGCCGCCTCTATGAGCTCCTGGGCCGCCCCAGCGAGTCGCCGTACGGCAACCCGATTCCCGGGCTCGAACAGATCGGCGGCGTGCCTGCTGAACTCTTTCACCACGGAGTCACCAACCTCGTGGCGGCCGTGGCTGCCGCCGATCCCGGAACCAAGCTGAAGCTGGTCCGCTTGGCGGAGCCGGTGCAGGTGGAGCCGGAACTGCTGACCCAGCTGGACGAGGCCGGATTGCGCCCCGGCGCCGAGCTGACGGCGGAGGTCGTGGCGGGTTACATCTCCGTGCGCGTTCCCGGCATCGAAGGTGCCCTGGAACTGCCTCCAGAGGTGGCCGCGCACGTCTTTGTGTCCACAGCAGGATAACGGAATGGTCTCTTTTGTCGGGCTTCCCCTATAGTGACTAACTGACGTTGAAATAACACCGTTATCCGGGCCTTACGCCGAACCCTGCCACTGGCCCGGAATTGCATACCGTTCAGGCAGGGGCGGAGGACCCATCAACTGGCAGCCACAGCTGCCTTGGGGTGAAGCCTCCAGCATCAGCACACCGCCGCGTACGCCGCGGCCTGTGGTGAGTGGGGGCCGAGTATTCTCTACTCGAATCCGACAGCTAACTTCGCAGGCATATGAGAGAGGTATACCTTGTCGAAGCATGCTGCCCCGGGCAGGCGCCGCGCGTCCGCTCCGGTTACGGCCCCGCGCCCACGGAACGGCCAACCATCGGGCCGCCGCCGGGCCGAAACAAAACCCAGCTCCTTCGGTGGTGCAGCCCAGAAAGTTGCCATCACCGCCGCGACGTCGGGCCTGATCCTTACCGTCGCCCTCCCCACTACCGCAGCGGTCCCTGAGCCGGTCGAAGAGATGCAGACCGCAGCCGTTGAGGAAGCAGTGGTGGTTTCCGCTGACCCCAATGCAACAGTTGAGTTCGAACGCGCCGCGCTGACCAGCAAGTCCGATCCGGATGCGAAGCTGCGCCAGGTCGTCGTGGCTGCGGGCAGTGAAGTTGCCGCGGGCGCCGCCAAGGGGACCCTGGCCACACCGCTGGCCTCGGATCTGGTTCAGACCTCAGGGTTCGGCTACCGGGTCAGCCCCATCACCGGCAGCGCCGGCGAACTGCACCGCGGCCAGGACTTCGCCGCGGCCTGCGGCACCGATGTTACGGCCGCTGCCTCCGGAACGGTGACCTTTGCCGGCTGGCACGGCGGCGGCGGCGGAAACCGCGTCGTCGTGGACCACGGCAACGGCGTGGAGACCACCTACAACCACATGTCCAACCTTGCGGTTGGCGTTGGCGCCACGGTGGAGCGCGGAGACCTGGTGGGTGCCAGCGGCACCACGGGCGCGTCCACCGGCTGCCACCTGCACTTTGAGGTCATGGTTAACGGCGACGTAGTGGACCCGTTGGGCTGGCTGTAACCGCAGGTAAACCATTCCGTGACCGGAACGTGACATTGGTCAAATGTTGTTGTACGCTCTTCCTCGTGCCCGATCGGCCAAAGATCGGGCACTCTCGAACAGATCGCCGAGCTCTGCCACTGTTTGAGATCCGTTCGCAACATCGCATGGCAGAGGCGGGGGAACCACATTCGGGTTTCGCAAGAAACCCTAGGGGTTAAGTTGCACGGGCCTGGCGGTCCAGCAACCGGGTGACTCCCATCCGAATCCGACAGCTCACCTCGTAGGCATTGGGAGAGGCAAACTTGTGTCATCAGTAGCTCATGGCCGTCGTCGCGCGGCCACCACCCAGACGAGCCCAATTTCAGCACTATCCCGGGCCGTTACCTCCAACGCTGGAACCATTGGCCGCCAGGCCGCAGTCGTCGTCGCCGCTTCCGGCCTCGTACTGGCCGCGGGCCTTCCCGCCCAGGCAGCCGCCAACACCGATCGCCAGGCACTGGAAGCCACGCCGCTGAGCGTCGTGACCTCCACCGGAGCCGTTTCGGTTTCCGCGCAGGCGCCGTTTGAACTGGCAACGCTGGAATCCGTTTCCTCGGTTTCCGGAGCCGACTACCGCGCGCAGGTTGCAGCAGACGAAGCCGCCGCCGCCGCCGCAGTTGTTGCACAGGAGCAGGCAGCAGCGCAGGCAAAGCAGGCTGCCGCCCTTCAGGCCCAGCAGGCCGCCGTGAGCACCAAGGCCTACGCAGCCCCGGCAGTCGCAGCCTCTGCAGCCGCAGCCCCGGCAGCCGCAGCCCCCGCTGCGGCACCTTCCGCCGGCCCGGCCGCCCCCGCAGCAGCGACGCCGGCTCCGGCCCCCGTCGCCTCCAGCGGAGCAGGCGCGGCCCTCGTGGCCTCCGCCTACAGCCAGATCGGCGTTGCGCAGGACTGCACCGCCATGGTTGAGAAGGCGCTTCGTTCCATCGGTAAGTCCGTGGGAGACCTTGCACCGGCACAGTTCTACGCCTACGGCTCGGTTGTCGGCTCTCCCCAGCCCGGTGACCTCGTCATCACTTCCGGCCACGTAGCGATCTACGTCGGCAACGGCCAGGTCATCAGCGGCGGCTTCGACGGCATGAACACCGTGCTGCACCCGCTGTCCTACCTCGGCGGCGCAAGCTTCGTCCGCGTCAGCTAAGCCCAGTTGTCACCTAACGGAGATCGCAGCCGCATGACATCGACAACTGAGCGCGCCCGCCACCGGGCGCCGGTGGCACGTACCGCACCGCTGACCGCACTGGCCCAGGCAATGACCGCCAACGCGGGAACTGTCGGACGCCAGGCAGCTGTCGTCGTCGCCGCCTCGGGACTTGTCCTGAGCACCGGCGTCGCCGCCAACGCTTCCGGATCAGACCTGGTCCGCAACGTCCAGACCAGCACCCTGGACCTGTCCTCGGCTGCTCCGCTGACAGTTCCGGAAACCGCAACGGTGAACTTTGACCGACCGGCAGTGGCCGGCGTCATCGTGGCCCCCGAGCCTGCGCCGCAGGCCCAGGTTGCCGTTCAGGCCCGGCCGGCGGCAACGCTGGACGCAGCCGCGCCAGGTGAAGCACTCGCAGCCCAGCCGGGTGAAGCACTCGCAGCCCAGCCGGGTGAAGCACTCGCAGCCGTGCCGGCCGCGGGTGCGGCTGCTCCGGCTGTGGCTGCTCCCGCCCGGCAGGAAGCCCCTGCTGCGTCGTCGGGCACCGCAGCGATTATCGCAGCGGCCGCCTACGCACAGCTGGGCGTCTCGCAGGACTGCACCATGCTGGTAACCAATTCGCTGGCTGCAGCAGGCATCAGCTTCCACGACTGGCCCGCCGGCTACCTGTCACTGGGCAGCACCGTCAGCGCTTCGCAGGCCGTTGCCGGCGACCTGATCTACTACGCCGACGGCGGCATGGGCATGGCTCACATTGCTGTCTACATTGGCAACGGCCAGGCCATCCACGGCGGATACAACGGTGGTTCCACCGTTGTTGCGCCGGCCGAGCTGGGCTCCGGCGGAGTTTACATCCGGGTCGGCTAGGACCGCACCACTGCATTTCCGCCGGTTCTGACCGGTGATCAAGGGCTCTTCCCGCGGGAAGGGCCCTTGACTCTTTTAACCGAGTGCCTTTATTAACTGAGTGCCTTTAACTGAGTGCCGCCGCTTTGACTCCTCGCCGCCGCAGAAAAATGGCCAAGATCCGGATCGGGGCATACTCTTTTCCATAGATCATCCGAAGTACCGTCCTCCGCCGACGGGCTGGCACCGCCGACGGGCATGCGAAGAGGAATGTGCATGCGCACTCTCGTCCTGAATGCCGGCTACGAGCCGCTGGCCGTGGTGACCTTCCGCCGGGCACTGGTACTGGTGCTGTCCGGGAAGGCCAGTGTTGTCGCGGAAAGCGGCGATCCCGTGGTGGGCCCCACCGAGATCCTTCCCCGCCCGTCGGTCATCCTGCTGCATCGATACGTGAAGATTCCGTATCGGGAAGGCACGTCAGCCACCCGGCGGGGCGTACTGCGCCGCGACGGACATCAGTGCGCCTACTGCGGCAAGGCCGCTTCGACAGTCGATCACGTCCTGCCCAAGTCCCGCGGAGGGGGCGACAGCTGGGAGAACATGGTCGCGTGCTGCCTGCGCTGCAACAACGCCAAGGGGGACCGGACCCTGAACCAGCTGGGCTGGCAGCTGCGCTTCCTTCCCCAGCCGCCGCGCGGAGCGCGCTGGCAAATCCGTGAACTCGAACGCCCGGCACCGCAGTGGGACGAGTTCCTTGACGCCGGCACCGCCGCGTGATGCCCCTGCCGCGCGGCGGCTCTTCCCGCTGCAACAATTCTCCCCGCTCGAAAGAGCTTTCCAGCTCGGAGGACCTTTCCCGCACCGGTGACCGTCCGCGCTTCAACGCCGTTATCTTGGCCGGCGGGCGGTCCTCGCGGCTGGACGGAACACCAAAGGCACTGCTGCAGGCCTCCGGCCGGACGCTGCTGGCGGCCGCACTGGACGCTGCGGCGGGGGCGTGCGCCTGCGCCGTTGCCGGTCCGCCGTCCTTGTCCGCAGTCGTGGAGGAGTCCGGACATGGTGCCGCGCTGCTGGTCCGGGAAGATCCGCCGTTCTCCGGGCCGGCGGCAGCCCTGGCGGCTGCCTGGACAGCGCTGGCGGAACGGGACAGTCACGCAGGGCACCTGCAACCGGGCTGGACGCTGGTCCTGGCCTGCGACATGCCGTTCATCTCCCGGGCCGTCGCGGCGCTCCTGGCCGCCGCCCGGAGCACCGAAGCGGAGGTTGCGCCGGGACGCGTGGACCGGTATGAATCGCTGCTGGCGCTTGATGAAACCGGCAGGGCGCAGCCGCTGGCGGCCCTGTACCGGACCGCTCACCTGGGAGCTGCGGTGCACCAGCCCGACAGGCCTGGCGGCTTGGAAAACCTCTCGATGAGGAGGCTCCTTGCTAAGGTGCAATGGAGGGGCGTTGCGGTGCCCGCCCACAGCACGGCGGATATTGATACGTGGGAGGATGCCCGGCGCTGGTCGGTGGGAACCGGGCGCGCCGGTAACGTGGAAGCGTCCGCAGCGTCCGAGCGAACGCCAGCAGAGGAGCAGTAAATGGCAAGCCAGGAAGAACAACTCGAAGCGTGGTGCGGCAGGCTGCTGACCGCCTTGGAGCTGGAGGGAACCGCCGTGGATATCGGCGCAGTGTTGCAGCTGGCCTCAGACGCGGCTCACTCGGTGGTCCGGCCCGCCGCACCCCTGACCACGTTTGTGGCCGGATTTGCTGCAGGGCTGGCGGCAGGCAGCGGACAGGCGGACGACGACGTCGCCATGGGCGCAGCGATGCGCGCGGCTGCCCGTGAATGCAAAAACTACGGTGAAACCGGAGACTCCAATGACAACTGACAATTCCACCCCCGTAATACTCCCGCTTCAGCCCAACGCGCCCTGGGAGCAGGCGCGCAGCTTGGCATTCTCAGCGGGCCGCCCGCTGCCCTATGAAACTGTGCCCCTGGCCGAGGCCCTGGGCCAGGTCCTCGCCGAGGACGTAACCGCCTTGCAGCCCATTCCGCATTATGCGTCGTCGGCGATGGACGGCTGGGCCGTCTCCGGTCCGCCGCCGTGGCAGCTGGTGTCGCATCAGGAGCCGAAAACGGAGCGGTGGCAGATCCACAAGGAGTCCGGACGCCGCCCGCTGCAGCCGGGCCAGGCCGTTGCCATCCTGACGGGCGGCATGATCCCGCTGGGCGCCCACAGCGTGCTGCGCTCCGAAAGCGGCGTGCTCACCGGCGGCGTCAACCCGGTGCTCGCCCTCAGCGACGATGCCCGCGGGGAAGAACCCCGGTCCGGCGAACACATCCGGCCCGCGGGAGAGGAAGCAGCCGCAGGCGAAGTCACGATCCGGCGCGGCACCCGGCTGAACCCGGCACACATCGCGCTTGCCGCAGTGTGCGGGCACGATACCCTGCCGGTGCTCCGCGCACCCCGGGTGTCGCTTCTGCTGACCGGCGACGAAGTCATCGAATACGGGCTGCCGGAGTCCGGCCAGGTGCGGGACACCTTCGGCCCGCAGCTTCCGCAGCTGGTGACCATGCTCGGCGGCCGCATGGACGTGGTCCGCCGCCTGTCCGACCGCTATGAGGACGTGGTGGCGGCCCTGAGCACTGATGCTTCCGACGAGACCTCCATCGCCATGTCCTCGGGGGATGTCCTCATCACCACCGGCGGCACCGGCCGCTCCGAGGCCGACCACCTGCGCCAGGCGCTGGAGGACATGGACGCGGAAATGCTGATCAACGGCGTCGCGATGCGTCCCGGGCACCCAACCATGCTGGCCCGTCTTCCCGACGGCCGGCTACTTGTGGCTCTGCCCGGCAATCCGCTGGCGGCCATGATGGCTGTCTTCACCGTCCTCTCACCGCTTTTGGACGGGCTCCGGGGAGCGCCGCTGTCGCCGGAGCGCCACGTCCTGGTGGGCGTGGATATTGAACCGCTGCCCGGACGCACCCGTCTGGTGCCCTGCCGGATCGAGAACGGGCGGGCGCTGCCCTCGCAGTATTTCCGGTCGGGAATGCTGCGCGGAATTGCCGACGCCGATGCCATCATGGTCATCCCGGAATCCGGATGCACCAAGGATGAAGCGATTACCGCACTGCCGCTGCCCTGGACGGTGCACGAGCCCCCGGCTCACTGAGTGCCCGTCCGGGCCGGTGTCGGCTAGGCTCGGATGAGGCGCTGCTCCAGCCCAGCCGCACTGGGTGAAGGGGCACCGTGTCTCACGGAGACGGAGTTTTTAAGGAGACGGAATGGGACGGGTTACCCGGCGCGGATCGATCACGAAATTCCGGACGGACGGAACAGTTACCAAGCGCGAAGACATACTGGCCGGCGAGGAGCCGCTGGAGATCCGGGTCGAGGGTCGTTCCTTTACCGTCACGATGAGGACGCCCGGCGATGACTTTGACCTTGTCGCCGGGTTCCTGGTCTCGGAAGGCATCATCTGGGAGCCCGGACAGCTGATCAGCCTGCGCTACTGTGCCGGCGTCGACGAGTCCGGACAGCAGACCTTCAACGTGGTGGATGTGCAGCTGCGACCGGGCACCGCACTCCCGGACACGGCTATGGAGCGCCATGTCTACACGTCCAGTTCCTGCGGCATCTGCGGGACGGCGTCCATCGATGCGGTGCGCAAGTCCTCCCACTTCTCGCTGGGCGACGACGACGTGCGGGTTCCGCTCCCGGTACTGGCGGCACTGCCGGACCAGCTGCGGCAGCAGCAGAAGGTCTTCGACCGCACCGGCGGGGTTCATGCCGCCGGGCTGTTCAGCGCCGAGGGCGAGTTGCTGTGCCTGCGCGAAGACGTGGGACGCCACAATGCGGTGGACAAAGTGGTGGGCTGGGCCCTGCGCGCGGGCAGGCTGCCGCTGCGGGGAACCGTCCTCCAGGTCTCCGGCCGGGCGTCCTTTGAATTGGTGCAGAAGGCCCAGCTTGCCGGCATCCCGATGCTGGCGGCCGTCAGCGCGCCGTCGTCGTTGTCGGTGGAGCTGGCACAGGATGCCGGGATGACGCTGGTGGGCTTCAGCCGCGGGACGTCGCTGAACTGCTACGCGTTCCCGGAGCGGATTTCGGTCTGACCGCAGCTGGGGCAGCGAAACGATCAGCGCCGCGCCGGAACCTGCACGGTGACCGTGGTGCCCCGGCCCACCGCCGAATCGATGGCCAGCTCCCCGCCGTGCTGGTGGACGATGTCCTGCACAATGGCCAGGCCGAGACCGGTGCCGGGAATTGCGGCAGCCGTGGCATTGGAAGCACGGAAGAACCGCCGGAACAGCTTGGGAATGTCGCCCTCGGGGATTCCGATGCCGCTGTCCACCACCTTGACCCGGATCTGGGGGCCGGAATCCGTGCTGATGACATCGCTCAGGACATCCACCGTTCCGCCCGGGCGCGTGAACTTCACGGCGTTGGAGAGCAGGTTCGTGAAGACCTGTTCCAGCTGCGCCTCTTCTCCGTCGACCAGGAGCGGTGCCGCCACCGGCCCCAGCTGCAGGGTAATGTCATTCGCTGCGGCAGCCGGTGCCAGCGCCGCCGCCACCGATTCCAGGAGACCGGCCAGATCGATTTCCTCCACTGCAAGACTGGCATGGGCATCGCTGCGGGAAATGGTGAGCAGGTCGGAAATGAGCTGGTTCAGGCGCGCGGCGTTGCGCCCCACAATTTCCAGCATCTGCACCATGTGCGGAGGAACCTCCCCGGCGGAACCGTCCAAGATCAGCTCAAGATAGCCGGTGATCGAGGTCAGCGGGGTCCGCAGCTCATGGTTCACGGTGGCCACAAAATCGGTCTTGGCCTGGTCCAGTTCCCGCAACCGGGACAGCACCTCGCGCTGGGCGGTGATGAGATGCCCCTGCACCAGGCCGTGGGCAAGGTTTCCGCAGACGTGCTGAATGAGTGACAGCTCTGTCCGGCTCCAGTGCCGCGGGGCGGTACCGGCGATCCAGATATAGCCCAGCACCTTGTCGCCGTGGGCCAGCGGGGCCAAAACCGACGTCCGCAGCTCTGCCGGGATGGTTGCCGAGAGAACCTTGCCGTCAGGTTCATTGAGGATGAGGTGGTCTTCAACCCGAAGCACCGTCTCTTGGTCCCAAAGAGAGGCACAAAGATCCGCCGCCTCCGGCATTGGAATCCGGGGAAGGCCCTTCCCCGAGGGCTTCCGGCTCCAGGACGCCGACAGCTCAGGGACGCGCTCATCGGGAAACGTGTCCATTCGGACCTGGCAGGCAGCAAAGGTCTCCCCGAGCCCCCGCACCACCAGCGCGGCCATCTGTTCCGGATCATTGGTGCTGCGCAAAGCCGCCGAGATTGCCCGGGTATCGTCCCGCAGCCGCGCAGCAGCGATTTTGCGGCGGCGGGTGGCCTGGCTCCCGGCGAGGACCAGGGCCACCCGGGCGGCCAAATCGGTTTCCTGCACCCGGCCCACCACAAATTCCGTGATGCCGAGTTGCACCATGCCTTCGATATCCAGGTTGCCGTCACCGGACAACAGAATGACCGGCAGTTCGGCCACGGCCGGTTCCTGCCGGAGCCGGCGGAGCTGGTCGGGCCGGGCAGCGGCGAGCATCACCGAGTCGACGACGGCCAGCATGACGTCTTGCTCTGAGATCGCCTGAACGGCGTCCGACTCGTTATTGACATGCAGCGGCGTCAGGCCTGCCGCGCGCAGGACGGAGTCAGTGGAGGCCCGGCAATCGTGGACCCGGACGGCTACTACGGCAAACTGCTCGCCGGGGTCACCGGACGGCGCTTGCACCGGTTGTAGCGCCGTGGGCATGGAGGCCTTTCGTCAACTGCTGAATCCGGGGAGGGTGCAGCGAATGGAAGTGTACCAGCGCGCTCAGCTTTGGAAGTGTCCGGGAACACATCGCTGCGCGATTCCTTAACCTGCGGCCAGAACATGCGGCCAGCCGGTGCTGCCGGCCATCTCCCTCGGCCGCGGTGCAGGTGCGGAGCCGAGGCGGAATGCTGCCGGACCGGAGTGTCAGTGCCGAGGCATAAACTGGAGAGTGCAAACAACGGAGGCGGCAAAATGAGCATGGAAGGCGCGGCGTGGAGCTCTCTTCATAAGATCTCCACCGCCAGGGGCAGCGACAATAAGATTTCCAAGGAGACGCTTCGGCGGATTATTGCTTTCGCCTCTCCCTACAAAAAGCAGCTGATCGGCTTCGTCCTGCTGTCCACGCTCGGAGCTTTTCTGGCGGTGGCCACTCCGGTCCTGGCCGGTGAGGTGGTCAATTCCATCGTCGCGGGTTCGGCAGCGGGCCGGGTGATCCAGCTGGCACTGCTGATCGCCGGGGTTGCGGTGGCGGATGCCGGGGTGTCAATGGCCACCCGGTGGTTCTCTTCCCGGATTGGTGAGCAAGTCATCCTGGACCTGCGGACAGCGGTTTTTGACCATGTCCAAAAAATGCCCATCGCCTTCTTTACGCGCACGCGCACAGGCGCCCTGGTCAGCCGGCTCAACAATGACGTCATTGGTGCGCAGCAGGCCTTCAGCGGCACCCTCTCCGGCGTGGTGAGCAACCTCGTCGCCCTGATCCTGACGCTGATCGTCATGCTCAACACCTCCTGGCAGGTGACCGTCCTGGCCATGCTGCTGCTGCCGGTGTTCCTTATTCCGGCCCGCCGCATGGGCGGCAAGCTGGCTTCGCTTCGGCGTGAAGCAGCGAATCACAATGCCTCCATGGGAACGCAGATGACCGAACGGTTCTCGGCGCCCGGAGCCACCCTGGTCAAGCTGTTCGGCCGGCCCGAGCAGGAGTCCGGCGAGTTTGCCGTCCGCGCCGCCCGAGTCCGCGACATCGGGGTGAAGATGGCCATGATGCAGGCGGTGTTCGTCACCGCACTGACCCTGGTTTCGGCCCTCGCACTGGCCCTGGTCTACGGCCTGGGCGGTTATCTGGCCCTGTCCGGGAGCCTGAACACCGGCGACGTCGTCACCCTTGCCCTGCTCCTCACCCGGCTTTATGCGCCGCTGACTTCGCTTGCCAACGCCCGGGTGGAGATCATGAGCGCCGTCGTGAGCTTTGAGCGGGTCTTCGAAATCCTGGATCTGAAACCGCTGATCCGCGAGAAGGACCAGCCCCTCCCGGTCCCCGACGGCCCGCTGGGCGTGGAGTTCGACGACGTCCGGTTCGCCTATCCGACGGCGGACAAGGTCTCGCTGGCATCGCTGGAGGACGTGGCGGTGCTTGATTCCCGCGGCGGCGAGGAGGTGCTGCATGGGATTTCGTTCCGGGTGGAACCCGGCCAGACCGTCGCTCTGGTCGGCACCTCCGGCGCCGGCAAATCCACCATTGCCCAGCTGCTGGCGCGCTTGTACGACGTCGACTCCGGAGCGGTGCGCTTCTCCGGCACCGATGTGCGGGACGTCAGTTTCGCCGGGATGCGCCAGGCGCTGGGCATGGTGACCCAGGACGGGCACCTGTTCCACGAGAGCATCCGCTCCAACCTGTTGCTGGCCAACCCCGAAGCCTCCGAAGATCAGGTTTGGGACGCGTTGCGCCGCGCCCGGCTGGAGAACCTGGTCCGTTCGCTGCCGGACGGGCTGGACACCATGGTGGGGGAGCGCGGCTACCGTCTGTCGGGAGGCGAACGCCAGCGGATGACGATTGCCCGGCTGCTGCTTGCCCAGCCGCGGATCGTGATCCTGGATGAGGCCACTGCTGCCTTGGACTCCACCTCTGAAGCTGCCGTTCAGGCGGCATTGGGCGAGGCGCTGGAGGGCCGCACCGCCGTCGTCATCGCCCACCGGCTCTCGACGATTCGCAATGCCGACAAAATCCTGGTGATTGAGGGCGGACGCATCGCTGAGCAGGGAACCCACGCCGACCTCATCGCCATGGGCGGCCGATATGCCGAACTGCACGATACCCAGTTTGCCGTGGGGAAAACCGCGGAGCCTGCCCCGCTGACGGAGAGTGCGGCAGAGGCAGAGGCAGGGGCAGGCGCCGGGCATCGGGCGCCGCTGCGCTAGGCCGCTGCTTTGCAAAGTTGGTGCCCCCGGCCGGAATCGAACCGACGACCTGCCCTTTAGGAGAGGGCCGCTCTATCCTACTGAGCTACGAGGGCGTGCCGCCGGTCTGGCCGGCAGGCGGTTATCAGCTTACCTGTTTCTGCGCTTGGCGGGCTGACGCGTTACCGCGCGTGTTGCCTGCCGGCGCCGCCGCAGCCGCTGAGGACGCATCAGAGGCTGCC
Organism: Arthrobacter sp. zg.Y820; assembly: GCF_030125555.1. Classification (NCBI taxonomy): domain Bacteria; kingdom Bacillati; phylum Actinomycetota; class Actinomycetes; order Micrococcales; family Micrococcaceae; genus Arthrobacter; species Arthrobacter sp. zg.Y820. Next base: position 23,944 of record NZ_JASKLX010000016.1, read on the forward strand.
GGCTCCGTGGTCTGCAGCGCCAGCTGATGTGCTGCGTAGGCCCCCCGCATGTCTTCCATGAACCGGTGGACGGTTCGAAGCTCTTCGGCGGAGTAGCCGCTCATGACGTCGTCGGTGAGCTTGCCGAGAGGGCCGAAGTAGGCCCCGGCCAGCTGCATTGCCAGCGGCTCGAAATGCAGGGTCACCTTGCGCCGGTCTGCATGGTCCCGGTTGCGGTGGATGTGTCCGATCCGCTCGAGCCGGTCGATCACCGCCGTCGTCGCACCGGTGGAGGTGCCGAGCAGGGTGCTGAGCCGGCCGGCCGTGAGGGCCTCGTGCCGGGTTTCGGCTTCCATGATCAGGGTGAGCGCGCGCATGTCAGTGGCGTTGAGCCCGTGACGGTGCGCAAAAGTATCCGCCACCCGCTGTCCGTCCACGGCCATGCCGCGGATCGCGTTGACGATATCCCGCTTGAGATTCTTCTCCACGGTCCTATAGTAGCTCGATATTGAAATGTCTCTAAAAGTGAGATACTTTACTTCGGAGATACTTTAGTGCACCAGGAGCGAGCATGTACGCAGGGATAGTGAAATCCGCCAAAGCGGCCTGGATTACGCTGCTGCTGAGCCTTGCGGTCATCATTGGCCTCTTTGCTTTGCCGGCGCAGGAAAACGAGGCGTCCACTGTCGGCGGCCTCAGCGACAAGTACCAAACCACGCAGGTCAACGAACTCCTGGAAGAATTTCCGGATGCCCAGGAATCCACGGCGCTGATCGTCGTCTCGCGGGCCGACGGCGCGGCAATGACCGACGCCGACCAGGCCGCGATCGCCGGCATCAACGCGGCTGCCACTGAGCTCGGCGCTGTGGGTCCGCCGCCCCAGGTGCCGCCGATCGTTTCCGAAAACAAGCTGGTGGCCCTCGTTCCGGTGACCCTCCAGGCTGCCGCCGACGACGGTGACGCCGTGTCGGCTGAAGTGGAGAGCCTGCGCCAGGGCATTTCCGATGCCGCTCCGGAGGGTCTCACCGCCGAGCTGACCGGCGGGGCCGCCTTCACGGCGGATCTGGCCGGCGTGTTCTCCGGCGCCAACTTCATCCTGCTGACCGTCACGGCCGGCGTGGTGGCCCTGCTGCTGCTCATTACCTACCGTTCGCCGTGGCTCTGGCTGGTGCCGCTGGCGGTAGTGGGGACCATTGAGCAGGCAGCCCTGAAGGTGGTTGACCTGCTGGCACCGGTGGTTGGCATCGATGTGGACCCCTCGGCGGTGGGCATCACCAGCGTGCTGGTGTTTGGTGCCGCCACCAACTATGCGCTCCTGCTGATCGCGCGCTACCGCGAAGAGCTGCGCATCCATGAATCCAAGTATTCGGCCATGGGTCGGGCGCTCTCCCGGACCCGGGAAGCCATCATCGCCTCGGGCGGCACCGTGATCCTCGCCCTGCTCGTGCTGCTCTTTACTGACACCATGAGCTACCGCGGCCTGGGCTTTTCGGCCGCGACCGGCATTGTCCTGGCCATCCTCAGCGCCCTCTTCATCCTGCCCGCCGCGCTGGTCCTGCTCGGCCGGAAACTGTTCTGGCCGTTCGTGCCCAAGGTCGGCGACGCCGCCCGTGAAGGCAAGTTCTGGGGCAAGCTTGGCGAGGCCACGGCACGTGCACCCAAGCGCATTGCCGGCGCGGCCGTCGTCGTCCTGCTGGCCGCAGGCGGATTGTTGCTCAACGTCCAGATCGGCCTGAGCGAAAACGAACAGTTCACGGAGAAGCCGCAGGCTGTCACCGCTGCTGAAACACTCGCCGAAGGCTTCCCAGCCGGGTCCTCCTCGCCGGTGATCGTGCTGGTCAACTCGGACAGCGCCGATGCCGCAGTGGCCGAACTCGCGGAGCTGGAGAGCGTGTCCGGAGCGGACGTAGCGTCCGAGCACAACGGGATGACCCGCATCGACGTCATCGACAGCTACGAACCCGGCACCGCCGAGGCGAATGCCTTCATCGAGGACCTGCGCGCGGATCTGGCCGCCAATCCGGACTACGGAGCACTGGTCGGCGGTGAAGCCGCCGAGCGCGTGGACCAGGTTGCAGCGAACACCCACGACTTCACCCTGGTGGTCACCTCGGTGATCATCCTGGTCTTCCTGGTCCTGCTGGTGCTGTTGCGCAGCCTCGTGGCGCCGGTGCTGCTGGTCGCCTCCGTGCTGCTGACCTTCGTCGCAAGCACCGGCATCAGCTGGTTCCTGTTCGTGAACGTGCTTGGCTTCCCGGCCCTGGATACGCTCACGCTGCTGTACAGCTTCATCTTCCTGGTGGCCCTGGGTGTGGACTACAACATCTTCCTGACCACGCGGGCCCGGGAGAACGCCATGACCATGGGCACCAAGCAGGGCATGCTCAGCGCCCTGCGCTCCACCGGCGGGGTCATCACCAGTGCCGGCATCCTGCTGGCCGCGGTGTTCGCCGTCCTCGGCGTGCTGCCGCTGGTTACCCTGACCCAGGTCGGCATTACCGTGGCGATCGGTGTCCTGCTGGACACCCTGGTGGTGCGGACGGTCATCGTTCCGGCGCTGGCCTTCATCCTGGGCGAGAAGTTCTGGTGGCCGTCCAAGCCTGCCGCGCCTGGCGGCACCGGCGGCCGGCACGAGGCCCGGACCTCGGGCGACGGTTCGGGTCCGGTGCTGGACGCGGCACCCGCCGGCGCGCACCGGGCGCCCACGCGCTAAGACGCCCGGATCCTCAGCAGTGAGGGCCCGATCCCGGCTTTACGCCGGGCTCGGGCCCTCACTGGGTCTGGCTGCATCGGGGGAGGAACCCTACGGCGTATCTTTCGGGGTGCTCTGGCTGGGCCCGGTGCGTTTGCTGAACACGGCAACCACGGCCGCCAGCAGGCTCAGGCCGAAAAGCACCCAGCGGGCTATGGTCAGGGCGCTGGCCAGGGCCGCGTCTCCGTTCGAGAGGGTTTCCGAGCCCAGAGCGGCATCAATGGCGACGTTCTCCCACAGGTCCACGATGACAAAGAGGATGGGCGCGGCCCACAACACCCAGCGCTTGACCCGGCCGCGGGCGTTCAGCCCGATGATCAGCAGCCAGGTGAACCCGAACATCAGCGGGAAGATGGTGCCGGCGGTCTTGTGCACGTAGCTGAGCTGGCCGAGGGCATCGGCGTCCATCACCGAGCGCAGGTCCGCCAGATACTCCGAGCTGTAGCCGCCCACCAGCGAATCTGGCATGGCCATGCCGTTGCTCAGCTGGGTCATCTGGTCCAGCACCATGATGTGCAGGTAGAAGAACATGAAGAGCGTGGTCGCCACCGCCGCCACCAGGAGCAGGTTGGCGTTGCTCTTGGCCTGCTGCGGAGCGCGGGCAGTGGTCAGTTTCGCTAGGTGCGGGGGCTGGACGGCTTTCTCGCCGTGTTTCGCTGCCCGCTGTGCCGGAGTTTTTCCCATGCTTAACAGTATGGCCGCTGCATGGTTTAAGGCCGCGATGCAGTATCGCCGCTGCATGGTTCAGGGCCGCGATCCGGCGGTCTCCGGGGCTCGCCGCCGCTGCGCTTGCCGGGAGGCCGCTGACGCCCGCTAGGGTGGCTGCATGAGTGTTCACGCCGCAAAAGACGACTTTTCCCTGGCCGCGAACCTGGTGCGCGACGCCGGTGCGCTGGCCCTGCGCATGCGCTCGCAGGGCCTGACGGCCACTGCCAAGACCACTGTGTCCGATGTCGTGACGGCCGCCGACCACGCCGCGGAAAAGCTGGTGGTGGACAGGCTTCGCCAGCTGCGTCCGAACGACGGGATCGTGGGGGAGGAAGGCGCCAGCGTCACGGGCACGTCCGGCCGGTCCTGGGTGATTGATCCGGTGGACGGCACTTACAACTTTTTTGCCGGCTCCACGTACTGGTGCTCCGCTCTTGCCCTGAAAGCAGACGATCCGGAAGCTGTGGACGGAGATCCTGAGGTGCTGCTGGGCGCCATTTACCAACCGCAGGAAGACCGGCTGTGGCTGGGCGGTGAAGGCCATCCGGCAACCCTCAACGGGGCGCTGCTTCCCCGGCTCGAGGATGCGCCGCTGGATCGCCTCAGCGCCGGGACCTACCTGCATCCGACCTGGTTGATGCGTCCGGAGGTGGCCGGTCCGTGGACTGCTGCCGCGTCCCGGACCGCGACCATTCGCATGCTGGGGTCGGGTTCCTGTGACCTTGGCGGTGTCGCCTCCGGGCGGCTCGGGGCCTGGTTCCAGCACAGCTGCCCGGAATGGGACTGGCTGCCGGGCAAGGCAATCGTGCGGGCCGCCGGCGGCAGCACCGCCGTCGCGGTCATCAACGGCTTCCGCTGGCATATCGCGGGAACCGCCTCGGCAGTGCGCGAGATCGGCGGCGCGCTGGCTTCGGTTTAGCCGGCGGTGTGGATCCGCCGGAATGGTCAGCGGCAGCACCTAGACTTAAGAACACCATGGACTATCTTTTTGATCCGTACTTTTCAGCCGCCAAAACGGGCACTGCCAAAACGGGCACTGCCAAAACGGGCACTGCCCAAACGGACACCGCCCAAGCCGAACCCGGCCAGACGGAGTCCGCCACGACTGGCTCTGCCCGGACCGGTTCCTCGGCCGACCCCGCCCGCGACGGGGCGGAGCACCCGAGGGCTTCCCGCGTCAATGAACACCGGGCAGCGGAACTGCTGGAGGGCCTGAACCCGCAGCAGGAGGAAGCGGTCAAACACGGCGGTTCACCGCTGCTGATCGTTGCCGGGGCCGGGTCCGGCAAGACCCGCGTCCTCAGCCACCGGATCGCCTATCTGATGGCTACCGGACGCTCCAACCCCGGCCAGATCCTGGCCATCACGTTCACCAACAAGGCCGCCGCGGAAATGCGTGAGCGGATTGAGGCGCTGGTGGGCGGGGTCGCGAAGACCATGTGGATCTCCACCTTCCACTCCTCCTGCGTGCGCATCCTGCGCCGCGAGGCCAAATCGGTGGGGATGAATTCCAACTTCTCCATTTACGACTCCGCGGACTCGCTGCGCCTGATCACCCTGGTGGCCAAGGGCCTGGACCTGGATCCCAAGCGGTTCACGCCCAAAATGATCATGCACAAGATTTCGGCGCTGAAGAACGAGCTGATCGACGACGAGACCTACGCTGCCACCGCCAACCTGGCCGATCCGTTCGAGCAGGCCGTCGCTGACGTGTACAGGGGCTACACCGAGCGCATGCGTTCGGCCAACGCCATGGACTTTGACGACCTGATCGCGCAGACCGTGTACATGTTCCGCGCCTTCCCGGGAGTGGCCGAGTACTACCGCCGCCGGTTCCGCCACATCCTGGTGGACGAGTACCAGGACACCAACCACGCCCAGTACGCCCTGGTCCGCGAGCTGGTGGGGGTGCCGGGGGAAAGCAGCACGCTCGACATCCCTCCGGCCGAACTCACGGTGGTCGGTGACTCGGACCAGTCCATCTACGCCTTCCGCGGCGCCGACGTGCGCAACATCGTGGACTTCGAGAAGGACTATCCGTCGGCCCGGACCATCCTGCTGGAGCAGAACTACCGCTCCACGCAGAACATCCTGAACGCGGCCAACGCGGTGATCTCCCGCAACCCCAACCGGCCCGAGAAGCGGCTGTGGACGGCGGAGGGCAGCGGCGAGAAGATCATCGGCTACGTCGGTGAAAACGAGCACGAGGAAGCCCGGTTCATCGCCGAGGAAATCGACCGGCTGCAGGACGAGGAAAACCTGCGTCCCGGCGATGTGGCGGTGTTCTACCGCACCAACGCCCAGTCCCGTTCCCTCGAAGACGTCCTGGTCCGGGTGGGGCTTCCCTACAAGGTGGTGGGCGGCACCCGGTTCTACGAGCGCAAGGAAATCAAGGACGCGCTGGCGTACCTGCGGGTGCTGGTGAACTCCGACGACGTCGTGAACCTGCGCCGGATCCTGAACGAACCCAAGCGCGGGATCGGCGACCGGGCGGAATACTCGGTCGCTGCCCTGGCCGAACGGGAGCGCATCTCGTTCATGGCTGCCCTGCGCAGGGCGGCCGAGGCCCCCGGGCTGGCCACCCGCTCGCTGAATGCCGTCAACGGGTTCGTCAAGCTCATTGACGATCTCGCCGAAGTCGCCAACGGTTCCGGTGCGGCCGCCGCACTGGAAGCGGTGCTCGAACAGACCGGGTACCTGGCCCAGCTGCGCTCCTCGGCGGACCCGCAGGACGAATCCCGGGTGGAGAACCTCGCAGAACTTGTGGCGGTGGTCCGCGAATACGAAAAGGACAATCCGGAGGGGTCCCTGGGGGAGTTCCTCGAACAGGTCTCCCTCGTGGCCGACGCCGACTCCATACCGGACGCCCCGGAGGGCTCGGCCGAGGAAGTTGCCGCCGCCGTCGAGGAATCCCGCCGCCAGGGCGTGGTCACCCTGATGACCCTGCACACCGCCAAGGGCCTGGAATTCCCCGTGGTCTTCCTGACCGGCATGGAACAGGGGCTGTTCCCGCACCAGCGATCCGCCACCGATCCGGCGGAACTGGCCGAGGAGCGCCGGCTCGCCTACGTGGGGCTCACCCGGGCGCGCAAGCGCCTGTACATCACGCGCTCGGAAGTGCGCAGCATGTGGGGGCAGAGCCAGTACAACCCGGCCAGCCAGTTTGTCGGGGAGATCCCGGGGGACCTGATTGAGTGGAAGCGCGAGGGCATGGACCGGCCCACGTGGGGCGGTAACACCGGCTCCACGTCCAGCCGCTACGACGGCTCCTCCTGGGGCGCGGGGTCGTCGTCGGGCAACGGCACCGGAGGCAGCATCGCCGCCGCCCCCGTGTCCAAGGCCATTGGCCGGGTGCAGCCGCAGAAGGAGGTCATCTCCGTGGGAGTGGGCGACAAGGTCAACCACACGACCTTCGGCTCCGGGACGGTGCTCGCGGTGGAGGGCAGCGGCGACAAGACCGTCGCCAAGGTGAAGTTCGACGTCGGTGAGAAGCGCCTGCTGCTGCGTTACGCGCCCCTGACCAAGGAGTCCTGACCCCCGAACCGGCTGCCGTCCGCAATAACCCACCCGCCTCGATTTCTACAAACCATAGAACTGTGCGCTTAATCACTAAAGAGGTAGTCTGGGGACGGCGTTCGATGCCGAGCGACTAAAGTTCCAGTGGGGCAGACCGGCATGACGCATCTGCTTCGGCGATCATCTGATCGAACGTAAACCTACTTCGACGTAGAAGGACACTAGCCCGTGGACCTGTTTGAATATCAGGCGCGCGATATGTTTGAGGCGCACGGTGTACCCGTGCTTGCCGGAATCGTGGCGCACACTCCCGAAGAAGCAAAAGCTGCAGCCGAGAAGATTGGCGGCGTAGTCGTCGTCAAAGCACAGGTCAAGGTCGGTGGCCGAGGCAAGGCCGGCGGCGTCAAGGTTGCGAAGACCCCTGACGAGGCGTTCTCGTACGCCTCCGACATCCTCGGCATGGACATCAAGGGCCATACCGTTCACACCGTGATGATTGCCCAGGGCGCAGACATCGCCGAGGAGTTCTACTTCTCGGTCCTTCTGGACCGTGCCAACCGCAACTACCTGGCCATGTGCTCGGTGGAAGGCGGCATGGAGATCGAGGTCCTCGCCGTTGAGCGCCCCGATGCCCTGGCCCGCGTTGCCGTTGATCCCGCCGTCGGCATCGATTCCGCCAAGGCCGAAGAGATTGTTGACGCCGCAGGCTTCGCCCCTGAACTGCGTGAAGGCGTCGTCAACGCGATCCTCAAGCTCTGGGACGTCTTCGTCAAGGAAGACGCCACCCTGGTGGAGGTCAACCCGCTGGTTCGGACCGGCGCCGGCGACATCGTCGCCCTCGACGGCAAGGTTTCCCTGGACGAAAACGCAGACTTCCGCCAGCCCGGCCACGCCGAGCTGGAAGACAAGGACGCTGCTGACCCGCTGGAGGCCAAGGCCAAGGCCAACGACCTCAACTACGTCAAGCTTGATGGCCAGGTAGGCATCATCGGCAACGGAGCCGGCCTGGTCATGTCCACGCTCGACGTCGTCGCCTACGCCGGCGAGAAGCACGGCAACGTGAAGCCGGCCAACTTCCTGGACATCGGCGGCGGAGCTTCGGCATCCGTCATGGCCGCCGGCCTGGACGTCATCCTCAACGATGAGCAGGTCAAGTCGGTGTTCGTGAACGTCTTCGGCGGCATCACCGCGTGTGACGCCGTCGCGAACGGCATCGTCAAGGCCCTGGAAATCCTCGGCGACGAAGCCAACAAGCCGCTGGTCGTCCGCCTGGACGGCAACAACGTCGAAGAAGGCCGCCGCATCCTTGCCGAGGCCAACCATCCGCTGGTCACGCTGGCCACCACCATGGACGAAGGCGCCGACAAGGCTGCCGAGCTCGCTTACGCCGCTCGCTGACCCCAGCCTGTCGAACCTTTTAGAAAGAGAATCCCCTTATGTCTATCTTTTTGAACAAGGACTCCAAGGTCATCGTTCAGGGCATCACCGGCGGCGAAGGAACCAAGCACACCGCCCTGATGCTCAAGGCCGGAACCCAGGTTGTCGGCGGCGTTAATGCCCGCAAGGCCGGAACCACGGTCGTGCACGGCGACGTCGAACTGCCCGTCTTCGGCACCGTCACCGAGGCCATGGACAAGACGAACGCCGATGTCTCCATCGTCTTCGTGCCGCCGGCCTTCACCAAGGACGCCGTCATGGAAGCGATCGACGCCGGCATCGGCCTCGTCGTCGTCATCACCGAGGGCGTTCCCGTGCAGGATTCCGCCGAGTTCTGGGCCCACGCCCAGTCCAAGGTGGACGAGAACGGCAACCAGGTCACCCGCATCATCGGCCCGAACTGCCCCGGCATCATCACCCCGGGCGAAGCCCTCGTCGGCATCACCCCGAACAACATCACTTCCAAGGGCCCGATCGGCTTGGTCTCCAAGTCCGGCACCCTGACCTACCAGATGATGTACGAACTGCGGGATCTGGGCTTCTCCACCGCAATCGGCATCGGCGGGGACCCTGTCATCGGCACCACGCACATCGACGCCCTGGCTGCGTTCGAAGCTGATCCCGAGACCAAGGCCATCGTCATGATCGGCGAAATCGGCGGCGACGCCGAAGAGCGTGCGGCCGAGTTCATCAAGGCCAACGTCACCAAGCCCGTTGTGGGCTACGTGGCCGGCTTCACCGCTCCCGAAGGCAAGACCATGGGCCACGCCGGCGCCATCGTCTCCGGTTCCGCAGGAACCGCGCAGGCCAAGAAGGAAGCCCTTGAAGCTGCGGGCGTCAAGGTCGGCAAGACGCCGTCCGAGACCGCCACCCTGCTGCGCGAAGTCTACGCAGCCCTCTAGTACACGCACGCAACGCCCCCGTCGGCCGGAATTCCTCCGGACGACGGGGGTTTTTGTGCGCTTGGATATAAGCAGAAAGAAACTGATGTCTCCAACTCTTTCCCCCGGGACGGTCGCGAAACCGGTCGGGAACCGCCACCGCGGCGCGCTGGGCCGCGCCTCCTGGATTGCCACGCTGGGCGGGTTCCTGTTCGGCTATGACACCGGGGTCATCAACGGGGCGCTGCCCTTCATGCAGGCGGACCTCGGGCTGACACCGTTCACCGAAGGCCTGATCACCTCCAGCCTGCTCTTCGGGGCGGCCTTCGGCGCGCTGGTTGCCGGCCACCTCGCCGACCGCTTCGGCCGCCGCCGGCTGCTGATGGCGCTGGCCGTGGTTTTCCTGGCCGGAGCCCTCGGGACCGCCGTTGCTCCCTCCATCGGGCTGATGGTCGTCGCTCGCGTGGTGCTGGGCCTGGCCGTGGGCGGCGCGTCCGCCGTCGTGCCCATGTTCCTGTCCGAAATTGCGCCCGCCGCCCGGCGCGGACAAATGGTGACCCGGGACCAGCTGATGATCGTCACCGGCCAGCTGGCGGCCTTCACCACCAATGCCGTGATCGGCAATGTGTGGGGCGACGAGAACCATATCTGGCGCTGGATGCTGGCGGTCGCCACGCTCCCGGCCATCGCGCTGTGGATCGGCATGAAGTTTGTGCCGGAGAGCCCGCGCTGGCTCGCCGCGCAGGGCAGGTACCCGCAGATGATGGCGGTGCTGCAGAAAATCCGCAGCTCGGAGGACGCGCAAACGGAGTACGACGACGTCCGTGCCCTGGCCAGCCATGAAACCACCCGCCACGGGTCGCTGAAGGACTTCGCCGAACCATGGCTGTTCCGGGTGCTGCTGATCGGCATGGGCATGTCGGTGGTTCAGCAAATCACCGGCGTCAACGCGATCGTGTACTACGGCACGCAGATCCTGGCCGACGCCGGTTTCGGCACCGAGGCCGCGCTGACCGCGAACATCGCCAACGGCGTGGTGTCGGTAGCCGCGGCGATCCTGGGGATTTGGCTGCTGGGCAAGGTGGGCCGCCGGCCCATGCTCATCACCGGACTGATCGGTACGTCAACGACGCTGCTGCTGATCGGCGTCGCCTCCCTGACCATGGCCGAAGGCACAGCCAGAGGGTTTGTGGTGCTGTCCTTGACCGTCCTGTTCCTGGCCTTCCAACAGGGCTCCATCTCCCCGGTCACCTGGCTGATGATCGCCGAGGTCTTCCCGCTGCGGGTCCGCGGGCTCGGCATGGGGCTCTCGGTCTTCGTGCAGTGGATGGCCAACTTCGCCGTCGGCTTCTCATTCCCGATGCTGATGGCCGGGCTGGGAATTTCCAGCACGTTCTTCATTTTCGTGGCGCTGGGGATTTGCGCCATTCTCTTCGTGAAGCGGTTCATGCCGGAGACACAGGGCAAGAGCCTGGAGCAGGTGGAAGCGGAGCTGAAGGCCGCCGGAACCAAGTAGGCACTATCCGGATAGGCGCCCCAATTGAAAGGGAACCTGCCCGCCGCGGTCAACGGCGTTGCAGGTTCCCTTTCGTCGTTTCTGCCAGTAGGTTCTTAGCCCGTTGTCTGGCCGGTGCCTAGGGAACAGCCGGGTATGCCGCCACGGTCGGCAGGCTGACCGCAGCGGTGAAGCTGGTCAGCGCCGTCGCCTTGGGCGGGGCGTACACGGATGACGCCGGCGTTACCTGCAGCACCAGCCTGCTGGCGGCGGTCACGGTGTAGGAGACCTCTTCCAGCGGGATGGTCAGCGTGTGCTCTTTGCCATCCAGTACCAGCGGCACCGGCGTAACCTGATTGCCCAGCACCAGTGAGGCCCGGGCCCTGTCGATGATCTGCGCATAGACGTGGGTGCTGCCTTGCCGGGCGTATCCCCGGTAGGTCAGCGTCAGCTGCGGGGCACCGAAGACCGAGGTGGATACCGCAGGCGCGGTGATCGGCACGTTGAGTGCCGCCGGCGCTACGGCTGCTGCCACGACGGCGCCGCTGACGGCAACGGGGGAGAGCAGCAGGGAACCCTTGCCGGTGCCGGCCAGGGCGCCGGTGGCTTCGGGGTAACCCGGAGCGCCGCGCGTCACGCCCGCCTGGTCAATGAACTCGAACGCTGGGCCGGTGCTCACCGGCTGATCCTTCAGGTATTTGGCGAACCAGTTCAGCACGGCCGGGGTGATCCGGTCCGGGCCTGCCGTCGAGTTGCACAGACCGTGCCCGCCGCAGAACTGGAGCATCTTCGCGGGGGTGCCGGTGCCGCTGATCAGGGCATAGTTGCGCGTGGCCTCATTCAGGGTGAACAGGGTGTCCGCCGTCCCCTGAATGATCAGGGTGGGGGCGGTGATGGAGGTGAACATCTCCTCCGACGTCAGCGAGCTGAAGTACGCCACCGATTCAGCGCTGAGCCGGTTCGGATAGGTCAGGCCCTCCGTGCAGGCCTTGCGCACGGGGGCGGCCAGCGCACCCTGGTTGCCGACCAGTGAGCCGAGCTGGCCCAGCGCGGTTCCCTCCGCGCAGAGCAGGGCGCCCCAGCCGGTCTTGAAGGAGCCCGCCTTGTACAGGCTGGTGGTCAGGTCGTTCCAGGCGATGGTGGGGGCGATGGCGTCCACCCGCTGGTCCTGGGCGGCAAGCACAAACTGGATGCCTCCGCCATAGGACGCGCCCGCCATGCCGAGCACCGGATCGCCCGGCGCGTCCAGCCGGGCTTCGGGTTGGGCGGCGATGAAATCGATGAGCGCCTCGCCGTCCCGGCCCTCGTATGCCGGGTTGTTGACGTAGGCCTCGCCGCCGCTGAGGCCGAAGCCGCGCGGATCCCAGGTCACCACGTTGTAGCCTGCGTCGCGCAGCGGAGCGATGCCGATGGAGCCGATCAGGGTGCTGGTGGTGCTTGACGGAATCCGTGCACCCGGGAGCCCGAAGCCGGGTCCCACCATGACGGTGGGCGCCTGCTGCCCGGCGGCCAGGCCGGTGGCCGGGAAGAAGTTGGTGTGGATCGGTGTGCCGTCAAAACTGGTAACGACGACGTCGGTGCGGGACACCGGTGCGGGCGCCGGTGCGGCTAATGCGGCGGGGGCTGCGGCCAGAGACGAGCTCAGGAGCCCCGCGGCAACCGCCAGGATGCGAACGTGCTTTCTCATAGTGACCCCATTGTCGAGTGCGAGGAAAAGCCAGTTACCGGGCGGTAACTTTCGGCAGGCTACTGGGCGGCAGGAAGTCGCACAAGGGCGGAAAGAGAAGGGGTTCCACCGGGCAGCAAAAAAGGGATCCCCGGGCAAGCCCGGGGATCCCTTTGATGAAACCGGTGTTAGCGGCGCGGGCGGAGGCTGCCGCCGTCGGCGCCCCTCCGGGGTTCCCGGAAGTCGGCTGCGGCCTGCGAGGCGGCGCCCGGAACGGAAGCCGGTGCCGGAGCATCCTGCGACGTGGTGTCGTGTTCCTGAGTGGCCAGATCGAAGGTCGACCCGCCGTGCTCGTCAACGCCGGAGGCGATGGCGCGCTCCACCACGTTCTTGGTCAGCTGGCGCCGCAGGGCGATCGGATCGCGGGCCAGATCCTTCGCCAGGGCCACGGTCATCAGGAGCATCACCAGCGCAAACGGCAGGGCCGCCACGATGGTGATGCGCTGCAGCGCACCCAGTGCCAGCGACGGATCGTCGCCGCCGGCCATGAGCATCACTGCGGCAACGGCTCCGGTGAGGACACCCCAGAAGATGATGATGCCGCGCGCGGGATGCTCGGCTCCGTTCGAGCTGAGGGAGCCCATCACGATGGAGGCGGAGTCGGCTCCGGTGATGAAGAAGATGCCCACGAGCACCATGGCCAGGATCCCGACGGCCGCTGCTATCAGGTTGGGCAGGGGCAGCATGGCGAACAGCTCAAAGAGCGCTGCGTCGGTGCCTGCCGACGCAATCAGCGCGTCGGCCTCACCCGGCCCCGCGTTCTGCGCAGCGCCGATGCCGGCTCCGCCGAAGATCGAGAACCACAGGACGGTGACAACGAACGGAACCAGCAGGACGCCGGTCACGAACTGCCGGATGGTGCGTCCGCGGCTGATGCGGGCGATGAACATGCCCACGAACGGCGTCCAGGACAGCCACCAGGCCCAGTAGAAGATGGTCCAGCCGGAGAGCCAGTCGCGCATTGTCTCGTCCCCGACAGCTTCGGTCCGTGAGGCCATCTCCGCCATGTTCCCCGCGTAGTCAGCGATGGCGGAGGGAATGACATTGAGGATAAAGAGGGTAGGTCCGGCGATGAAGACGATGACCGCCAGAAGCAGTGCCAGGCCCATGTTGATGTTCGAGAGCCACTGGATGCCCTTGGAAATCCCGGACATGGCCGAGGCCACGAAGCAGGCGGTCAGGATTGCCACAATGGCCACCAGGATGGGTGTGCCGACAGTGCCGATCCAGCCGGTGGATTCCAGGCCGCTGCCGATCTGGAGTGCGCCGAGGCCCAGGGAGGCCGCGGTGCCGAACAGCGTGGCGAAGATCGCGAAGACGTTCAGGACCTTGCCCAGCGGACCGTCCACGCGTGCCCTGCCGAACAGGGAAGTGAAGGTGGAGGAAATGAGCTGCTTTCGGCCCAGCCGGTAGGTGCCGTACGCCATGGCGATGCCCACGATGGCGTACATGGCCCAGGGGTGCAGGCCCCAGTGGAAGATCGAGGTGGCCATTGCCGTGCGGATGGCTTCCGGGGTTTCCCCGTCAACGGTCCCCGGCGGCGGCGAGATGAAGTGGAACACCGGCTCGGCCACACCGTAGAACATCAGGCCAATGCCCATGCCCGCGGCAAACATCATGGAAATCCAGGAGAGTGTCTTGAACTCCGGTTCCTCATCGTCCTTGCCCAGCGGAATGTTGCCGAACCGGCCCAGCGCCAGCCACAGGACGTAGACAACAAAGAAGGAGGCCAGCAGGACGAACATCCAGCCGGTGTTCTTCATGACCCAGTCCAGCGCCGTCTGCGAGGAGGTCGCCAGCGACTCGCGCCCGAAGAAGCCCCACAGAACGAAGGCGACAGCCAGGGCGCCGGTCACGCCGAAGAGGACCTTGTCCAGCTTGGCGGGCGTCTCGGTGGTGCGGGCGGTTTCGTGTGCGCGTTCGGTTTCGCGAAGCTGCTGGAGCAGTTCCTGATCCGGGTCGGAATCCGCTTGCAGGGTCTCTGCCTGCAGATGGCGACCGTTCGATGATGCCGTTCCGGCGTCCGCGCCATGGAGGATTGCTCCGCTGCGTGCGTCCGGATCCTGCCCCGGAACGGGGGCGGGCTCAGTGATGTTAGCCATAGGCCTTCCTTGGTGTTGCTTCCTTGGTGTTAACGGAAGAAACGCCCGGCTCCCAAAGGGGAGTCGTCGGGCAAGCATGGGAGGCGGCGGCCGGGACCCGGATTCGCAGGATTATTCGTCTGCGGGCATGGCTCTACCGGGTGATGAAAGCGACGCTGCCCCTCTTCTGCGTTTCTCCCGCACCTGGTATTGGTGATGCGTAGTCCTTATTAGAGTTTCCCGCATGGCAGGGCAAGTCAAATCGCCGGGGCGGTCCTGAACGGTACCGTGCACGCTACAACGCCGTGGCCCTAGGGCATTGCGGAAACACGAGTGTCGGAGTACACACCCGCCCCGCTCGTCGTCGAGTCGATTGTCCACCCGGCCAGCAGGGTCAGGATGCGGATGCACTCGTCTTCGGCGCTGGCCAGATCGGCGGCGAGCCGGTCGGCTTCGGCCTGCAGGAGGTGCCCCGGAAGAGTTCCGGGGCTGTTTTCACTCAACAAGGCCAGGACCGGACCGGCAGCGAGCCGCTCTTCGGCCTGCAGATCCTCCACCGCGCCCTGCAGTGCGAGCCGTTTCCGGCGGATTCCGTCGACGGCAGCGGCGAAGGTCTCCAACGCCGCAGCTGCACGGACCGCAGACTCCAGAACGGACTCCCCGGCAACCCGTGGCCCGTCCAGCGCGGCGTGGACCAGATGCTGCTCGGGGGCGGCATAGGCCGCCGCCAGGAGAGACCAGTGGGAGTGGGCCCGTCGAATGGACTCACCGGCGCGGGAACTGCACTTTAGGAGCATGGCTGCCCCTTCCCGAAGCTCCGGTATGGCC
The DNA here is from genome assembly GCF_030125555.1 of Arthrobacter sp. zg.Y820. Taxonomy (NCBI): domain Bacteria; kingdom Bacillati; phylum Actinomycetota; class Actinomycetes; order Micrococcales; family Micrococcaceae; genus Arthrobacter; species Arthrobacter sp. zg.Y820. The sequence continues at coordinate 39,347 of NZ_JASKLX010000016.1, forward strand.
GGCAGTTCAGCCGTGCCGCTCAGATCAATGAAGGTACTCATGTCAGGCCCCACTTTCCGCTGGAATTTTCGCCGGAAACAGCTTCCGGTCCGCCAAGGGCCACGGGCAGGGGCAGCCGCTTGGCCTCCAACGGCCAGGCATGAACGTGACCGGGCGGCGGCGTGATCCGCGGATTCGGGAACAACGCGGGCAGGGGCCGGGCCGGCCACCGGGGATACCAGCCGCCGGGCGGATAAGCGGGGCCGCGCCACCACGGCCCGAGGCAGCCAGGATGGGGTGGCCAGCTGCCCGGACAGGGGTAGTACAGCCGCAGCATCAAGTCCCGTGCCACGACGATGGGCGGGCGTCCCGGGAGCGCCGGCCGGAAGAGCCAAGCCGGACGCCAGGGCGGCGGACCCGGCAGCGGTGTCACGGTTCCGGAATCGGGGTCCGGCTCCGGCTCCGGCTTCTGCGGCAGCGGCTTCGGCCGTGGAGCAGGCAGTGCGCGTGCAGAACCTGAGTCCTGCCCTCCGGATTTCGGCAACGGCAACGGCGCCGGCGGTGCCGACGGAACAATGGGAAGAGCTGCAGGCGGGAGCGCTGACTCCGCGCGATGTCCTGAGGCGTCCGGGACGGCGGCTGCGGCGGCTTCAGCCCGCGCCCGCATCTCCTCGTCTGCGCGCAGATACTCGGCGACTGCCTGGTTGGCGCCCTGCACCGCATCCTCGGCACGGCTCAGGACCGACTGCAGGTTCGGAAGGATTTCCCCCGCGCCCAGGGTGGTGAAGGCACGGGCCACCCGGCTGGAACCCAGGGCGGTCGCAACGGTGTCCACACTGCGCTGGAACTCGGCGGGAACGGAGGCCAGAACCGCAAGCTCTGCCTCCGTTTTCCGGACCGCGTCCATCGCCGCAGCGGTGTCGATGTCGTAGGCAACCATGATGGATCCCTTCCTTGCCACGCAGGCCTACGCCACACAGATGATCGGTTCAAAGACGGCCCTCCCGGCAGCTGATCAGGCGAGCCGGAGAGGATCCGCGGTGCGGATCCCGGCCGGTCCGCTCAATCTAACCGAGTCGGAGAAGCGGTGATACCGAGGCGTTGTGCCTGTGGACAAGTTGGGGGTGTCGGCGGCTAGTGGCCGAAAACATCCGAATCAGAGATGGGGCCGCCGGTTTCCAGCCCGTCGAGGGACGACATGTCTTCCGCCTCGAGGGTGAAGCCGACGATGTCCAGGTTCTCCGCCATCCGTTGCGGATTGGCTGACTTGGGAATGGTGACGATGCCGGACTGAAGGTCCCAGCGCAGGACAATCTGGGCCGGGGTCTTGCCGTATTTGCCGGCCAAGGCCGTGATCAGCGGATCGTTCAGCAGCTCTCCGCCCTTGCCCAGCGGACTCCACGCCTCGGTCACGATGCCGAGGCCGGCATGGGCCTCCCTGACGTCACGGCGCGGATGGTACGGATCGAGCTGGACCTGGTTCACCTCCGGAACCAGGCCGGCGTCGGCCAGCTGCTGAAGGTGCGCGGGCTTGAAATTGGACACCCCGATGGCGCGCACCAGGCCGTCGTCCTGCACGGCCCGCATACCGCGGAAGGCCTCGACATAGCGGTTCTGCCCCGGATTGGGCCAGTGGATCAGCAGCAGGTCCACGTAGTCGGTGCCGAGCCGCTGCAGGGCGGCGTCAGCGGCCCGGCGCACACCGTCGAAGCTGTGCCATTCCTTGTTGAACTTGGTGGTGATGAAGGCTTCGCCGCGGTCCAGACCGCTGCGGCGCAGCCCCTCGCCGACACCTCTTTCATTGCGGTAGTTCTCAGCGGTGTCGAAGTGGCGGTAGCCCAGGCCGATGGCGGTCTCGACGGCGCTGGCGGCTTCGCCGTCGTCCAGCGGCCAGGTGCCCAGTCCGATCTGCGGAATCTGGGCACCGCTGGGCAGTGGCAGGACAGGAGAAAGGATGCTCATGGAAAGTCCTCACAGAAGGTGTCGTGAACTCCGCATCGTTCTCCAAGGAGCCCGCCGACGCAACCCCGCCAACGCAACCCCGCCGACGCAACCGAAGGGCTACGCCACGCCGGTGCCGAACAGCAGGCCCAGCAGATACGTGGCTCCGGCCGCGCCGAGCCCGATCGCCAGCTGCCGCAGGCCGCGCTTCAGCGGCGAGGCGCCGGAGAGCAGGCCTACGACGGCGCCGGTCATGAGCAGCGCCAGCCCCACCAGCACGCAGGAAATGATGACGGCAGCCAGCCCGGTGAAGCCGAAAATGTACGGCAGGACCGGGATGATGGCGCCGGAGGCGAAGAAGCAGAAGCTGGACACCGCAGCACCGAGTCCGGTGCCCACGCTTTCGTGTTCATCGGCGCCGTCCACTGTGGCTTCCGGATTCAGGGACAGGCTGGGGTCGCAGTCGCAGCTGTACAGTCCCATGCGTTCGGCGGCCCGGTGTTCGGCCGCCTCGCGGGACATGCCGCGTGCCCGGTAGACCAGCACCAGTTCATTGGCGTCGATGTCCAGGGATTTTGCCGCCGCCAGTGTGATCTGGGTGGGCCGGGACGCTTCCAGCAGCTCCCGCTGGGACCGCACTGATACGTATTCCCCGGCACCCATGGACAGGGCGCCGGCCAGCAAACCGGCCAGGCCGCTGAACAGGATGAACCCGCTGGACACTCCGGTGGCGCCGATGCCCATGACCAGCGCGAGGTTGGACACCAGGCCGTCGTTCGCGCCGAAAACCGCTGCCCGGAAGTTGCCGGAGAGCCGGGTCCGGCCGCGGGTTGCGAGTCCGCGCACCACTTCTTCATGGATCTGCTCATCGGCGGCCATGGCACTGGTGGCGTTCGGATCCTGCGCGTAGGGGGAGCGTCCTTCGGCGCGCTGCGCCAGGGCGAGGACGAACACCGAGCCGAAACGGCGGGCCAGGACTCCGAGCATCCGGTTGCGCAGGGATGCCTTGGCCGGGCGGTTGGCATCCTCGCCCAGCAGGTCGCGCCAGTGGGCTTCATGGCGTCCTTCTGCTTCTGCCAGGGCGAGGAGGATGTCGCGCTCTTCACCGTCGCGGCGTTCGGCAAGGTACCGGTAGGTGTCGGCCTCCGCGCGTTCGTCGGCAAGATACTGCCGCCAGCGCTTTAGGTCGGACGACGACGGCGGTTCCGGTTGTTCGGACCGTGCGTCTGCAGGTTGGGTGTTCACGATGCTCCTGGTGGGGACCGGAGCGGTTTTGGGGCTCCGGTCAGCTGTTGGCGAAACTGACCGAAGGTCTCGCTCGCCCCCTGCACTGCGCACAGCGGGTGGAATGCCGGGCCGCACGGCGGCCAGTATGTCGACAGACCTCGGCCGCATCCGCAGAACAAGTGCGCGCCGTCAGCGTTCACTAATATGGATCTGCGGGAGGGCCGGAGCTACTCCCCTTCGAGCCAACAGTCTAGCGGAGATCAATGTGAAACCTGAGAAAGGCAGCATGCAGCCAGCAGGAGGTATGTTCGGTGCCGGACCCGGCGGGACGCGGCAGGAAGCACTCCGTCCAGCGGCTAAAGTCGAGGACGTGAGTACACATGCCTCCTCAGTCCCGGCCGAGCAGATGCGTCCCTGGACGCGTCACTACGGTGACGGTGTTCCCGCCGATCTGCGCCTTCCCGACGGTTCCCTGGTGGACATGGTGGAGCAATCCATCCGCAAATTCGGGTCCAAACCGGCGCTTCAGTTCTTCGGTGCCGTCACCAGTTATCAAGCCCTTGGCGAACAGATCCGCTGCGCCGCCGCCGGCCTGAAGAAACTCGGCGTGGACAGAGGCGACCGCGTGGCCCTGGTGCTGCCGAACTGCCCGCAGCACATCGTGGCGTTCTATGCCGTCCTGCGGCTGGGCGCCGTCGTCGTCGAGCACAACCCGCTGTACACCGACCGGGAGCTGCGCCACCAGTTCGAGGACCACGGCGCCACAGTGGCCGTGGTGTGGGACAAGGTAGCGGACCGCCTGCAGTCGCTGCCGGGCGACATCCCGCTGCGCAGCATCATCTCCGTGAACCTCGTCGACAGCATGCCGCTGGCCAACCGCCTCGCCCTGAAGCTGCCCGTGCCCGCCGTCCGCAAGCTCCGTGCCACCCTGACCGTCGCCAAGGCTCCGCGCAGCGGCACCCGAACCGTCGTTCCCTGGAAGAAGCTGCTCGATCACCGGCCGCTGCGCCGCCGGCATCCCCGGCCGGAGGCCTCGGACCTGGCGGTCATCCAGTACACCAGCGGCACCACGGGTTCCCCCAAGGGGGTCATGCTCAGCCACGGCAACCTGATGGCCAATGCTGCCCAGGGACGCGCGTGGGTGCCGGGACTGCGCCCGGGCAAGGAGACGTTCTACGCGGTGCTGCCCATGTTCCATGCGTACGGGCTGACGCTGTGCCTGACCTTCGCGATGAGCCTTGGCGCGCGTTTGGTGCTGTTTCCCAAATTCGATGTGGACCTGGTGCTCAAAGCCGTGAAGAAGACGCCGCCCACGTTCCTGCCCGCGGTGCCGCCGATCTATGAGCGCCTGGCAGCCGAGGCAAAGGAGCGCGGTATCTCCCTGAAGGGTGTGCGCTTTGCGATCTCCGGTGCCATGAACCTGCCGGTGGAGACCGTGGAGGCCTGGGAGGAAGCCACCGGCGGTTATCTGATCGAGGGCTACGGGCTTACCGAAACCTCTCCGGTGGCGCTCGGCAATCCCATGGGCCCCACCCGCAAGCCCGGAACCGTCGGCGTGCCGTTTCCGCTGACTGACATCCGGGTGGTGGATCCGGAGAATCCGTACCTTGACCGCCCGCAGGGTGAACAGGGCGAACTCCTGATCCGCGGCCCCCAGGTGTTCCAGGGGTACTGGAACAAGCCGGCCGAAACCGAGGCCGTACTGCTCGACGGCGGCTGGTTCCGCACCGGCGACATCGTGTCCGTGGACGATGATCACTTCGTCACGATCCGGGACCGCATCAAGGAGCTGATCATCACCGGCGGCTTCAACGTGTCGCCCACCGAGGTCGAGGAGGCGCTCAAGCGGCACGAAAGCGTGACGGACGCCGCCGTCGTCGGCATTGGCAAGGAGGGCGGGGGCGAGGACGTGGTGGCCGCCGTGGTCCTGAAGAAGGACTCCCACTTCAACCCGGAGGACCTCCGCCACTACGTCCGCAGCGAGCTGGCGGCCTACAAGGTGCCGCGCCGGATCGTGCAGATCCAGGACCTGCCGCGCTCGCTGATCGGCAAGGTGATGCGCCGGCACGTCCGCGACCACATCACCGGGCCCGGAACCGTCACGGGCAGCACCGAGGTCCCTCCCGAGAGCAAGTCATAACCCGCTCCGCCATACTCATCAACCGCTCCGCCAACAGGAAGACCAGGCACATGCCCAGAACACCGTTACCCGAACAGCGTCAGGCCGCCGATTCCCCGCAGCGGTACTGGAGCGGCGCCCTGGGCCATGCCGGGCAGCGTTCGGCTCAGATCCTGCTGGTGCTGATCCTGGCGGGCGTGACGATCTACGGGTTGATGCAGGTCACCCTGGTGGTCATTCCGGTGCTGCTGGCCCTGATTCTGGCAGCGGCCATCTCACCGTTCGTGAATTGGCTGCGCCGCAAGGGCTGGCCCAGCGCACTGGCCACCGGCGTCTCCTTCCTGCTGCTGCTGGCAGCGTTCGGCGGCCTGGTCACCGGCATCGTTTTTGCCATCCGCAGCGAGTGGAGCTCGCTGGTGGACCAAGCGGTCAACGGCTTCAATGAGCTGTACACGCTCATCCAGGACGGGCCGATTCCGGTGGACAACTCCACCATCGAGAACGCCCGCGATGCAGCGATTGGCTTCGCGACCAGCTCCACGGCCGGCAGCGGCGCACTGGCCGGCATCGGAGCGGCGACGAACTTCGTGACCGGTTTCCTCCTGATGGCAGTGGTGCTCTTCTACTTCCTCAAGGACGGCGACAAGATCTGGGCGTTCTTCCTGCGCTGGTTCCACGGCGAAAAGCAGGAGAAGGCCCGCCTGTCCGGCGCCCGCGCCATGGAGGTGCTGGGCGGTTACGTGCGCGGAACCGCCATTGTGGCAGCGGTGGATTCGATCTGCATCGGTGCCGCCCTGTTCATTTTGCAGGTGCCGTTGGCGCTGCCGCTGTCAGTGATCGTGTTTGTCGGTTCGTTCATTCCGCTGGTCGGCGCGACGGCGGCCGGAGTGCTGGCTGCCCTGATCGCCCTGGTCGCCAACGGCCCCCTGGTGGCCCTGATCGTGGTGATCGTGATCATCGCCGTCAACCAGCTCGAAGGCAACTTCCTGCAGCCGGTGGTGATGGGCCGGACGCTGAGCATCCATGCGCTGGTGATCCTGCTGGCACTGACCGCCGGAACCATCCTGGCCGGCATCATCGGTGCCATCCTCTCCGTTCCGATTGCCGCGGTGTCCTGGGCGATTATCAAGGTGTGGACCGGAGAGGACGACGGCGACCCCGACGACGTCGCCGAACTTCCGGAACCCGAGGATTCCGAGTCCGCTGACGTCGCCAAAAACGACTGACGGCACAGAGAAGGACTGGCGTCGCCGAAGGACTGACGTTGCAGAAAAAACTAGGGCCCTAGCCGAAAACGGACTAGGGCCCTAGCTGTCTTAACGCTCCTGGCCGGCCGGGATTGATGCGGCCGGACCTGCCGGCGTGGGTTCAGCCGGACCGGATTCAGCCGGGATCCCGCGGCCGGCGACCCGGTCCTCCCAGGCCCGCATGACGCCGGCGTCGGTACGCGCGGTGAGCAGCGAGCCGGCAATGTACGCCGCGGCGGAGGCCAGCAGCCCGAAGTAGATGGGCTCATTGGCGTAGATTCCGTCGTACTGCTGCTCGGCGGTGATCTCCAGGAAGGCCATGGTCCCCAGGGTCACCGCGGTGCCGGCGGCCATGGAGAGCGCGGCGCCGAATCCGGTTCCCCGCTTCCAGACCAGTCCGCCGAGGATGCTGACGAGCAGCCCGCCCACCAGGATGTCGTAGGAGATCGTCAGGGCCGCCACCACGTCCTGGACCGCTATCGCCAAGCCGATGGCCACCAGGCCCAGCCCCAGGACCCAGGCGCGGTTCTGCGCCACGGAGTGCTCGGGGTTCTCCGCGGTCTCCGGGCCGGCAGCGGCCTGCTGCGTGCCGGAACCGGCAGTGTTGCGCCCCTTGAACCAGCCGGCCACGAAGGGCACGACGTCGGCCCGGGCCACTGTGGCGGCGGCGATCAGCGCGCCGGACGCCGTGGACATCATGGCGGCCACTGCCGCGGCGAGGACCAGGCCGCCGAGTCCCACGGGAAGAATGCTGATGGCCACGTCGGCGTACACGTCATCCTTGGAAGCGACGGCGGGCAGGACCACGCTTGCGGCCATGCCGATCACTGCGCCGGCCACGCCGTACAGGATGCAGTAGATGCCGGCCGCGGTGCCGCCCCAGCGGGCAATCAGCGGGGTTCGTGCCGTGAAGACGCGCTGCCAGATGTCCTGCCCGATCAGCAGTCCGAGGGTGTAGACCACGAAGTACGTGATGATGCTCTGCGCCCCGATGCCGGTGAGGCTGAAGAACTCGGCGTCGACCCGGTCCCGAATGCCGTCCCAGCCGCCGGCGGCGTTGATGGTGAACGGCAGCATGAGGGCAAAAACGCCCACCGTCTTGATCACGAACTGGACCATGTCCGCCAGGGTGATGGACCACATTCCGCCGATGGTCGAGTAGACCAGGACCACGGCGCCGCCGACTGCGATCGAGACCCAGCGCTCCCAGCCGAAGAGGACCACGAAGATGGTCGCGTAGGCGCCGGTCGACGTCGCGCACAGCATCAGCGTGTAGGCGAGCATCACGATCGAGGACGCCTGGGTGGAGCGGGTTCCGTAGCGCAGCGTGAGCATCTGCGAAACGGTGTAGATCTTCAGTTTCTGCAGTGTGGATGCGAAGAGCACGCTCAGGAGCAGGACGCCCGCTCCGATGGCCACCACCAGCCACATGCCTGAAATGCCGTAGGTGTATCCAAGTCCCACACCGCCGACGGTGGACGCGCCGCCCAGCACCACAGCGGCCATGGTGCCGGTGTAGAAAAGGGGACCCAGCCTGCGGCCGGCCACCAGATAGTCGCTGACATTCTTGGTTCGGGATTTGCCCCACCAGCCGAAGGCCAGCATGCCAACGAGGTAAGCCACCACGATGGCGGTATTGAGGTGTTCCATGAGATTCCTGCCGTACGCCGGGCTTGAGAGTATGCTCCCAAGTAAACATTTGTTGTCCCGTAGGCTAATTCAGTGAAGGTCCGCCGTCAATGATGACTGCCGCCGCTGCCGGCGGTTTGGCCGCTCTCGATATGCTCTGAAAAGATACCCCGCGACTTCGCGGCGGGAAAGCCGCATATGAGAGGACGATTTTTGTCATGAAGGCCTTGCCCGTAGAGCCCTCGAATGCGCCGGTGGCCATCGGCCCGAGGATCCGCCTCGCGCGGCAGGCGCGCCGGATGACCATCGAGCAGGTAGCCGTGGCAACCGGCCTCACCAAGGGCTTCCTGAGCCGGGTGGAGCGGGATCTAACCTCGCCGTCGGTGGCTTCCCTGCTGACGCTGTGCCAGGTGCTGTCCATCTCCATCGGAGACCTCTTCACTGCCCCGGCCACCGAACTGACGCGGTGGAATGATGCCCCGTCGGTGAATCTGGGCGGAACGGGAATTACCGAGCGGCTGGTGACTCCGCGGACAGAACGCCGGGTGCAGGTGATCCGCGCCGTCATTGCGCCGCGCGGCTCCGGCGAGACGGACCTCTACTCGGTGGACTGCGACGTCGAAGTGCTCCATGTGGCCCGGGGCCGCTTCGTCCTGGTGTTCGCCGGTGAGTCGATGGAACTCTCCGAAGGCGACACGGTGACGTTTCCCGGCCAGGAGCCCCACTCGTGGAGCAATCCCACCGATGACGAGGCCGTGGTCCTGTGGACGCTGGTCAGCCCGGCGGCCAGCTGAGCCGCCGGGACCAGATGAGCAGAAGCGGCTAGGCCGGCTGGTGGACGGACGTCGGAGTGGTGATCCGGTTGAGGTAGTCCACGGCTCCGGTGATGTCGATCCCCTTGGAGCGGAAGCCAATGTGGCCGTCCGGGCGGACCACCAGCAGCTCGGGACGCCGGACGCTCAGTCCCAGGCGCGCGAAGGCCAGTCCGCTGATGTCCTGGATTTCGTTGGGGCTGTCGGCTGCCAGCCGGCTGCCGACGTTCAGGCGCTGGACGCTCAGCCACGGTGACAGGCGGCCCAGGGCGTTGTGCAGCCGAAGCTGCGTGTCGGCCGGCCAGCCCCGGCCGCACAGGAGGATGTGGAAGCCCGGGGTCGCGAGGATTTCGTGCAGGCGCATTTCCCGGCCGTTGTCCCGGACCACGGCGTCGGGCAGCCGGTCTCCGGCCTTCGGCCCGGCGGTGATGAAGGCCGGCAGGCGGGCATCGCCGGTATCCACCATGTCGCTGCCGCGGTACTGGGTGTCCAGCTGGGAAACCGTGCGGAACAGCCGGGCGCGCAGGGCCTTGGACCCGGAAGCCTTCGGTGCGAGGGCCGGCAGCAGCTTGGTGCGGGGAAGCTTCAGCAGGTTGCTGCGGCTGGAGGCAAGCCGGAAGAGCCGGTCGGTGAACTGGAGGACTCCCTGCCCCACCGGCCGCCGTTCGGCGTCGTAGCTGTCAACCAGTTCATCGGAGGCCAAGCCGCGGGCACCCAGCGCCAGTTTCCAGCCCAGGTTCAGCGCGTCCTGAATGCCGGTGTTCATGCCCTGAGCCGCCACGGGGGAGTGGACGTGCGCGGCGTCGCCGGCCAGGAACACCGAGCCGGACTGGTAGTACTCCGCGATCCGGGAGGAGAGCTTGAAGGTGCTGATCCACTCGGGATCCTTGAGCGTGACCGTGCCTCCGGTGAACTTGTCGGCGATGGCCTGCAGCGATTCGAGGGTGGCGTCGGAAGTGTCGCCGTGCTCCTTCATGCCAACCAGCCGCCAGGTGGCAGGGCTGCCCAGCGGGAACAGCAGCATGAAGCCGTCCTCGTTGATGTAGGAGTGCATCAGGCCCGGCTCGACGCCGTCGGCTTCGAGGTCGGCAAGCACGAAGTCTCCGGGGTAGCCGCTGCCGCGCCAGTCCATGCCCGCCTTGGAGCGCACGGTGCTGTTTGCGCCGTCCGCGCCGACGACGTACCGGGCGCGGACACGTTCGATGCCCCGGTCCAGGCGCTGGATCTTGGCCTCCATGCCGGCGAAGGGATCTTCAGGATCCAGCCGTGCCAGATCCTGGAATTCGACGCCGTGTTCCACCCGGACACCCCGCGCCTGCAGGTGGGAAAGCAGGGCGTGTTCGGTGTCCGCCTGGGAAAGGAAGAGCAGGTGCTGGAACTCGGAGTCTTCGCTGCCGACGTCGGCCAGATCCACCGGGATGGTCTGCTCCGGCAGGTGCAGATGCAGGCCGCGTGCCGGATGGCCGGCTGCGGCCAGGGCGGCGCTGAGGCCGAACGGCCGAAGGGCTTCCAGGGTGCGCGGCTGCAGGGCCAGCGCCCGCGAGTGGTTTGACCGGGCCAACTGGCGGTCGATGATGCGGAAACTGGTGCCGAAACTCTGCAATTGGGCCGCAAGGGCCAGTCCCGTGGGCCCCGCGCCCACGATCAGGACGTCGACGTCGAAGTTACTGTCCGCACTGTGCTGATAAGCCGCCATAGTGACAGCCTAGTCTTGACGTGAGCCCCGGTTCCACTTTAGCCTCAGGGGAAACACTTGATGCCTATTAGGCAACGCCTGCGAGGGGGTCGGTCCGCCGGCCTTTCCGGACGCGTTTGCAGGGTCCCGCCGCACAGCGGCGGAACCGGAACTGGAGAAACCACCATGCAGAACCCCCCGCGGATCACCGCCAACGGCAACCTCGGACCCATTGACGCGGCGCAGGTGCCCCGTTATGCCGGACCCGCCACCTACGCGCGGCTGCCGCGCCTGGACGAGGTGCAGCGCGCGGATGTCGCAGTGGTGGGGGTTCCCTTTGACACCGGAGTCTCGTTCCGCCCCGGCGCCCGTTTTGGCGCGAACCACGTCCGGGAAGCGTCCCGGCTGCTGCGCCCGTACAACCCGGCACTGGACACCTCGCCGTTCGAAAACCTGCAGGTGGCCGACGCCGGCGACATGGCGGTCAACCCCTTCAACATCAACGAGGCCATCGAAACCATCCAGGCCAACGCGCTGGACCTCACCGAAAAGGGCACCAAGCTGCTTACCCTGGGCGGGGACCACACCATCGCCCTGCCGCTGCTGCGTGCCGCCACCGAGCGCGCCGGATCACCCGTGGCCATGCTGCACTTTGACGCCCACCTGGATACCTGGGACAGCTACTTCGGCGCCGAGTACACCCACGGCACCCCGTTCCGGCGCGCTGTGGAGGAAGGCATCCTCGACACCGAGGCCATCTCCCACGTGGGGACCCGCGGCCCGCTCTACGGAAAGCGGGATCTGGAGGATGACCGCCGCTTCGGCTTCGGCATCGTTACGTCCTCCGACGTCTTCCGGCAGGGCGTGGACGAGGTGGTGGCGAAACTCCGCGACCGAATCGGAAACCGCCCGCTGTACATTTCCGTCGACATCGACGTCCTGGATCCGGCGCACGCGCCGGGAACCGGCACTCCGGAAGCCGGCGGCATGACCAGCCGCGAACTGCTGGAAATCCTTCGCGGCCTGCGCGGATTGAACCTGGTGGGCGCCGACGTCGTCGAGGTGGCGCCGGCCTACGACCATGCCGACATCACCGCAGTTGCGGCCTCCCATGTCGCCTACGACCTGATCACCCTGATGGGACTCTCGGAGTGAGCGCCGGAGCGGAACAGGACGCCGTGCCCGGCGCCGGAACCCCGACGGGCAGGATCCGGGACGAAGAAATCCCGAACGCTGTGCCTCCGGTTGTCGGAACGGCGGTGCGCAACGGCGGCGACTTGGTGGTCGAAACCCTCTCCGCGCTCGGCGCCACCACCGTCTTCGGCATCCCCGGCCAGCATGCGCTGGGACTCTTTGATGCCCTGTCCCGCTCCGACCTGCGATTTGTCTCCTCCCGGGTGGAGAACAACTCGGCGTTCGCCGCTGACGGCTTCTCCCGGGCCACCGGGCAGGTGGGCGTGCTGTTCCTGTCCACCGGCCCCGGCGCCCTGACCGCGCTGGCCGGTTTGCAGGAGGCCTACGCCACCGGCGTGCCGATGGTGGTGGTGGCCAGCCAGATCCCGATCGAGGGCCTCGGAGCCCGGCGCCGCGGCATGCTGCACCAGTTGGACGACCAGAAGGCCTCGGCAGCGAATGTCACTAAGAGCCAGCGGCTGATCCAGCACGCCTCCGGCATTCCCTCGGCCATTCAGGACGCCTGGACCGAGGCCATCTCCTCGCCGATGGGGCCGGTGTGGCTGGAAGTTCCCCAGAATGTCCTGCTGAACCCGGTGATGGTGCCGGCGGTCGAGGACGCCCTGGCCGAGCCTTACGACAATCCGCCCCGCACGGAACTGGTCAAGGAGGCTGTGCGCTGGCTCGCCGCCGCACAGCGGCCGGCGATCATTGCCGGCGGCGGCACCCGGCGGGGCGGGGCGGAGGCGGACCTGCTGGCGCTGGCCGAAACGCTGCGGTCACCGGTCATCTGCACTCCCGGCGGCAACGGAGCCTTCCCTTGGAACCATGAGCTGTCCCTGCAGTCCTGGATCGAAGACCGGCACACCACCGAGGTTCTCGAAGATGCCGACGTCCTCGTCGTCGTCGGCTCCTCGCTGGGTGAGGTGACCTCCAACTACTTCACGCTCCAGCCGCGGGGCCGGATTATCCAGATCGATGCCGAGCCGCGGGTGCTGGAGTCCAACCAGCCGGCGCTGGGCATCCGTGCCGACGCCGGCCAAGCACTCGCGGCCCTCAATGAAGCACTGGGTGAAGCCCTCACGGCTTCGCCCCGGTCGACTCCGGACTGGCACGAACCGGACTGGCACGGGCAGGGACCCGAGCAGCTGGTGGCGGAAACCCTGGCCAAGGTCGCCGCACGGTTGGACGCCCAGGATCTGGCCATGGAACGCCGGTTCATGGCCGACATCCGGGCCGCGGTTCCGGCCGGCATGCAGACCTTCTGGGACATGACCATCTCCGCGTATTGGGCCTGGAGCTGCTGGGACGCGAAGTCCGGCCAGTTCCATTCCGCCCAGGGCGCCGGCGGGCTGGGCTACGGCTATCCGGGGGCAATTGGCGGTGCGGTGGGTCTGGGGGAGCGGGTGCTGGCCGTCTCCGGCGACGGTTCGGCCATGTACTCCATTGCCGAACTGGCCACCGCCCGGCAGCACAACCTTCCGGTCACCTGGCTGATCGTGGACGACGGCGGTTACGGGATCCTGCGCGAGTACATGGTCGAGGCCTTCGGCAAGGCCACCGCCACGGAACTTGCCGGCCCAGACTTCGTGAAGCTGGCCGAGTCGTTCGGCGTTCCGGCACGCCGGACGGCGCCCGACGGCGTCCGGCAGGCCTTGGAGGAATCGCTCGCCGCCGAGGGGCCCAACGTCGTGGTGGTGGAAGCCACGATCGGCCTGTTTGCGCCGACACATCTGGCGGGCTGAGGCCCTGGCGGAAAAATCGTCCGTTTCGGGCAGCTTCGACCGTTTCTCGGCGCCGCCGTTCCCCCGCACTCCTTGTTTCCGGCCGGCGTTCGCTGGTTCCGAGGTTCCTCCGTGCCCTGTGCTCCGGCCGGGGTTCACTGGTCCCGGGATGGTGCGCCTTTGTTCCGGCCGGCGTTGGCGTTCGCTGGTGCCGGGATGGCGCGGCCTTGGCTGATCCTTCGTGCGGACGGCCTGAGCGCGTTGGTCGTGGTTCTGCCGCCATTCCAGGCATTTACTGCCATTTCGGGCATTTACTGCCGGTCCGCAGCGGCAGGAAATGCCCGGAACGGACGAATCTGCCCGGAACGGACGATTTTCCGGCAGTTGCGGGGCCCTAAGAACGACTTCGGGTGCTCCGAGGGTGTGTACAGAGGAGCCGAGGGGGTGCGCAGCCTCGGTGGAATTCTCTCGGGCAGATCAGGTCGTCCAACCCCCGAAATCAGCCCTTTTGAGCGCATTATCTGCACGAGAGATTTTTCTCCGGGGTCGTTAGGGGCCTTTATCTGCACGAGAGATTCGTCGAGAGCGCAGGCATGGCGGGGTTGGGGGAGGCGCGGCTCGCCCACCCACAGAGGCACCCCGGTTCCGGCCGCCTGCAGTCGCTCAGGTTCCGCCCCCCACAGAGGCGCCCAGGTTCCGGACGCCCACACAGAGGCACCCCAGGTCCCACCGCGGCACACTGAATGTGACCCCGGGACGCCTGCAGGCCTCTGGTTCCCCCGGACGATTTGCCCTGGACGATTTCCCCTGGGCGGTCGAGCAGTCGAGTAATTGGTTGACTGAGGCAAGCAACAGGTTTATTGTTGCCTAAGGCAAACAACCAATTTCCCCGACAGGTGTTTCGTGGCAGTAGACCAGCAGACCGCTGAAGAATTGATCACCCAGATATTCCGGCTGCAGCGTCAGCTGCGCTGTGTGGCGCAACGCAGCACCGATCCCCGCGGGCCGGGAACGGCGCTGCAGGCAGTGATGCGCCTTATCGGCGAACAGCCGGAGATCCGGGCCACGGAACTGGCCGAAAAGCTGGGCATCGGCGCCGCCGGCCTGAGCCGGCACATCTCCGAACTCGTGGAGATGGGATACGTGTGCCGGCGGCCGCATCCTGATGACCGACGGGCCTACCTCATCAGCCTGACCCCGGTCGGAACCCAAGTCGTTTCGGAAGAAATGCGCCGCCGCTCGGCACTGCTGCAGCAAATGCTTGAGGACTGGACGGATGAGGAAGCCGTCTCCGCCAGCGGTTCCCTCACCAAGCTCACGGAAACACTGCATACATCGATCCGCGCAATGAAGCCGGGTACCCACCAGATGCCTATCCCGGCAGGAGAACAGAACTAAGTGACAGAGTCGCAGAGAACACCCACCGCCACGACCCCCGGCCAGCCCAGCCCCCCCGGCCAGAACAGCAAGCCCCGAAGGAACGGCAAGCCGGCCCGCAAACAGCAGGTGCCCGGCAAGATGAGCCACCGGCAGATCCTGCAGGCGCTGACCGGACTGCTGGCCGCGCTTTTCACCGCCATGCTGAGCGCCACCATCGTGGCCAACGCGCTGCCGACCATCATGGCGGACCTGCACGGCACGCAGACAGACTTCGCCTGGGTGGTGACCGCCGCACTGCTGGCCAATGCCGTCTCCACTCCCATCTGGGGCAAGCTCGCTGACCTGTTCAGCAAGAAGCTCCTGGTCCAGCTGAGCATCATCATCTTCGTGATCGGCTCCGTCGTGGCCGGCTTTGCCGACAACATGCCCGTCCTGCTCACTGCGCGGGTGATCCAGGGCATCGGCATGGGTGGCCTGACCGCCCTGGTGCAGGCCGTCATCGGCTCGATCATTCCGCCGCGGGAACGGGGCAGATACTCCGGCTACATGGGTGCGGTCATGGCCGTGGCCACCGCGGGCGGTCCGCTGCTGGGCGGCTTCATCGTGGACAGCCCGCTGGGCTGGCGCTGGACGTTCTTCCTCTGCGTGCCCCTGGCCGTGATCGCACTGTTCCTGCTGCAGGTCACTCTTCGCCTGCCGCACACCCGGCGCAAGGTCGGCATCGACTGGCTCGGCTCGATCCTGCTCACCGCCGGCGTCTCGCTGCTGCTGATCTGGGTATCGTTCGCCGGCAAGGCCGGCTACTACGAGTGGATGTCCTGGCAGACCGCCGCCATGGTCGGCACCAGCATCATCTTGCTGGCACTGCTGGTGTTCGTGGAATCCAAGGTCCGCGAACCCATCATTCCGCTGAAGATCATCCGCGAACGCACCACCGCCCTGGCCATCGTGGCCTCGGTCTCCGTCGGCATCGCGATGTTCGGCTCCACCACCTTCCTGGGCCAGTATTTCCAGATTGCCCGCGGATTCAGCCCCACGGAGGCCGGCCTGCTGATGCTGCCCATGATTGCGGGCAACCTGATGGGGTCGGTGGGCTCCGGACAGCTCATCAGCCGCTTTGGCAAGTGGAAGCGGTTCCTGATTGCCGGCACCATCATGGTCATGGCCGGCACCGGACTGGCCGGAACCCTGGACCATGAAACGGACATGCTCCTGGTCAGCCTCTACATTTTCGTCCTCGGCCTGGGCATGGGCCTGCTCATGCAGAACCTCGTGCTGGCCGTTCAGAACACGGTCAAGGTCTCGGAAGTGGGCTCGGCGAGTGCCTCCATTGCCTTCTTCCGCACCGTCGGCGGCGCCGTGGGCGTCTCCGTCCTGGGCGCCGTGATGTCCAGTTCGGTCACCAGCCGGGCCGCTGACGGCATGCGCGCCGCCAACATCCCGGTGACCGAGGGCGGAACCGGCGACTCACTCGACATCGCCGGCCTGCCCGACGCCGTCCAAGGCATCTTCCGTGCCGCCTACGGCGACGCCACGGCCACGATCTTCCAGATCGCCGCCGTCATTTCCGTGGTGGCGCTGATCGCCGTGCTCTGCATCAAGGAACAGGTGCTGCGCCGCACGCTGGACATCCAGCCGACCGGAAAGATGCCGGTGGAGCCGGGCCTGGCCGGAGGATCCGAGATGATGCACTCCGGCGCCATGTCGACCGTTCCGGCTGCGGGGACTTCCTCCTCCGGACCCGACGACGACGGCGGGCGGACTTCCGGAATGGCCTCGTCCGGGCGAGGCAAATAAACAGGCGAGGCAAATAACAGCACAATGTTCGAGCCCGGTCCCCGTCCAGGGGCCGGGCTCGAGCCGTTTACTGCATGGTGAACCGGCGGGCCACCAGGTTGCCGGCGGCGGGCAGCCGGAAGATCCGGGACAGCCCGGCATTGCGGACCGCCAGCAGCGGCGGAGCCAACGGGCGGCCCAGCACCATGTTCAACTCGGCCTGCAGCGAGGCGACGACCGCAGCCCGGCGGCGGTTCCGCCCGAAGGCCGCCAGCGCCGCACCGACGTCGTCTCCGCGCAGCGAGGCGGCGATGATCGGAGCGAGGGCGGCGGCATCGAGCCAGCCAAGGTTCATGCCCTGTCCGCCGATCGGGCTGACCTCATGGGCTGCGTCGCCAATGAGCACCGTGCGCCCGCGCACCAGTTCCCGGGCCAGCCCGGTCCGCACCGAAAAGGCGCTGAGCATGGTGTTCGACAGCGGATCGGGACGCACCCCGGTCCGCGCGGCGATCAGGTCCGAGAGGTCCCCGGCCGTGGCTCCGGCCAGCAGCGTGTCAGTATGGGCGACCCAGCGCCGGACGGCACCGGGCAGCGGGAACGACTCCACGATGCCCCCGGATTCCAGATACAGCACACCCACTCCGCCGTCGCCGGTGGTATCGGCGAAGTCGCCCATCAGGTAGGTGTCCGGCAGTTCCCGGGTCCGGCACGGCGTGCCCAGCAGCCGGCGCACGCCGGACCGGGCGCCGTCGGCGGCGACAACGATCCGGGCCGAGACTTGCCACGCTTCCGGACCGGCGCCCGGCCCCGGACCGGCGCCCGGCCCCGGGCCGCCGCCCGGCCCCGGACCGCCCATCCCCGCACCGCCGGCGGAGCCGTGCAGGACAACCCGGCGCCCGTCGTCGTGCAGGTTCTCCACTTTCGCCCCGCGCACCAGGGCCTGCGGATCCAACTCCCGCAGCCTTGCCTCCAGAATTGCCTCGGTGCGCAGCTGCGGCAGGGTCAGGACATAGGGGAACCGGGCGGAGGCCGCGGAAAAGTCCAGGGCGGCCACGGAACGTCCGCCGCTTCGGGCCTCGCCCCGGCGGATCTGCACCCCCTCGCCGGTCATCGTTCCGGCCACCCCGGCGGCCGCCAGCGCCTCAAGCGCCGGTGGATGGATGCCAATGGCCCGCGAATGCGCCGACCGGTCGCTGCGCTGCTCCAGCACCTGGACGCTCACTCCGGCTTGGGCCAGCAGCACCGCCAGGAAAACTCCCACCGGTCCGCCGCCCACCACCGCCACCTCGGTAACCGGACGGGGCACGACGACGGCGGACGGCAGCGGCAGCACCGTCACGGCTTGTTCCCGGACGGCATATGCAGCAGCAGGTTCTGCCAGGGCCGGTGCCGCAGGCAGCGCCAGCCGGGAGGCGCCGCGGCCGCCAGTTCGGCCGCCGTGTAGCTGCGCCGGATCGAGGTGAGCCCGTCCTGCCGGATGAAGCTGCCCGGAAAAAAGGGCAGGGTGCCCGCCGAAAACAGGGCATAACCCCACCGGCTGCGTTCGATGTCGCTGTGCAGGCTCAGCCCGGTGCCAAGTGCCTCCGAATCAGCGAGCAGGGCCGGGAACTGCTCGTCGGTGAGGTGATGCAGGACGTGGTTGGAGATCACGACGTCGTAGCTGCGGCCCTCCGCTACGAGTTCGGAGCTGAACGCGCGGCGGAAGCTGAGACCGGGCATCGCCGGCTGCGACGAGGCGAAGGCATGGGCACGGGAATCGGGATCGATCCCGGTAATTTCCAGCCGCAGGCCGTCGCGGCGGGCCCAGCGGGCAAGCATCCGCGGAACGTCGCCGCCGCCGGAGCCGATGTCCAACAGCGAGTTGGTGCGGCCGGCCGCGAACTGCGGGCGGAGATACCGGACATAGTTGCGCCGCCACCCGGACACCACGGAATTGATGAGCCAGAACTGGGCATAGGTCCGCTGCAGCTTCACCGGGTTGCAGTCGGGCCGGTCCATTTCCTCCACGGCGTCCGGGGTGCGTTCCGTCAGGGTTCGCAGACCCGGCGGAGTGAGCCGCCGCGCCAGGGGCCCCTGCACCAGAGAGTCCCGGCCCAAGAATCCCGGCGCTGGCGAGCCCTGAGCCGATGAGCCTGGCACCCGCCCCGGGAAGGCGCGGTTCACCCCTCGGCCGGGCCCGCTCATCCCTCCGCCGGGGCCGCTCACACGACCGCCGGGGCCGGCACCGCTGCCGGCTCCGGTGCCGCCGCGGCTGCCTGCACCAGCGTATTTTCCTGTTCTGCGGCGGTTGTCGGCGCGGGGTTTACCGGTCCGCCGATGCGCGTGAAGAGTCCGGTTTCAACAGTCAGCCCGGGGCCAAACGCCATGGAGCAGATGCGTTCGTTGCCGCCGTTGAAAGGCTGGTCCATGATGTGCTTGAGCACGAACATCACCGTCGCACTGGACATGTTGCCCCAGTTGCGCAGGGTCTCGCGGGCGGGAACCAGCTGCGCCTCCGTCAGGTCGAGCTTGGCCTCCACCTTGTCCAAGATGCTGCGGCCACCGGGATGAATGGCCCAGTGCTCAATGTCGCGGTACGCCAGTCCGGAAACTGCAGGATCGCGGGACAGCAGGGGCTCCAGGGCACCGACAATGTGGTCGTCGATAATGTGCGGCACATAGGTGCCCAGCACCATCTCGAAACCCTCGTCCCCGATATTCCAGGCCATCGACTCCTCGCCCACCGGAGTCAGGACGGTTTCGAAGTGGTCGAGCTGGATCCCCGGCGCGTTTCCGGGCAGGTCGCGGGCGGTGATGACCGCTGCCGCGGAGCCGTCGGCGAACAGGGAGGAACCCATGATGGTGTCCGGATCATTGGACGTGCGGACGTGCAGGGAGCACAGCTCGGCGGTGACCACCAGAACGACTGCCTCGGGGTCCGCCTCGCAGAAGGACTTCGCTGCCCGCATGGCGGGAAACGCCGCATAGCAGCCCATGAAACCAAGGTGGAAACGCTGCACGGACGGATTCAGGCCCAGCGCGCGGACAACTTTGTAATCCGGCCCGGGGTTGAAGAATCCGGTGCAGGAGACGGTGATGACGTGCGTGATGTCTTCGGGACCGATGCCTTCACAGGCTTCAACGGCCTTGCGGGCCGATTCGATGAAAAGTTTAGTGGCCTCGGCGGCAAAAATATCATTGCGGGTTTTAGTGCTGGGACTGAGCATGTTGCCGGACGCGGAATCAAAGAAAAGCGGATTATCGGACCGGTAGGACAGCGACAGCTCGGCGAGGGCCGTTCGCCGGGTGTCGATGGCAGCGGAATTGAAGCAGGTGGTCACCAGCCTTTGCCCCAGCCGGGTGAGGCCGGGTTGGGCGGCGAACACATCACGGGCTTCGGTCTGTACCAACACAGTGGGCGGGACTGCTAGTTCCAGTGATCTGAGGGTAACCGTCATGCTCCATTCTTAGGGGATTGTTTGGCAGGACACAATGGCGGGGTCTGCTGGAAACTGGGCATTGAGCGGACTCCGGTATGCCGCCATACTCTTATCACCATCAGCTGCCCTGAAAGCCAGGATGCGATGTGCAATGTCAACGGAGACATCGGAGGAGCATCCCATGAGTAGTGAAATTCCCCGGCCAGGCGGAACCCAGGCACACGGCGGCAGGCAGCCGGCGCCCGAGGGGCTGAAGAAGGTCGTCGCGGCTTCCATGGCCGGCACCGTAGTGGAATGGTATGAGTTCTTCCTCTACGCGGCCGCCTCGACACTGGTGTTCGCCAAGCTGTTCTTTCCCAATGCCAACACCGAGCTGGATGGCATCATCGCCGCCTTTGTGACCTACGCCGTAGGCTTCGTGGCCCGGCCCATCGGCGGCATCGTGTTCGGTCATTTCGGCGACAAGCTGGGACGCAAAAAGCTGCTGCAGCTCAGCATCATCCTGGTGGGCGTATCGACCTTCCTGATGGGCTGCCTGCCCGGATTCAACGAGCTCGGCTACTGGGCTCCCGCACTGCTGGTGCTGCTGCGGTTCATCCAGGGCTTTGCCGTCGGCGGGGAATGGGGCGGCGCCGTCCTGCTGGTGGCAGAGCACAGCCCCAACAAATCACGCGGCTTCTGGTCCAGCTGGCCCCAGTCCGCAGTGCCCATGGGCAACCTGCTCGCCACCGGCGTGCTGTTCGTCCTGTCCTCCACCCTGTCCGAAGCCGCGTTCCTGGGCTGGGGCTGGCGGGTGGCGTTCTGGCTCTCGGCGGTGATCGTGCTGGTCGGGTACTACATCAGGACCAAGGTCAGCGATGCGCCGATCTTCCTCGAAGCGCAGAAGGAAGTGGAGGAGGAGGCCAAGGGCTACGGGGTGGTCGAAGTTTTCAAGCGGTACCCGCGCGGTGTCTTCACCGCCATGGGCCTGCGGTTTGCCGAGAACATTTTGTACTACTTGGTCGTGACGTTCTCCATCACCTACCTCAGGCTCGTCGTCGGGGTGGACACCTCACGGATCCTGCTGCTGCTGCTCGTGGCGCACCTCATCCACTTCTGTGCCGTACCGCTTGTGGGATTGATGTCGGACCGGCTGGGACGGCGCCCGGTCTACTTTGCCGGCGCGGTGCTGGGTGCCACGTGGGGCTTTTTCGCCTTTCCCATGATGGACACCGCCAATGACCTGGTCATTCTGGCGGCGGTGACGATCGGCCTGCTGTTCCACGCCCTGATGTACGCGGGACAGCCGGCCATCATGGCGGAGATGTTCCCCACCCGCATGCGGTATTCCGGCGTCTCGCTCGGTTATCAGGTGACCTCGATTGTCGCCGGATCCCTGGCGCCGATCATCGCCACCGCGTTGCTGGAGCGGTACGGCTCCTCCACGCCGGTGGCCATCTACCTGCTCTGCGCCTGCGCAGTGACTGCCGTCGCCGTACTCGTGCTCCGCGAAACGAACGGCATTTCGCTGCAGGACGTGGACGCTGCCGACGCGCAGGGGACGGCTGACCTGCTCGCTGCATCCAAGAGCGCCGAAGCCAAGAGCCCCAAAACCAGGAGCACCAAAACCAAGACAGAGTAACGACAGCGACCGGCCGGTCGCTGTCTTCGCCGCGACCGGCACGGCGTTTTTCCTGAACGCACTCTTCCCTTGAACGTGCTGCGGCGGAGTGACATTCTAATTGCGACCTGCAGCACGCAGGCGCCGACTAAGCAAGGGAGCTTCGATCATGGCTGCAGTGGGATGGATTGGTCTGGGAAACATGGGCGGCTACATGTCGGCCAACCTGGTCAAGGCTGGACATGCCGTCCGCGGCTACGACGTCAGCCCGGCAGCGGTGGCTGCTGCCCGGGATCACGGTGTGGAGCCCGTGGACAGCATCGCCGATGCCGTGGCCGGTGCCGACGTCGTCTTCACCATGCTGCCCAAGGGCGATCATGCCCGGGCCGTGTATCTGGGGGAGCAGGGGGTCTTGGCGCTCGCTGACACCCGCACGCTGCTGGTGGACTCGTCGACCATCGACATTGAGTCAGCACAGGCGCTGCACGACGCCGCCGCTGCCGCCGGCTTCCGCTTTGTGGATGCGCCGGTCTCGGGCGGCATCAGCGGAGCCGAAGCCGCAACCCTGACCTTCATGGTGGGCGGCGCGGCTGACGCGGTGCAGGACGCAGCCGGGTACATCGAGCCCATGGCGGGCAACATCATCCCCACCGGCGGAGCCACCACCGGCCAAGCCGCGAAAATCTGCAACAACCTGATGCTGTTCATCAACCTTGCCGGCGCCGCCGAGGGCGCGGTCCTCGCCGACCGCCTCGGCCTGGACAAGCAGGTGTTCTGGGACATTGCCTCGGTCTCCTCCGGCGACAGCTGGGCCCTGCGCACCTGGTACCCCATTCCCGGCGTAGTGGCATCCGCCGCCTCCAACAACGACTTCGCCCCCACCTTCACCGCCGAGCTGGCCAACAAGGACATCAACTTGGCAATCGCTGCCGCCCGAGACACCGGAACCCCGCTGGAAATCGGCGAACACGTGCAACAGCTCTTCCAGCGGCTGGTGGATGCCGGCCAGTCCTCCCGGGACTGCTCCATGATCGTCCAGCTGGTGGACGGTACCCTGGCCGCCGGCACGGCACCCGCACCTGACGCGACGGCTACCCGCATCTGACGCCAGGCAAGCCGGTGCCGTCTGGCGCCCGGCCAGTATTTAGCGGGCTCGCTGATCGGACCCGGGATCGGCCCAGGGAGCGACAGGTTTGCCCGGCCGGGCCGAGACGTACCACTGCCGGCACAGCAGGATCACCAGGGCCAGTTCCACTAGGCCGCCGCCGTAATAGAGGACCAAGGCGCCGGCTTCGCCAGCCGCCTGCGGCACGCCGGGCGGCGGATCGGCGTACAGGGACTTGGCCAGGACGTTGTGGGCGGCAGCCGACGCAACGAGTACCGCCGCCCGGAGCCTGATGCCGCCGCGGTGCGGCATCGGGTCACGGCCCACCAGCGCGGCCGTATAGAGGTAGCCGGCCGCGGCCAGATGGAACGTGACGAGCCAGTGAACGGGCTGCGAATCCTGCATGGCAGCAAAGATGCCGGTGCGGAACATCAGCACCATCCCGCCCACATTGAGGACGGCCGCCGTGACCGGAAAGGTGAGGAACCGCAGCGGACGGCTGCGCAGCAGGCCGGCAAGCCGCCGGGCCGGCACCACATCCAGGGTTCTCAGCGCCAGCGTCACCGGACGGGAGAGCACCAGCAGCAGCGGGCCCAGCATGCCGGCCAGGAGGTGCGCTCCGCCCAGGACCGCAAAATCCTGGTGGCTCCGGGTCGCCAGGGGATCAAGCACGGTGGCCAGAACCGCGCCGACGCCGGCCGTGAACAGGAGTGCCCGGTGCAGCGGCCATCCCCGTGACCTGGCGGAAAGCGCTCCGGCCCAGTAGGCAGCGGCGGCCGCGACGGCTGGAATCAGGAACAGCAGTTCGGTGCTGAAGCCGCCGTGCCCGTGGCCCTGCATGGTCAGCCCCCGGCCGGTGCTGCCACAGCGTGCCGGGTCCGGTAGAGCAGGACCGCCCCGATCAGGATCATCAGTGCGGCACTGGCATTCCAGAGCACGTCATAGGGCAGCAGGGGAACGTCGTAGCGGATCTGGTGCAGGCCCATGAGCTTGTGCTGGACGGTTCCGTCGTACAACTGGAATGCGCCGGCACCCAGCAGGACGGCCCCCGTCCAGCGGGCGGGCAGCAGAATGGCCCGGCGGCGGAGATCGGCAAAGAGGAAGAGCCCGGCCACCACTGCAAACCACCCGAAGGCGTGGAACAGGCCGTCGGAGAAGAGCCCGACGGCGGTGGTGGACTTGTCGTAGAAGTGGTGCCACTGCAGGAGCTGATGAAAGATGACCTCATCCACGAAGGCGGCAATTCCGATGCCCACCAAGACTCCGGAGAGGACGTTGCGGCGGCGCGGACGGACAGGGGCTCTGCTGGACGTGCTCATACAGCGAATTTAGCAGTTTCGCCGCGGCCGGTGCCCGGTGCCCAGTGCCCGGCTGGCGCGGCAGGCGGTGGTGCACCACGATGGGCCCATGTGGATGGGAGTTCTTGAATTCGACCTGCTGCTGGGAGACGTGCACTCGCTCAAGGGCAAACGCTCAGTCATTCGTCCGATCATGGCCGAGGTGCGGCGCAAGTACGACGTGTCAGTGGCGGAAACCGGACAGCTGGACCTGCACCGGCGGGCCGAGATCGGCATCGGCCTGGTCTCGTCCTCCGCTGCGCACATCACTGAGGTGCTTGACGCCGTCGAACGGCTGGTGGCCTCCCGGCCGGACACGGAGCTGCTCAGTGCCCGCCGCCGGGTGTTCAATACCGACGACGAGTAGGTGTCAGCCACTGCCGCAGGTCAGGACCGGGCGGATACTGCGCCGGTTTCCACCCTGGCTGCACCCTGCCGGATGCCAAGAAGCAGGCAGCCGACGGCCACGCCCCAGAGCGTCAGCGAATCAAAGGCAAGCCGTTCCGCTGTGCCGAGGCCCAATCCCGGCGTCTGCCCGCCGCCGAGGCCGTTGATGAAGACCATGAACCCCGCAATCGACACCAGTGTGCCGAGGGCGGTGGCGACGGCGATTTTCCGGTACCGGGCCTCGCCGCGGACGGCGAAAACAAGAACGATCATTCCGGCCCACTGGAACAAGGCCTGCAGCAGGGCGGCGACGTCATGTTCCTCGGGCTGCAGATTCCAGGGGAGCAGGCCGACACATGCCACCAGCACTCCGCCGGCCGCCAGGAGGCCCATTGCCCAATGTCCCGGCCGGCGCTTGGGCAAAGCGGACCAGAGGAGGAGGGACCCGGCGGTAATGAGCAGCCCGTTGGCAACCGTGGACGCGTTCGCCAGCAGATGCCACGGCGAGCAGATCATCCGCTCGACGTCGGTACCGGGATCGAAGATTCCGCAGGAGGTAACCCCGAGGTCGCTGATGAGGTTCGAGGACCAGGAGTACGCCTGCGGCCATTGGAGGGCCGCGATGATCTGTGCCGGAAACGTCAGGGCGCACAGAATCCAGCACAGGGCACCCCACCTGATTTTTGTCATGCGCCGAGCCTACAAGTGCGGCGCGCATCGCCCGGAAGTGTGTCGGTAGGAAGCGTGTCAGCCGGAGCCGGTGGCGGCTCCACGAGGGAGGGCGCCGCATCCGGTCAACACTCGGGTGCCGGCGAACACAGATTCTAGAACTGTGTTTCATGTCATATTCGCGCTAGGGTGCACAAACGGCAAGAAATGACTGCGGCCGCCGGTCCAAGGCAGGCCGCGCACCATATTGAGCACAATGAGGAGATTTCAATGGCGAAACCCGTACCGGCCCGGCGGCACACTGCCCAGGACACCACCGTCGACCTGCTGGTCATCGGCTCGGGAACCGGCATGGCCGCGGCCATCGCCGCCGCGGAGCTGGGGTCCTCCGTCCTGATCGTGGAAAAGACCGGATTCGTGGGCGGCTCGACCGCACGGTCCGGCGGCGCTTTCTGGATTCCGAACAATCCCGTCCTGCAGGAATCAGGCGCCGTTGACACCCCCGAGCGGGCGACTGCGTATGTCGACGCCGTTGTGGGCGGAACCTCATCGCGGGAGCGGTGGCAGACCTTCCTGGACAACGGAACCGCCACCCTGGAAATGCTGCGGCGGGCCACCCCCATGACCTTTCTCTGGGACAAGGAATACTCCGACTACCATCCGGAGGAATCCGGCGGATCGGCGATGGGCCGCAGCTGTGAGTGCCGCCCCTTTGATGCCAACACCCTCGGCGAGGAGCGGGCGCGGCTGCGCGGCGGAACCATGGAATCCTCCCTGCCCATGCCCATCACGGGCAAGGACTACCGGTGGCTGAACCTGATGTCCAAGGTGCCGCTCAAGGGGCTGCCCACCGCCGTCACCCGCCTGGTGCAGGGCTACGCGGGCCGCGCCCGCGGCCGGGACTACGTGGCCGGAGGCCAGGCGCTCGCTGCCGGTTTGTTCGCCGGGGTGCTGCGCGCGGGCGTTCCGGTGTGGACCGAAACCTCGCTGGTGCGGCTGACGACCGAGGACGGCCGGGTGATCGGCGCCGTCCTGCAGCAGGACGGCCGGGAGGTCACAGTCCACGCCCGGCAGGGTGTGGTGCTGGCAGCCGGCGGGTTCGACCACGACATGGCGATGCGTCATCAGCACCAGTCTCCGGCCTTGGAGGCCTGGAGCTTTGGTGCCGAAGGAAACACCGGCGACGCGATCAAGGCAGCCGTGGACATTGGTGCCGGCACTGACCTGATGGACCAGTCCTGGTGGTTCCCCGCCGTCGCGCCGGTGCCGGGCGGGAAACCCTCGGTCATGCTGGCGGAGCGTTCGCTGCCGGGATCCTTTATTGTCGACGGCGGCGGGGAGCGGTTTGTCAACGAGGCCCAGGACTACATGTCCTTCGGCCAGCGGGTCCTCAAGCGCGAGCGCGAGGGCAATCCGGTCGGCGCCATGTGGATGGTGTTCGACCAGGAATACCGCAACAGCTACATCCTGGCCGGGGGCCTGTTTCCGCGGATGCCGCTGCCGGAGAAGTGGTACGAGGCAGGAATCGCCGCAAAGGCGGACAGCCTGGGCGAACTGGCGCGGAGCATCGGCGTGCCGGCAGAAACCTTCACCGCCACTGCGGCGCGCTTCAACGAACTGGCAGGCGCCGGTGTCGATGAGGACTTCCACCGCGGCTCGAGTGCCTACGACCGGTACTACGGGGACCCCACGGTGAAGCCCAACCCGAATCTGCGGCCGCTCGGCGGCAAGACGTTCTACGCCATCAAGGTTGTCCTCAGCGACCTGGGCACGTGCGGCGGCGTCACCGCCGATGCGCGGGGGCGTGTGCTGGCTGAGGACGGATCGGCCATCGACGGCCTCTACGCCATCGGCAACACGGCAGCCAACGTGTTCGGCAAGAGTTATCCCGGTGCCGGCGCCACTATTGGCCAGGGCTTGGTCTACGGCTACGTCGTTGCGCACGACGCCGCGGAGCAGGCGAAGTCCCGCCCGGCGGCAACCGGGGCGGATGCCTCAGCCGCTCCGGAGTCCGGCCAGGAGCCTGCCGGAGTCTCCTAGCCCTCAAACCGCCTGCCTCGGCCATGGCCCGGGCAGGCGGTAGCCGGGTACGTCCAGTCGCGTTCCGGAGCCGTGCTTGGAACTACGGTGTGCGGTCCGGGGCCGGCTGGTGTTCGCGCGCTCGGCGGAGTCCCTGCAGAATCAGCAGGGCCGCAGCCGACGCGACCCCGGTCTGCAGCATCGTCGGGGCGGCGTATCCGATGTTCCGCAGTTGAACCGTCAACGGGGGCATGTCGGGCGGGATCTGCTGCCCGGTTTCAGGGTCGACGGAGTAGGAATAGCCAAAAGTTGTTGCGCTCTCAAAGGCGCCACCGATCCACAGGAACCCGATGCCGATCAGAATGCCCGTGAGGATCCACGCCGCCTGAAAGGGTCTGGAACGGCGCGGCGGCCGGATTTCGATGCCCGCCGCGCCGTCGTCGGCCTCCGGGGCGAACCGCTCCTTCTCCCCGCCGGGCGGGCCGCCAACCTCGCGGATCCGCACACTGTCATTCCAGCCCTGCCTTGGGTCCGGTGTTGCGCTGTTGTCCATGTCGGCACCCTAGCCCGGGGCGGGGCCTCCACGCCGCTGCGACGCACCGGAGTGCCAGGTACTCAGCCGGAATCCCTTGCGCTTAGCAGGTACCCCTTGCCCTCCCTCTCGATTATCGATAACTTTTTTCTGTTGCTCAATCGGATCTGTTGCTCAATCGGAGGAGACCGTCATGAGTGAGCTGCTGTCATGGGAAAGCTAACCATCCTCACACTGCGCCTGGTGCTGGCGGCCGTGCTGGCCGGCACCCTGTTTGTGCAGGCCTTCATGGTGCCGCTGCTCGCCATTGACCTGGCAGAAGCGGGCCCCGGCGCCGATGCCGTGCGGATTCCGGTAATTGTTCTGGTCGTCCTGGGCATCATTGCCGTGCAGGTGGTTCTGGTTAGCGTCTGGCGCCTGCTGACCATGGCGCGCCGGGGCACGGTGTTCTCATCAGCGGCCTTCCGTTACGTCGACGTCGTGATCGGCGCGGTTACTGCCGGCGCGCTGCTTCTGTTCGCGCTGGGTATCGTCCTGGCGCCGGGCGAAGGGGTGGCTCCGGGCATTGTCCTGCTGATCGGAGGCGCGGGTCTGGCCGTTGCCGGGGTGGCCCTGATCGTCCTGGTGCTGCGGGCCCTGCTCGCCCAGGCGGTGGCCATCAATGCCGAGGCAACCCAGCTGCGCACCGAACTGGACGAGGTGATCTGATGCCGATCATCGTGGACATCGACGTCATGGTCGCCAAACGCAAGATGCCGGTCGGCGTGCTGGCGGACCGGATCGGCATCACCCCTGCCAACCTGGCGGTCCTGAAGAACGGTCGCGCCAAAGCCGTGCGCTTCACCACGCTCGCGGCGCTGTGCGAAGTGCTCCAGTGCCAGCCCGGTGACCTGCTGCGCTGGGAGCCCGACGAGGGGGAGGACCCCGCGGGCGACGGCGGCGGCGGTGACCTGCGCGGCACGCACCAGCGGGCCATAGTTGACCGAACCCGCAGCAGGTAAGGAACAATTGGCCGGGTGAGTCTTTCCCCGGTACAGCCCAAAGAGTCCAAGTCCTCCAGCCAGGCCATCGAGCGGGTCTGTGCGCAGATCGCCGCGGAGCTCGGCGTGGCCGCCTGGCAGGTGCGTGCCGCCGTCGACCTGCTGGACAGCGGATCCACGGTGCCCTTCATCGCCCGCTACCGCAAGGAAGCCACCGGCACCCTGGACGATACGCAGCTGCGTGAACTCGATGAGCGGCTGCGGTACCTGCGGGAGCTCGAGGAGCGCCGGGTGGCGGTCCGGGAAGCCATCGACAGCCAGGGCAAACTGACGCCGCAGCTCGATGCTGCTATCAGCGCGGCGGACACCAAGTCCCGGCTCGAGGACATTTACCTGCCGTACAAGACCAAACGGCGCACCAAGGCCCAGATTGCGCGCGAGGCAGGTTTGGAACCGCTCGCCGACGCCCTGCTGGCCAATCCTCTGCTCAGCCCGGACCGCGCCGCCGCCGGCTACGTGAACGACGCCGTTCCGGACGCCGCTGAGGCGCTCGCCGGAGCGCGGGCAATCCTGGTGGAACGGGCTGGCCAGGACGCTGACCTGCTCACCGAGCAGCGCGAACGGCTGTGGAAGCAGGGCCGGATGCGCTCTGAGGTCAAGGCCGGCAAGGAGGCCGAAGGCCAGAAGTTCGCCGACTATTTCGACTTTGCCCAGTCGCCCTCGGGCATGCCGTCGCACCGGGTGCTGGCGCTGCTGCGCGGTGAGAAGGAAGGCATCCTGGATCTGGGCCTCGCAGAAGCCGATCCCGCCGACACCGCGGCGCTGGCCGCGGCCCGGCTCAAGTATGAGCGGGCGGTGGCAGCCAGCCTGGGCATCGCAGACCGCGGCCGGCCCGCGGACGCCTGGCTGCTGCAGACCGCGCAGCTGGCATGGCGGCGGATCCTGGCCAAGCTCTCCATCGACCTCCGGGTGCGGCTGTTCACCGAGGCCGAAGCCGAGGCGGTCCGCGTCTTCGCGGCAAACCTGCGCGATGTGTTGCTGGCTGCTCCGGCCGGCAACCGTGCAACGCTGGGCCTGGACCCCGGCCTGCGCACCGGCGTCAAGGTGGCAGTGGTGGACGGCACCGGACAGGCAGTGGCCACCGACACCGTCTATCCGCACGCCCCGGCCCGCAAATGGGATGAAGCGCTGGCCCGGTTGGCGGCCCTGGTGCAGCAGCACCGGGTGGAGCTGATCGCCATCGGCAACGGCACCGCGTCCCGCGAAACCGACAAACTGGCCACCGAGCTGATGCGCCTGCTGCCGGCGGCCGGGCTGCAGAAGCTGGTGGTCTCCGAAGCTGGGGCGTCGGTCTACTCAGCGTCGGCCCTGGCTTCGGCCGAACTGCCGGGAATGGACGTCTCGCTGCGCGGCGCCGTCTCCATCGCCCGCCGGCTGCAGGACCCGCTGGCTGAACTGGTAAAGATCGATCCGAAGTCGATCGGCGTCGGCCAGTACCAGCACGACGTCGGCACGGCGAAACTGGAGCGGTCCCTGAACGCGGTGATTGAGGACTGCGTCAATGCCGTGGGCGTGGACGTCAACACAGCCTCACCGGCGCTGCTGACCCGGGTGGCCGGCGTCGGACCGCTGCTGAGCGAGAACATCGTGGCGTACCGCAACGAAAATGGTCCCTTTGCCCGCCGGGCCGACCTGAAAAAGGTGCCCCGGCTGGGTGCCAAGGCCTTTGAACAGTGCGCCGGTTTCCTGCGGGTGACCGCCGGATCCGAACCGTTGGATGCCTCGAGCGTGCATCCGGAGTCCTACGGCATCGCCCGCCGCATCCTCGCTGCGACCGGAGCCCGGATGAGTCCCGCCGGTGCGGCGCTGGAGAACCTGGATCCGTCGGCGTTCGTGGATGACTCCGCGGGGCTGCCGACCATCCTGGACATCGTGGCGGAGCTGCGCAAACCGGGCCGGGATCCCCGTCCCGCCTTCCGCACGGCGACCTTTTCTGAAGGGGTGGAAAAAATCACCGATCTCCGTGCGGGAATGGTGCTGGACGGGGTGGTCACCAATGTGGCCGCGTTCGGCGCCTTCGTGGACGTCGGGGTGCACCAGGACGGACTGGTGCACATCTCCGCCATGTCCAGCACTTTCATCTCCGACCCGCGCGACGTGGTGAAGTCCGGGCAGGTGGTCAAGGTCAAGGTGCTGGAGGCGGATCCGGAGCGCAAGCGCATCTCCCTGACACTGCGCCTGGACGACGACGCCGCTGCCGCCGCTCCGCGGCCTGCTCGGAACCAGGGACGAAGCGGCGGGAAGCCCGCTGCTGCAGGAGCCCGCGGAAACGACGCCGGAGCGAACACCGGCAAGGGCACGGCTCCCCAGCGCAGCAACAAGGCGGGCACCTCGGTCCCGGGCACCAGCCGCCGTCGTCCGCCGGCAGCTCCGGCCGCGCAGGGGCCGATGGCCGAAGCGCTGCGCCGGGCGGGCCTGGCCTAACCCGTTCAGCGGGCCTCAGCCCTCATCAGCCGCCCTCAGCCGCCCTCAGCCGCCCTCAGCCGTCGGATGACTCCGGCTGATCCAGGGCGTCCTCGGGCGCCGAAGCGCCGTCGTCGTCGGAACCGGAGTCGTTCATACCGGAGTCGTTCGAACCGGAATTGTCGGAACCGGAATGCCCGGCCGGAACAGTCCCGCCGGGGGAGGTGCCCTGGGCTTCACGGATGTTGCCGGCACTGTGTGCGGACTGGCCGGGCCGGCGCGGATCGCCGGTGGGCTCGGGCTGGGGCGCGCTGGGGCCCAGGGGATCGTCCTCGTTGTTGGCGGGGCCGGTGGGTTCAGTGGTCACGGGATGCCTTTCTGCGATGGATCAATCCTCAAAAGCCTAACGGCTGGCCAACTTTCCCAGCAGGGAATTATCCAAGGTGTCGAGCAGCTCGCGGGGGTCGGTCCGGATCTCCTCGGCACCTGCCTCGCGCAGTTCAGCCTCACTGGTGCCGCCGCAGAGCAGGCCAATCGTGGGGATGCCCAAGTCGGCGGCCGCTTTCACGTCCCACACCGAGTCGCCCACAAACACGGTGTCTTCTGCCTTGAGCCCTGCGGAATCGAGCGCTGCCGAAAGGATGTCGGGGCTTGGCTTTGATGCCTCCGCGTCCGCTGAGCTGGTGGCGGCGCTGATGGCCGAGTCGGCATCGATGACTCCGCGCAGCACCTCCAGCTCCGCACCGGAGGCGGAGGAAGCGAGCACCACTGTCAGGTCCTTGCCTGCACAGGCCAGCAGCAGGTCGCGGGCGCCGTCAAAGGAACGCAGGGAAGGCCACCACGTGGAAAAGATGGCCCCATGGGCGGCATCGAGCATTTCATCCTGGTCCTGATCCCGGCCGTCACCGAGCAGATGTTCCACCAGCTTGTCTCCGCCCATACCGATGGCCCGGTGCACCGCGGACATGGGGACATCATGGTCCATTCGGCGAAAGGCCTGCCACCAGGCAACGGCATGCAGATAGTTTGAATCCACCAGGGTTCCGTCGACGTCGAAAAGTACTCCGCGCTTCGCGCTGCTGCTGCCCATGTGTTTCTCCTCCTAGCGGGGGTGCTGGGGTGTGAGGGTGGAATGCCCTGGTTTGAGTCTATTTCGCGGCCCAAGAAATTCGAAGAGCTGCTCCTCCAAGCTCGAGCGATCCTTGAGCTCGCATTCCCACACGGTGAGGGATTCCCATCCGGCAGCAGCGAGGGACTGGATGGCCGAGGCGTCGCGCTGGGCGGTCCGGCTGCGCTTTTGCTCCCAGAATTCGCTGTTGTTCTGCGGTGCGTGCTGGCCGGCGGGGCAGCTGTGAAGATGCCAGAAACAGCCGTTGACAAAAATGACCTTGCGCCGCGACGCGAACACCAGGTCCGGCTTTCCGGGCAGCAGCCTTCCGCCCGCCGCACCGTGCAGGCGGAAACGGTACCCGCGGCATGGAGCAGACGCCGGACCAACAGCTCCGGCTTGGTGTTTTTGCTCCGGATCCGGGACATGTTCAGGCTGCGCTGCTCAGCGCTGACGGTATCGGCCATGAACCCAGTCTAGGCAGGCAGGGGTGCCCGGAAACCCTGCCCCCTAGCCAGCGCCAGCGGCAGCGGCCTACGTTGGCTGGAAAGGCGAGACGGGTGAAGGGTTGGCCAGTGGCATCGATTCGAATTCTCGGCACCGGAGGAACCATCGCGTCCCGCAGCACCGGGGGAGGCGGCCTGGTGGCGTCGGAGCGCATTGAGGAGCTCATCAGTACGCTGTCGCGCAGGCATACGGTGACGGTCCGGGACCTGATGGTCAGCGGAAGCTACCGGCTGCAGCTCTCGGATCTGAGGGTCATTGCGCAGGCTGCGCGGAACGCACTGCTGGATTCCACGGTGGACGGCGTCGTCATTACCCACGGCATCGACACCATGGAGGAAACCGCCTTCCTGCTGGATCTGGTGCATGCGTCGCCCAAACCGGTGGTGTTTACGGGGTCCTCCCGGCCGTTGGACAGCGCCTCCCCGGACGGCCCGCACAACCTCGAGGAGGCCGTGAACGCGGCGGCCTCACCCGACTTGCGGGATACCGGCGTCCTGGTGTCCTTCGGCGGGGTGGTCCGCTCAGCCAGGGGCCTGCGCTATGCCAGTACCCTGGCTGCGAACCCCTTTGCCGGCGGCACCGAGGTGGCCCATTTCATCGGCGACAGCCTGCATGTGACCGCACGCCCGCTCCGTCCGGCTCCGCTGCCGCTGCCAAACGAGGCCTTCGACGCGGCGCGTGTGGAAATCATCGACTGCTCCGTGGGCACCGGAACGGATCTGTTTTCCCATGCCGTCCACGCCGGAGCCGATGCCGTGGTCCTGGCCGGAACGGGGCTGGGCAACGCCGGACCCGGGTTCACCGAAGCGGTACAGGACGCCGTGCGGGCGGGATGCTTCGTTGTCCTGAGTTCCCGGGTGCCGGAGGGACCCGTGATTCCCACCTTCGGTGATGGGGGCGGCATCGACCTGGTCCGGGCCGGGGCACTTCCCGCCGGCGACCTGAAGCCGCCGCAGGCCCGCATCCTCGCGGCGCTGCTCACCTCGCAGCCGGCCACGCCCGAACAGATCCAGCACGTCCTGACTGCCTCACCGGCGGGTTCGAACTCCTCCTGACCGTGCCGCGGAATCGAACCGACCGATTTGTGCACCGGGTGGTCCCGCACCGCTAAGCTGACTTATTATTAACGACACAGGTGGTACCCCTTACAAGGAGGTAAGAGATGTCGGGCTACTTCAAGCTGGTCGACGCTCATGACGGCGCGTTCCGGATCAAGCTCATTTCCGGTGACGGTGCGTTGATGGCGGTATCGGCGATGTTCCCCACCAAGCAGGAGGCAGTTGCAGGCATTGAGCTGATGCGGGAGATTGCCGGCACCGGTCCGGTGGTCGACCAAAGCTCCGACGCCGATGTGCTGGGCGACGCCAGCCGCAATGACGGAAGGGCGCGGACATCCTAAGCGGGTCCATCAGAAAGGCCTTGGGTTCCACTTGGAACGCAAGGCCTTTTTGTTTGTTGACTGCTACTTCTGATCAGTGTCGTCGCCCTCCGCGGCTTCCTGGGCGTGCTGGCGCTGCGACTCGGGCTGTTCCGAGGCATCGCCTTCCGACGGCGCCTCGTTGTGGGTGCGGTCCTTGTCGTCGGCGGCGGGGGTTTCCTTCTCAGTCATGGCTCTTCTCCAGTCAGGTCGGGGTGGACGCCGGGTCTGCGGGCGGGCAGCCCTCTGTTCAGGAGCGGCCCCATAGGCCCAGTTTAGGAAGCGCCGCCCCACGCTGATAGGGGCAACGGCGAAGTGACCCGCGGAAAGGCGAAGAGCCGCCGGAGAACCGTCGGGGAGCACGGCAGCCAGGACGGGCACAGGGCGGCTGCCCGGCGGCCATGCGCCCGGTTTTCGCCCTAGCCAGAGGCCCGAGGGCCGGGTAGCGTGAGCCGGATGCAGCCAAGCGAAGATGCGGACGTCATTGTTGTGGGTGCCGGACTGGCGGGATTGGCGGCCACCGCAGAGCTGATCGACGCCGGCCGCTCGGTCATCCTGGTGGAGCAAGAGGGGGAGGCCAGTCTCGGGGGTCAGGCCTGGTGGTCCTTCGGCGGACTGTTCCTGGTGGACACTCCCGAACAGCGGCGGCTGCGGATCACGGATTCCGTGGCTTTGGCCTGGCAGGACTGGCTGGGCACGGCCGGCTTCGACCGGCCGGAGGACTATTGGCCGCGCCGCTGGGCGGAGGCCTACGTGAACTTCGCCGCCGGAGAGAAGCGCGCCTGGCTGCAGGGGATGGGACACCGCATTTTTCCCGTCGTGGGCTGGGCCGAGCGCGGCGGCTACGGCGCCACGGGCCCGGGCAACTCCGTGCCGCGCTTTCACATCACCTGGGGCACCGGACCGGGGATCACCGCGCCCTTCGAAGCGAAGGTGCGCGACGGCGTCGCCCGCGGACGCGTCCGGCTGGCCTTCCGGCACCGGATGGAAGAACTGACGGTGACCAACGGCGTCGTGACCGGAATCCGCGGCAGCGTGCTGGAGCCGACGACGGCGGCCCGCGGCACCGCGACCAGCCGCACGGCCGTGGGGGAATTCGAGTTCGCGGCCGGTGGCGTCGTGGTCACCACCGGTGGAATCGGCGGCGATCATGCCCTGGTGCGGGCCGCGTGGCCGAAGCGGCTGGGCAGTCCGCCGCGAACCATGCTCAGCGGTGTGCCCGAACATGTGGACGGGCACGGCATCGCCGCCGGCGCAGCGGCCGGCGGGCGCATCATCAACCCGGACCGCATGTGGCATTACGTGGAGGGCATCAAGAACTGGGATCCGGTTTGGGCGAACCACGGAATCCGGATCCTGCCCGGCCCGTCCTCGCTCTGGCTGGACGCGGCGGGAAACCGGCTGCCTGTTCCCCTGTTTCCCGGCTTTGACACGCTGGGCACGCTTGAACACCTGCGTACCACCGGTCATGACTACAGCTGGTTCCTCCTGAACAAGGCGATCATCCGGAAGGAGTTCGCGCTCTCCGGATCGGAACAGAACCCGGACCTCACGGGTAAATCCGTGCGGGATGTTCTGGGACGGGCCACGGCCGGGGTGCCCGGGCCGGTGCAAAACTTCCTGGACCACGGGGAAGACTTCATCACCGCCGGCTCAGTCGAGGAGCTGGTTGCGGGGATGAATGCCCTGTCGAAGGTCTCCACTGAGGGGCGTGCTCCGGTGTTGTCTGCCGCAGCGGTGCGCGAAGAGCTCGAAGCCCGGGACCGGGAAGTTGCGAACCCGTTCAGCAAGGACAGCCAGGTGACGGCCATCCGCGGGGCGCGCAACTATCTGGGTGACCGGCTTATTCGGACAGCGCCGCCGCGTCCGATCCTGGATCCCAAGGCCGGACCGCTGATCGCGGTGCGGCTCTCCGTGCTGACCCGCAAGACGCTGGGCGGGTTGGAAACCGATCTGGACTCACGGGTGCTGGGTGCCGGCGGCGAGCCGGTGCCCGGCCTGTTTGCTGCGGGCGAGGCCGCAGGGTTCGGCGGCGGAGGGATGCACGGCTACCGGTCCCTGGAAGGAACGTTCCTTGGCGGCTGCCTGTTCAGCGGTCGGGCCGCCGGGAGGGCCGCCGGCCGATGAGCGGCGGCTGGTGAGCGGCGGCCGGTGAGCGGCGGCCGGTGAGCCAACTGGTGACCGGCTGGTGGGTGGCTGGGGTTAACAAGGTCGGTGAGTGGCTGCCGACGGCCCGCCCGGTTGTGATCTCGCCGTCGATCAACCGGGCGGGCTGCCTGCGGCTGGCCTTCTGCTGCGGGCCTTACGCTGCTAGCCCTGCGCGAATTTCTTGCTCAACCGATACTGCTTCATCTGGTTGAAGTACGCCGGTGCCGGGTTCAGGTACAGCAGCACGGTGGCCGCAATCGTCAGCAGGGTGGAGACGATGGCCACCAGATTGGCGGCGGAAAGGTCCGTAAAGTTCAGCAGGGAGATCACGGCAAAAACGGTGAGGACAATCCGGGCCCAGTTGTAGCCCTTGCGGATGAAGATGGCTACCAACAAAGTCACCACCGCGCTGATGACGGCAATCACGACCACCAAGATTGTTCCGGCAGCAATGGCGGCATCAAGATCGACGGCGGCACCCTGCGCCTCCAGCTGCCGTTGCGCCGTCGCCCGGGCTTCGGGTGAATTGAGTGCCGCAATGCCAAACGGAACACTGATGATTGAAAGAACCAGCGAGGCAATAAGCAGCCAGAATGAAATGTCCACCTGTTTCGGACGCGCCGGGATGGAGGCGGGCGGGGGAGCACTCTGGCCCCCGGGGTAGGCGTTGTAGTTGAAATTATTGTTCTGCGGTTGTTCGGACATGCTTTCCCCTAAAAGCTGGCTGATACTGCGGCATATTTTTGCCGCATTGTTAGCTACCCTAGCCGGGACGTATCCGGACCGCCTCGATCCCAAGGCGGGGATTCAGCAATAAGCGCCAGGAATCTGGTCCCTAAGGCTGAACTAAACAAACGAGAGGGCCGGAAAAGGCATAAAGCCAATTCCAGCCCTCTCGTTGTCGATCTGCGGGTCCCTTGCTCTGTTCCTAGCGGGTGAGCTCCAGCAGCGCTGTGTAGGAGGATTGCGCACCCGGCAGGGTCGCGGCCAGTGCACCGGCCCGGGCCGCGAACTCTGCGGCGGCGGGCAGCGGATCACCGGCAGCCAGCCGGGCAGCGGTGGCTGCTGTAAAGGCATCCCCGCAGCCGGTGGTGTCCACCGCCGTGACCCGCGTCGGGGCTGCTGCGACAATCCGGTCCGGCCCGGAAACCGTGCCGTCAAGCACGACGGCGCCGTCTCCGCCCAGAGTGATCACGGCCCGGGAGATCCCCAGCCGCGCAAATGCGCCGATGACTGCTTCCCAATCCGCGGCCGGATCGGCCAGACCGGAAACCTGCGCCGCTTCATGGGCATTGACCAGCAGCACATCGGTCAGCGCCAGCAGCTCGGCGGGAACCTCACGGTAGGGCGAGAGGTTCAGCAGCACTGTGGCGCCGGCGTCGTGCCCTGCCTGGGCGGCCGCGACCACGGCTGCCAGCGGAACCTCCAGGCTCAGGCAGAGCACAGCGGCGTCGTCGAACAGGTCTCCCGGAAGCTCGGCGCCGGTGACCGTGCCGTTGGCGCCGGGGGAAACGATGATCGTGTTCTCCCCGGCGGCGTCGACCACAATCATCGCCGTGCCCGTCGCGGTGTCCGGACGGCGCATCACCCGCGAGGCGTCCACTCCGGCGTCCGCCGCAGCCTTCAGCAGGAGATCGCCGTGCCCGTCGGCACCCACGGCGCCGAACAAGCGCACGTCAGCTCCGAGGATTGCAGCTGCAGCGGCCTGGTTGGCGCTTTTCCCGCCCGGAACGATGACCAGTTCCGAGCCGTTGAGGGTTTCTCCGGGGGAGGGGAAGCGATCGGTGCGGACGGTCAGGTCAGCGTTGAGCGACCCTACAACTACAACTTTTCCGGCGGTCATGCGGGGGATTCTCCTTGGGAGGCAGGGATCAGGTGGCGGACGGGATCAGCGGTTGCCGGCGTCGACGGTAACTTCAGCGTCCACCGGCTTGGGGATCAGGAAGGATGCGGCCAGAGCCAAAACCAGGATGACCAGACCGGCAATAATACCGCCGTAGTAGCCTTCGGTGCCGGAGCCGTCCGCAGTGGTGGTGGCTGTCTTGACAGCGTAGATCACTGCGAAGCTCAGGCCCGCACCCAGGTTGAACGCTCCAGCGTTCAGGCCCGGCAGGAAGCCGGGGTTCTCCTTCGGGGAGAGCACGATGCCCAGGCCGTTGAGCATGATGTTGCCGATGCCGGCGTAGGTGATGCCGATCAGCACCGAGACACCCAGCAGGCCCAGCTTGGAATCGCTGCCCACCACCAGAAGCATCAGCGACAGGGCGATGACGGAGCCGATCATGCCGATCCGCAGCACCTTGCCGTATCCCCAACTGGCGGCCAGGCGGCCGGCAAACGGCCCAATGACCAGGCCCGCGATGGCGTAAGGCGTCAGGGTCCACCAGGCGGATTCCTCGGCGCCCAGGCCAAAGCCCACAACGCCGTCCTGCGCGAGGGCCGGGATGATGCCGTTCATGACCGCAAAGACGCCGGTCATGGTTAGCAGGGTGGTCAGCAGCAGGGCCCAGGTGGAGCGCTGCTTGAGCAGATGGGTGGCCACCAGGGGATGGTCGCTGCGGTTTTCCACCTTCCAGAAGACGGCGAAGGTGATGACGGAGATGACGATCAGTCCGGCCACGAGCGCCCAGTTGGCGTCCGCCAGCTTGCCGGCCTCGTTGAAGGCGGTCAGCAGGGAGCCCACCGAGATGACGAGGGGAACAACGCCCACCCAGTCCATCTTTTCCTTTTTCGCGGCCGTGGACTCGGGCGCCAGGAAGATCAGCAGAGCTGAGGCAATGGCGCCGACAATCGCCATGGCCCAGAAGACCGAGGCAAAGCCGTAGTTTTGCGCCAGGTAACCGCCGGCAACGGCATCGACGCCGGCGATGCCGCCGTTGACCGCAGTGATGACACCCATGAGCGTGCCGTACAGCTTCGGCTCGCGGACCTCCACACGCAGCATGATCAGGGCCAGCGGAACCACGGGCCCGGAGACGCCCTGGATCAGGCGCGCGATGAACAGCACTTCGATGCTCGGTGCCAGCGCTGCCACCACGGAGCCGATGGTCAGGACCACGAGCATGCCGCCGAGGACCTTCTTGCGGCCGATGATGTCGCCGAGCCGCGGCAGGAACAGGGAGAACAGGGCTGCGGACGTGAAGAACGCCGTCTGGGTCAGGCCCACGGCAGCGGAGGTCGTGTTCAGTTCCTCTTCGATGGTGACGAGGGCGGGGGAGAGCATGGAGGCGTTCAGCTGGAACGCCACGCAGGCGGCCAGCAGCGCCGTCATCAGTACGGCCACGTTTACGCGGCGCTGGGATGTTTCACTCACAGGTCCACCTCACCAATTCGCTTCAGGGCATCCACGACCAGGTCCCAGAACTTCTGGTGATCCAGGTCGACGGCTACGGAGGTGTTGCAGTCAGCGGGCGCCGGCGCGCGGAAATCCGCCACCGTCATGCCCAGGGTCAGGGTGCCGGTCAGCTCCACGTCCAGCGGAACGCGCTGTGTGGTCATGACCGATCGGTCGATGACGTACGCGACGGCGCACGGGTCGTGGACGGGAGGGAAATCAAAGCCCTGCGCGTCCTTGTAGGCGTGTCCAAAGAATTCGAGGAGTTCCCCGACAAACTTGGCGGGCTTGGTGCCCACCGCGGCGATGCGCTCGGCGACCTCGTCGGTGGCCAGTGCCTGATGCGTCAGGTCCAGGCCGACCATGGTCAGCGGCCACTTCTCGTTGAAGACGATGTGAGCGGCTTCGGGATCGATTTTGATGTTGAACTCGGCCACAGCAGACCAGTTGCCCACGTGGTAGCCGCCGCCCATGAGGACAACTTCCTTCACGCGCTCGGCGATCCGCGGTTCCTTGCGCACGGCCAGGGCGATGTTGGTCAGCCCGCCGGTGGGGACCAGGGTGATGGTTCCGGGGTCGTGGGCCATCACGGTGTCGATGATCAGGTCCACCGCGTGCCGCGGATCCAATTCAATGGCCGGTTCGGGCAACTCGGGGCCGTCCATGCCGGATTCGCCGTGGATGTCAGGGGCGTTTTCAATGGTCCGTACGAGCGGGCGCGCACTGCCTGCAGCGAAGGGAACGTTTGTGATATTTGCAACACGGGCAATTGCCAGCGCGTTGCGGGTCACCTTTTCCAACGTCTGGTTTCCGACGACGGTCGTCACCGCCAGCAGGTCGATCTCCGGGCTGCCGTGGGCCAGCAGCAGGGCGACCGCATCATCATGACCGGGATCGCAGTCCAGGATGATTTTGGTGGGCATTGCATCTCCGCTTCGTTGAGGTTCTAGCTAAGGGACCGCGGGTCCCGGTGGTGCAGTGCCCCGTCCTGGCGGTTCCGTTCCATGGGTCGCAACGATGCGGTACGGTCCGGGCCACGGCGGAGTGCGGCACGCAGCGGAACGGGATCAGGCGGGGGCCGGAAAACGGTACGAAGGGCGGCACTGGCCCCGGAAGGGGCGGGCACTTGCATTAAAGATAGCGACGATTTTTACCTCGCGATTTCCGTGGCTGCCACCCGATCGCGCTGCCGCTGCGGCTGATTTGCGTCCTGCCGGGACGGCGCTTAACCTATGCGCTGCAGCGCTGGTGGCCCGGCGAATCTGCGGCGCCCGGACCTGTCCTTTAAGGATGTCCTATGCGCGGTCCAGCCGGGAAGTCAGGGCGAGCCGAACCGTGGGCCATTCGCTGTTGATAATCGAGAAGACGACGGTGTCGCGCAGCGTCCCGTCGCGCCAAACATCATGGTTGCGCAGCACGCCGTCCTGCTTTGCGCCCAGCCGGGCGATGGCCGCGCGGGACTGGTGGTTGTGCCAATGGGTGCGGAATTCCACCGCGATGCAGTCCAGGTCCTCGAACGCCCGGGTGAGCAGCAGGAGCTTGGCCTCGGTGTTGATCTGTGTGCGCTGGGCGCTGGCCGCCAGCCAGGTGGAGCCGATCTCCAGCCGGCGGTGCTCGGCCCGGATGTTGAGGTATGTGGTCATGCCGCAGACCGCGCCGGTGTCCGTGCGCCGGATGGCCCAGGACACCGCCGACCCTGCCTCATGCTGCGCCAGCCGGGCTTCGACGTCGCGGGCCATCTCCGACGGCGCCGGGATGCGGGTGTACCAGGTGTTCCACAGCTCGCCGTCCCGGACGGCCTCGGCCAGTTCGGGGATGTGAAGGGCGGACAGCGGCTCCAGAATCACGTTCGCGCCCGTGAGCATGACGGATGAGAGGAACGACGGCGGTGCGGAGGCGGGCTGTTCACTCATGGGAACAGCCTAAGCCGGGCACCGCCGTCGGACCGCTGACGAGGCACTCTGTGACGAGGCAGCTGTGAAGGCTGCCCTGCAGTGTCTCGGATGCCAGCGGACTGGGATGCCAGCCGGACGGAATGTCAGCGGACGGAGGGCGTCAGCGGACGGCGGGTGCGGCGTCGGCTGTTGCCGGTGCGGCGGTGCTGTTTTCTCCGGTGTTGATCGCGGCGTCGTTGAGTTCGGCGTCGGAGCTGGCCTCGGCGTCGGCCGGCTTGGGGATCAGGAAGGAAACGGCCAGGGCCAGCGCCAGAATGACTGCGCCGGCAATGATGCCGCCGTAGTAGCCTTCAGTGCCGGAGCCGTCCGCAGTGGTGGTCGCCGTCTGCGCGGCGTAGATCACTGCGAAGCTCAGGCCGGCACCCAGGTTGAACGCTCCAGCGTTCAGGCCCGGCAGGAAGCCGGGGTTCTCCTTCGGGGAGAGCATCACGCCCAGGCCGCTGAGCATGACGTTGCCGATGCCGGCGTAGGTGATGCCGATCAGCACCGAGATGGCCAGGAGGCCCAGGCGGGAATCGCTGTCGACCACCAGGAGCATCAGGGCCAGGGCGATGACGGAGCCGATCGTGCCGATGCGCAGCACCTTGGCGTAGCCCCAGCTGCCCGCGAGGCGGCCGGCAAACGGTCCAATGACCAGACCTGCGAGGGCGTACGGGGTGATGGTCCACCAGGCGGATTCCTCGGCGCCCATGCCGAAGCCAATGACGCCGTCCTGAGCGAGGGCGGGGATGATGCCGTTCATGACGGCGAAGACACCGGTCATGGTCAGCAGGGTGGTCAGCAGCAGGGCCCAGGTGGAGCGCTGCTTGAGCAGATGCGTCGCGATCAGGGGATGGTCGCTGCGGTTTTCCACCTTCCAGAAGACGGCGAACGCGACGGCGGAGATGACGATCAGTCCGGCCACCAGCATCCAGTTGGCTTCCGACAGCTTGCCGGCCTCGTTGAACGCGGTCAACAGGGTGCCCACCGAGATGACCAGCGGAATGACGCCCACCCAGTCCATTTTTTCCTTCTTCACGGCCATCGATTCGGGTGCCGTGGAGATAACCATCGCGGAAGCGATGACGCCGACAACGGCCATGGCCCAGAAGACCGAGGCAAAGCCGTGGTTCTGCGCCAGGTAACCGCCGGCAATGGCGTCGACGCCGGCGATGCCGCCGTTGACCGCGGCGATGACACCCATGAGCGTTCCGAAGCGTTTCGGCTCGCGGACCTCCACGCGCAGCATGATCATGGACAGCGCAACGGTCGGTCCGGAGACACCCTGGATCAGGCGGGCGAGGAACAGTACCTCGACGCTCGGCGCCAGCGCTGCCAGAACGGAGCCGAGGGTCAGGACCACCATCATTCCGGCGAGGACCTTCTTGCGGCCGATGATGTCGCCGAGCCGCGGCAGGAACAGGGAGAACAGGGCCGCGGACGTGAAGAACGCCGTCTGGGTCAGGGCTACGGCCGCAGAGGTGGTGTTCAGTTCCTCTTCGATGGTGACCAGGGCGGGGGAAAGCATTGAGGCGTTCAGCTGGAAGGCCATGCAGGCGGCCAGCAACGCCGTCATCAGCGCGGCCACGTTTACGCGGCGTTGGGTTGTTTCACTCACAGGTCTACCTCACCAATTCGTTTGCGGGCGCAACCAGATTCCAGACGTTCGAGGAATTCAGGTCGACGGCCACGGAAGTCTTGCAGTTCCGGGCACCGGCGCACGGAAATCCGCCACCGCCGTGCCCAGGATCAGAGAGTCGGATAGCTCCCCGCTGAGCGGGAAGCGGTGGACGGCCATCACTGAGATGTTGCGGGGTATCACGGCGGCGGAACCAGAATGAATCGGGGCCGGCAAACGAAAACCACGGCAGCACTGACCCCCGAAAGGGGTCTACAGAGATGGGCACTGCGTTAACGATATCGGCGTTTGAAGCCGCGATTTTTCCGGAAGGTTTTCCGCTCAACGGCTCGGGGGAGCTGATTTGCCTGCAGGGTGCCGCAGCTCTATGATTTGCATCCCACGGGAATAACCGGCAGTCCCAGGGCGGTTGATGTAAATGCAAACGCATGCAACAACCGAGGAGGTCGCCGAAATGGCGGATCGCAGGATCGTAGTCGTTACCGCTGGGCTGGGAGTCCCGTCGTCGAGCCGGATGCTGGCCGATCAGTTGGCAGGGGCCGCGCGTCAGGCTTTCGAAACGTCCGGTGCCCGGGCTTCGGTGAGCACGTTCGAACTGCGCGAGTACGCAGTGGACATCGCCAACACCATGGTGGCCGGCTACGCACCGCCAAAGTTGGACGCCCTCATCGCGGCGGTCAGCGAGGCTGATGCCCTCATCGCCGTGACTCCGGTGTTCACCGCTTCCATGAGCGGCCTGTTCAAGTCATTCTTCGACGTCATCGACAACACTGCGCTCGACGGCAAGCCCGTGATCCTCGGTGCGACCGGCGGCAGTGCCCGGCACTCCATGGTCCTGGACTACGCGATGCGGCCGATGTTCAGCTATCTGCGCGCCAGGGCCACGCCGACTGCGGTGTATGCGGCTCCGGAGGACTGGGGATCCGGGGATGCTGAGACGGCGACGCTGGATTCTCGCGTCCGCCGGGCAGCCTCCGAGCTCGTTGCGCTGTTCGGGGAACAGCAGCCAGCAGCGCGTCCCGACCCGCTGGTTTCGCTGCCGTTTGAGCAGTTGCTGGCCCAGACCCAGCGGGGGTAGGTTCGGGCAGTCGGACAGTCGGACAGTCGGACAGTCGGACAGTCGGGCAGTCGGGCAGTTCGGGCAGCCCGGATGCAGCGGCGCTGCAAGGCGTTATCGGACGCTTAGTCCCTGATGTCCTCCCGCTGCGGCTTGAGATGCAGAGGAACGTCCGCCGCGGTCACGGCGGGGAAGTCGCAGGTGAATTCTCCGCGATAGCCGAACAGGAATCCAAACAGCGGGTTCCTCACCTGCAGCTGGATGGTGAAGACCCGGCGGGAATCGTCGAACGACTCGTACAGATCCGCGCTGCCGGTCAGGAACGCGGGCACGGTGAAGCTGGCCGGGCCCTCGTGAAAGCGCAGAGCTGTCGACCGCAGGTGCAGCGACCCGTCGTCGCGCACGTTTAGCTTCAGATCGGTGGCCAGGTGCTGGTGGGTGCCCAGATAGTCGACGACGGCACCGCGGGCCGGGCTGTAGACCATTGTGGCGTCGAACCGCCGGCGCCTGCCGGGGCGGACTTCAAGGGTGCGGACAAA
This sequence comes from Arthrobacter sp. zg.Y820, assembly GCF_030125555.1. Taxonomy (NCBI): domain Bacteria; kingdom Bacillati; phylum Actinomycetota; class Actinomycetes; order Micrococcales; family Micrococcaceae; genus Arthrobacter; species Arthrobacter sp. zg.Y820. The sequence continues at coordinate 84,223 of NZ_JASKLX010000016.1, forward strand.
GGTGACCGTGGGCCGGCCGAAACCGTCGATGTAGGGATAGTTCTCCACGGTGAACGGGACATTTATCCCGCGGTCGGGAAAGAGGATGTTGCGGAACGCACCGAATCTCAGGAACGGCACGGTCCACCACGCGCCGCGGCGGACCTCGGTAAAGACACCGCGGCCTAAGCAGGCGTAGCCGCCGGACGGATCCACGCCGAAACGGCGCTGGAGCATCGGATGCAACCGGTCGAAGTCGGTGCCCAGCGCCTGCCGGAAGATGGACGCCTTCACGCCGGCAGCGCCGAGTGTCTCCACATAAATCTGCCTCGCAGCTCGGCTCGCCATGCCGGAATCCTAACCCGACGGCGGCCTGTGGGGAGCCTGCGGCGCCGACGCGGGACGCGGGAGCTGAAAAGCACTCAGGACGGGACCGGCGGCTGTTCTTTCGTGTCGTCCCATCCGAGGTTGGTGGCCATGCGCTGCAGCACTGCAACGAGTGCCATGTATTCGTCCTCCGAGACGTTCTCCGTGAGTTGTTCCCGGATGCGCTCGACGGCGCCGCGCAGGTTTTCCAAGCTGCGGCGCCCCAGATCGGTCAGCTGGTACTCGTCCTCTTCCAACGCCACCCAGCCGCTTTCGCGCAGTTCTTCAATCAGCTCCACCGAGGTGCCGGTCTCCACGACGGGAAAGTAGGGCCTCAGGCCGTCGGTCAGCTGCTTCTCGGAAGCGGGACCGTCGGTCAGCAGATTCATCATCTGCCACTGCCTCCGGGTGACGCCGTGTTCTTCGAAACTGGCTCCAAATTGGTCATCAACCAGTTGGTCCACGAGTTTGAGCCAGAATCCGATGGGACGTTCGTCAGTAGCCATCACCCCACTGTACAAATCAATTCCGGTTCACGGAATGGGCAATCCGGGTTCACTGAACGATTCGAATTCCTGCGGGAACCCCTGGTATTCCGGGAGCACTGTCTCGGATCCGGAACTGCTGTGTCGGATCGGGAACTGCTGTGTCGGATCCTGAACCGCGGCGCCGGACCGGGAACTACTGTCAGATCCGGGCGCGCATGCCGCAGCGCGGGCAGGGGGCGGAACGGGCGAGGTCCACGCACACAGCGCAGAGGGGCAGCTGGCCGTTGTCATCCCGCAGGGGACGGTTCGGCATCGACTTTCCACAGTATGGTCTGGGCCGTTGCGCATGGTGCATCGCCCGGCGCTTGCAGGGCGTGCAGAAAACATGCACGAGATCATCTTCATCCTTGACGGTCACATCCTGTGGATGGATGAGGGTTGATTCCTGGGTGCTCATAGTCCTTTCCCGATGACGGCGGGTCCTGACTCCCAGATTAATCGTGTCGGGAACCGGTCCGGGGTCGTGGGAACACCGTTCTCGCCCGTCATGGCGCGGATTCTGGAGGCTGCGAGCGGGAGCAGGCGTGCGGAAATTCATACCGGGCGGTCTCGCATCAGCGTTAGCCGGTGAGCCGGCGTCAGCGGGTGAGTCAGCGCCAGCGGGTGAGCCGGCGCCAGCGGGTGAGCCGGCGTCAGTCGAGCAGGGACCGGATGTCCTCCGCAGTGAGCGCGGAGCTGAACACGGCGTCGTCGTCCATCACCGAACTGAACAGTTTTGCCTTCTGCTCCTTCAGCGCCATCACCTTTTCCTCGATGGTTCCGCGGGCCACCATCCGGTAGACCATGACGTTGCGGGTTTGTCCGATCCGGTGCGTGCGGTCCACGGCCTGGGATTCGGCGGCCGGATTCCACCACGGATCGAGCAGGAACACGTAGTCAGCCTCGGTCAGGTTCAGGCCGAAACCACCGGCCTTGAGGCTGATGAGGAACACTGGCGCCTCGCCGTCCTTGAAGGAGTTGATGACGGCACCGCGGTCCCGGGTGGAGCCGTCCAGATAGGCATAGGGGATGCCGGCCGCATCCAGCCGCTCGGCAGCCTTCTTGAGGAAGGAGGTGAACTGGCTGAAGATCAGGGCGCGGTGGCCTTCCGCGGTGACGTCTTCGAGCTGTTCGAAGAGGGCATCGAGTTTGGCCGAGGGCACTCCGGCGTAGTCGTCGTCCACCAGCGAGGCGTCAAGGCTCAACATCCGCAGCAGGGTCAGGGAACGGAACACGATCATCCGGTTCCGGTCCAGGTCCTTGATCAGGCCCAGCAGCTTCTGCCGCTCGCGCTGCAGATGCATCTCGTAGATCTTGCGATGCTTCGGGCTCAACTCGACTTCCAGGACCTGCTCCTGCTTTTCGGGCAGGTCCTTGGCCACGGCTTCCTTGGTGCGCCGCATCAGGAGGGGCCTGATGCGGCGGCGCATCCGGGCGAGCAGCTTGGAGTCTTCGCCGCGTTCAATGGGGCGCTGGTATTCCTCAATGAACTTCCGGGCCGACGGAAACAGGCCCGGCGCCACAATGGCGAACAGGCTCCACAGCTCCAGCAGGTTGTTTTCCATCGGTGTGCCGGTAATCGCCAGCTTGAACGGTGCCTTCAGGTCGCGGGCGCACTGATGGGCGCGGGTGGTTCGGTTTTTGACGAACTGCGCCTCGTCGAGGATCAGCCCGTCCCACTCCAAATCGCGGTAGGAGGCAAAATCCAGCCGGAACACCGCATAGGAGGTGATCACAAGGTCGACGTCAGCGGTCAGCTCCGCCAGCGGCACCTTGGATTTAGCGGTGGTGTCGGGAATGGCAACAGTGCGCAGGCCCGGGGTGAAGCGGGCCGCTTCGGAGAGCCAATTGGGCACCACCGAGGTGGGTGCCACCACGAGGAAGGGGCGGCGGGGTGCGGGGGTGGCTGTGGCCGTGGCACCGGTGGAAGTGGTGGCACCCGTGGCACTCGTGGCACTCGGGGAGGCGTCGGCGCCCGACGCCGGGACGCCGTCGTCGTGCTTCGCTGTCTGTTCCCGGGCGTGGGCCAGCAGTGCCAGCGTTTGCAGGGTCTTGCCCAGGCCCATGTCATCAGCCAGGATTCCCCCGAGCCCGTGTTTCCAGAGGAAGGCCAGCCAGTTGTAGCCCTCCGTCTGGTAGGGGCGAAGCTCAGCGTGCAGTCCGGCCGGCAGCGTAACCTGTGCCACGGAATCCAGTTCCAGCAACCCGGTGACCGAGGCGCGCCACGCGGCTGCCTGCTCGGTCTCCTCCGCCAGTTCCTCCAGCTCCGACCACAGCCCGGCCTGATATCTGCTGATGGACAGTTCGCCGGTTTCCCACTCCTGCAGCCCCTCAGTTTCCTCAAGCAGTGCGTGGAGCTGGGCGAATTCGGGCCGGTCCAGCGACAAGTAGGTGCGGTCGGGGAGCAGGAGTTTGGTCTTGCCCTGGGAGAGGGCCTTGAAAACCTCTGCGAACGGCACGAGCCGGCCGTCCACGGTGATCATGATGCCGAGGTCGAACCAGTCGCGGCGCTCGGTCTCCACCGTGGTGATCCGCAGCTCCGGAACGCTGGTCAGCTCGCGGTAGTCGGGGCGCTCGCCGATGACGTCCACCCGGACGCCGTCGACCTTTTCGATTTTGGGCAGCAGGTATTCAGTGAACTCTGCGGTGTCGATGCCCGAGTATGAGCGGCTGCGGGGCACCGATCCGAGGACCTTGCCGACGGCGGTGAGCAGATCCGCTTCGGAGACCATGTCGCGGTAGCCTGCCGCCGGATCCGCTCGGGTGCCCAGCGGGATGCGCGTGATGTCGTCTCCCTGCCGGTACTCCCATTCCCAATCCAGGAACAGCGAGTCATCAGGCTGGAAGGACGCGGTGAGCACCAGCAGGGGCGGGGAAATCTCGGGGAATTCAACCGAGTTGTCGCTGCTGGTCACTGGCAGGACCTGGCGGAGCTTGGGATAGAACTTCTCCAAAAACACCGGGGCGTCATCTTCGGGGATCAGAACGGGTGCACCCTTGAGCAGGAGGCCCTTGTCCTGGTCGGTGAGCGGACGGGCTGTGGGCGCCAGCGTGATGACGTTTTCCGGGCTGCGCACATAAATGCCGTGTCCGGCAATGAGACCGGCGGCATCCGTGGGAAAGGGCTGGCCGTCAATTTTCAGTACCGGCAGCAGCTGCAGCGGAGCCGAGGTGCCCGGTTCCGTGGCCCGGACATCGAGTGACAACGCCGCCCGTTGCCCCAGCTGGACCGTTGTGTCTTTCTTGGTGCCAACAAATTCCACGCCAATCCGCCGGGCCTCTTCGAGCAGCTGCCACAGGAGCGGATTGGAGAAGTCGTCCAGGTACAGCCAGGAATCGTTCTGGCCGAAGTAGCTCACCCCGTTCGAGCGGTGCAGGGCGGGGAACTGCGAAAACCAGCGGTGCTGCTCCGGATTCAGCTTCAAACCATAGGTCTGGTAGGAAATGTTGCTCCAGGCCAGATTGTTTTTCACCCAGTTGCCCTTGGTATTGCGGACCACGGGGCGCACTCCCAGCCGGAACGAGGTGGCCCGGTGTGCGCTGCGGGGTGCCGGTGCTCCCCAGCGGGCGCTCATTCCGGCGTCGGACGTCCGCACCTCAAACTGCAGGGCCAGCGGAGTGGCTGCCGCCGGGGTGCTGCCGGTCAGGGCCTCAAGGTCGGCGTCGATCAATGTCTGCAGCGACTCCTGCCACGCCGGGACCGTTGGTTTGCCCGGTGTGCCGCCCGAGCCCGGCGTGCCGGGGCGGATGAATTCCTGCCGCGCCAGCAAATGGTCGGTATTGCTTTGGAGCGCGACGGCGGCCACGTGCTTGCAGTCGAAGCCCACCGGGCAGCTGCAGTGGTTGTCCAGCAGCCGGTAGTCGCCCTGCCGCTTTTCGCCCAACTGCAGCATTATCCGATACGGAACGGAGGAGTGTCCGCGGACTTTTGCCCGGAGCACTTCGGCCTGCGGATCCCATTCCAGTGTGTCCACCGCGCCGCCCTTGGCGTACGTCTGTCCGCGTTGGAAGGCCGCGCCGCCCACGACGCGGATGATGTCGGTGACATCGATGAGAGGCGGGGAGGAAGGCATGAATTTATCGTCTCACGCACTCCCGACACTTCCGCGACGGGTGTCCTGAAGACAGATGAGCATCCGTATCCAGGCGTGTTCCTGCAAAGCGGCGCGAATCTCGCTAGCATCGTGGACAGCGCAGATCACAATGGCGTGGTCTGCGTCTTCCCTCGGTTCCGAGCGGTTCCGAGAAGTGGGCTTCGTTCGAGAGCGTTGGAATCGTGAGGCATGGCTTCGCTGCCGAACCGCGACCCGTTCCTGAAGGGCTGGCGCCTATGGAAGCGGGGAAGGTCTGGCACGTATGGAAGCCGTGAAGGGCTGACGCCTATGGAAGCGGGTGGGGCGTCTAGAAGGGCGGCGGGTTGTCTCCGTAGCCGTCTGGATCATCTGGAGCACTTGGAGCACTTGGAGCACTCGGATCGCCGGGGGCGCTTGGAGCACCGGCATCATTGGCCCGTGATGGATCAATGCCCGCCGCGTCGCCTCCGCCATTCGCCTGGCCACCATTCGCCTTGATACCCGCTTGCAGTCCGCTGGCACCATCACAGGTTTCCTGAGAGCCCTTACCGGTTTCCCGGGACAGGCTCAGTTGCGGTTCGGTGCGGTAACACCTGCCGCCCGGTGAGGTCCACTCAATCACCCCGGGACGAGGCTGCCTGGCTTTCCAGAACCCTTCGGTTTTGAACATGTGATGCCGCCGGCACAAATGCTCCAGATTGTCATGATCAGTCGGCCCGCCCTGAGCCCACGGTTTGGTGTGGTCGATCTCGGAAATTACCGCGTTGGTCCGGCAGCCCGGGAACCGGCAGGTTCCGTCCCGCACCCGCAAAACCCGCTTCAATCCATCGGGAACCTTCCGCCGTTTCCCGACCCGCAGGATCTCTTCGGTGTCCGGATCGCGTTCCACCGGTGTCCATTTCATGGCCTCGCGGGCCATCCGCCGAGCCGTTACGGGACTGATCGGCCCATATCCGTTCAGTTCCGCCGGCTGATCATCGGCACCGAAGAGGGTTTCAGCATTGATCAGCACCAGAATCTCCGTCCGCGCCCGGGGACCATGGCCAATACGACAGGACCCGAACCCCTTGCCGGAACCGGAACCCTTACCTTCACTGCTGGCACCCCTGCCGGAGCCGGATCCCTTACGACGGCCCTTACCCTTCTTGCCCCCGGCACCCGTGCCACCACCGTTTCTGCACTCGTCCCCGCACTCATGCTCGTGGCCGCCCAACAGATCCGCGAGGATGTCCGTGCGCAACTGATCCACCGTGCGTGTGTCCCCGGCGGCCTGCTCTCCCCGGGCCGCAACACTGAGCTGAGTAAAGATTGCTTGGGCTTTCTCGGCCGGCAGTAACGCCGAGATCCAGGACATCCCGTCCGGCTCCGGCCGCACCCACACCGTCCGCTGCTCAAACGCCGTCGCCTGCCGCTGCACAATGGTTTCCGGATAATACTTCTCCCGCAACCGGTGCGCCTTCACCCGGAACTGGGTTCTGGTCTGGCCCGCCGCCATCCCCAGCAACTCCGCCTCGAACCCGGGCAACTCAGCCGGCACCACGCCCACACACTGCTCCACCAGGGTCTCCGCATGCCCGTAACTGATCTGTCCGGACTCCAACGCCTTCAGGGTGGCCGTGTTCCTGGTGCAGAGATCACCGGCCTGACTCATCAACGCCTTTCCCGTGCCGGCGGGAACTCCCAGAATGGTTGCGGCTTCCTCCGCGGCGAGGCTGAACGCCATCTCCGCGTCCCGCAACCCGGTAACGGATAGCGTCTCGTCCTCGTAGACCGTCTGCAGCCGGGACAGGACCCGAGCCTGCTGCGCCTGCACCCACCGCGACAAATGATTGAGCCGGGCCAACACCGTCCCGGTTTGCTCCTCAGTCAACGACTCCACATTCTGCAGGACCAGAGACCCGGTCAACCCATCACCCGGATCACTGCCGGCCACCCCGGGCTCGGCGACAAAGACGAACCGGCTGCGAGCTGCAGCGTCATCGCCAGTGCCGGGAGTCCCGGTCGAAGATCCGTTCTGATCCATGACTAAAGACTTTCACCCGGCACTGACATTCCTGGTTCGAGAAGCCCCAAAACAGCCCCAAAACAGCCCAAAACAGGCCCTTTTTCGGACTCTCAAATACTCGACTTTTGAGAAGAATTACTTGGCCTCAAAACCCGCCGGAAATGCCCGCCGCAAGCCCGCCCGCAAGCCGACCCGCAAGCCCGCCGTAAGCCCGGCCCCTCCGATGTCAGAGGGCGGAGGGTATTGCCGGGGTTCGCACTGCAGAGAAAAGCGGTCAGCCCTTGGGCTTCACCACGGGGAACCGGCCGCTGGGCTCTTCCCCCTCTTCGAAGTGGCTGGCTGCCGGACCCACGATCAGCGGATCCGGCGCATGCACCAGGGTCGTGTTCTTGTTGGGATAGTCGACTGAATGAAGGACCTGACGCATGGCCTCGAGCCGCGCCCGTTTCTTGTCGTTGGACTTCACCACCGTCCAAGGGGCATCACCGGTATCGGTGTAGAAGAACATGGCTTCCTTGGCTTCGGTGTAGTCATCCCACTTGTCGAGGCTGGCCAGGTCGGTGGGGGAGAGCTTCCACTGTTTCACCGGATCTGTTTCGCGGGCCGCGAATCGTGCCAACTGTTCGGCCCGCCCCACCGAAAACCAGAGTTTCGTCAGCAGCACGCCCGAGTTCACCAGCATCCGCTCCAACTCGGGTACCTCTCGCATGAACTCCAAGTACTGGGCTGGTGTGCAGTACCCCATGACGCGTTCGACTCCGGCCCGGTTGTACCAGGAACGGTCCATCATGACGATCTCGCCGCCGCTGGGCAGCCTCGCCACGTACCGCTGGAAATACCACTGGGTGCGTTCACCGTCGGTGGGCTTCTCCAACGCAACGATCCGTGCGCCGCGGGGGTTGAGATGTTCGTTGAAGCGCTTGATCGAACCGCCTTTACCGGCGGCATCGCGGCCTTCGAAGATGATGAGCATTTTCTGTCCGGTCTCCTTGACCCAGAGCTGCATCTTCAAAAGCTCGATCTGCAGGGCACGTTTTTGCTTCTCGTAGCTGCGCCGGGACAGCTTCGTATCGTAGGGGTAATTGTGCCGCCAAGCGTCGTCGTCGGCCTTTTCCTTGGGTTTTTTGGACTTGATTTTCAGTTCGCGCATTTCATCAAGTTCTTGGGCGTAGTCCTCCGCCACAGCGACCCTCTTGGTTTCGTCCGAGGGTTTGACGTCGCCGGCTGCCTTCACAGCGACGGGCTGTTCGGCGACCTTGTTGTCGGCGTTGATCGTCGTGGACTTATTCGTAACCATTGCATCTCCCTGCGCGGACGGTAAGTAACGAATCTACGTCCCGGCGACGGGGCAGGGAAGGGGTTTCACTGACCGGGCCAAGCACAGGGAGGACCGGCGACCAGCTTCGGTTCACCGGACTTCCCTTTGCCTGCGCTCGAGCTACCGGAGGAACGTACTGTCGAATCTCTTCATGAAGGCGGCCATGGCATCGCGGTTGACCGGGGTCAGGGGCCGGTAGGTCCCGTCACCCCAGCCGGTGGCGATACCCGAGGCCGCCAGCCACGAAATTTCCTTGTAAAACAGGTTGCTCTTTGGCACGTCGAGGAACGCCGACTTGCTGGGCGCGGAGTAGGACGGCGATTCCGCGAACCGGTACATGAAGGCTGCCATCGCATCGCGGTTTACCGGCTGCAGCGGGCGGTACGTCTTCGTGCCGTTGGCCGCAGTCCATCCGGTGGAAATTCCCCGGCTGTTGAGCCAGGTGATTTCCTTGTAGAACGGGTTGGTGGTGGCCACATCGGTGAACGGCGATTTTGCCGGCGGCGTGAAGTCCGGGCTTCCGTCCAGCCGGTACAGAAAAGCGGCCATCGCATCACGGTTGACGGCCTGCAGCGGCCGATAGGTCCTGGTGCCGTTGGCTTCGGTCCAACCAGTGGAAATGCCTTCCGTGGCCATCCAGAGCATCTCGTCGTAGAACTGGATGCCGGGAGGAACATCAGCAAACGGCGGTTTTGCCGGTGCCACCTTGGAGGTGGCGGCGGAGCGTTTGGTGACGGTCGCGTAACCGGTCTTTGAACCGGAGACGCTCACACTGATGGCCTGGCCGTTGTCCGCGTTGGTGAGCTTGTAGGTTTTGGCGGTCGCACCCTTGACCGCGGTGTTCCCGCGGTACCACTGGTAGGCCAAATCAACCGGTGCCGGTGCCCACGCGCCCGGTTCCGCGGTGAGGGTCGCACCGACGGCGGTGGCGCCGCTGATGGCGGGAACCGGGGCAATGAGCGGCATGGTTACCGCGGCAGCAGTATCCAGCAGCTTCGGCCCGCAGTAGGGCGTGCAGCCCTTCGGCAGGTCACGCGCGGTGGCCTTCAACCGGGCTTCCACCTGATCCGGCGTCATCTCCGGATAGGCGGCCAAGAGGAGGGCCGCTGCACCGGCCACGTGGGGTGCGGCCATGGAGGTGCCCTGAGCCTGGGAATAGCTTTCCTTTTGCGGAACTGACGATCCTTCGTTGAAGGTAGAGAGAATGCCGCCCGAAGCATTCCCTGACATGTTTCCGCCCGGGGCCATGATGTCGACGGCGGCACCGTAGTTTGAGTACGGAGCCCGGGAACCGTCCCGGCCCGTCGCGCCAACAGTGATCACGTTGCGGCAGTTCGCAGGTGTGGAATCGGCTGCCGGCCGGTTGCTGTTCCCGGCAGCCACAACCACTACGGCGTTCCGGCCAGTGGCATAGTTCACGGCGTCCTGCATGGACGCGGAGCAGGCACTGATGCCGCCGAGGCTGAGATTTATGACAGTTGCCGGGTTGCTGTTCGCCGGGACGTCCGGCAGGGTGCCGCCGGCAGCCCAGATGATTCCGTCCGAGATGTCAGAGAGGTATCCGCCGCACTCGCCCAGGACACGGACCGGCACAACTTTCGCTGCCGGGGCGATACCGCTGATGCCCATGCCGTTGTTGGCGCTGGCAGCAACAGTTCCCGTGACATGGGTTCCATGCCAGGTAGAGCGGCTGACACTGCAGTTGGCGGAATCATTCCAATCGCCTTCGTCCCGGGGGTCGTTGTCCCGCGCATCGCCGTCGCGCGCCATTGACGGACTGCTGATCAAATCGGTGCCGGGGAGGATCTGCGCGTTCAGGTCGCTGTGGTTGGTAATTCCGGTATCCACCACGGCCACAACTTGGCCGGCGCCCTGGGACACGTTCCACGCGTCGTTCACAGCGGCACCGCCTTCAGGCTCCCAAAGGTTCCATTGCTGGAAATAGAGAGGGTCTTTGGGGTCCGCCGCGGCGGGGAAGAGCAGAACATCGGGCTCGACGTACTCGACGTCGGGCTTGGCAGCGAGCGCGGCGACGACGGCGGCGGACTGATCCCGGGTCAGCTCTTGATCCACCTCGACCACTGACGCTCCGGTGCCGGTTTCGAAAAGCTCCGTAGCCTGCACACCCAGCGTGGTTGTCACTGAGCCGTAGGTGTCCAACCGTTCAACGGCAGTGATCCCGGCCTTGTCACGGAACTTCACGATGAAGCGGTTGGCGGGCGGCTCGGTGGCAGCGCTTCCCCCGATTTCCGACGACGACGGCGGCGGCGATGCCGGCGGCGATGACGACGACGAGGGCGACGAGGGCTGCGTGCCGCCGTCAGTGGCGAATGCCGGCGTTGAGATAACTGTGCCGCCGAGAAAAGCGGCAATAGCCAACACGGCCACCTGCCGCCTTAAAGCAAGATACTTCCCCATTTTTGTCCTGTCACAACGGCGGTCCGGGTCCGACTTCTGAGAAGCGGCCCCGGGCATCCGGTTACGCGGCCCGCCTTGTGACGAGCCGCGGGGAAACTCTAGGCGATACCCGGGGCATTCCCTATTTGTCCGTGCACCGACCCGGAATCGTTGCCCGGGCAACAACCCCGAAACCCCTAACCTCGAAGCTCCGAAAGCCCGTCGGAAAATCAACGGCGCAAAATCACCGATAATAAATACCGATGACTTCTCTGCGCTCGAAATTTCTGTCCCTGATAGCCCTGCCCGTAATCCTGTTCGGTTCCGCGGCCTGTACTCCGCTGACCGATGCCGGCTCAGATGCCGGAGCGAATGCCGGAACCGGCGCCTCCCATGCCGGTTCCGGTACTGCCGCGGTCCAGGAAGCAACAGCCGGCTCGGCGGTGGAGCAGCTGGAAACCCTCCCGATCAAGGGCAGGGCTCCCAAGACCGGCTATGACCGGGACGAGTTCGGACCGGCCTGGGCCGACGTCGACCGGAACGGCTGCGATACCCGCAACGACATCCTGGCGCGCGACCTCACCGCCGTCGTGTTCAAGGACGGAACCAAGGAGTGCGTGGTGGCGTCCGGCACCTTCGCCGATCCCTACACCGGTACGACCATCAGTTTCGTGCGCGGCAACGAGACCAGCACCGCCGTCCAGATCGACCACATCGTGGCGCTTTCCGATGCCTGGCAGAAGGGTGCGCAGCAGCTGTCCGCTGAGGAACGCGGCCAGTTCGCCAACGATCCGCTGAACCTGATGGCTGCCGACGGTCCTTCCAACGGTTCCAAATCGGATTCCGACGCCGCCTCCTGGCTGCCGCCGAACAAAGCCTTCCGCTGCGAGTATGTGGCCCGCCAGGTTGCGGTCAAGGCTGAATACCGCCTCTGGATGACACAGGCGGAGCACGACGCCGTCGCCGGAGTCCTCTCCGCCTGCCCGGACCAGCCGGTCCCCGACGCGGGCCGGGCCTCGAATGCCGCAGCAGCACCGCCCGCACCCGCACCGCCCGCAGCTGTACCGCCCGAGGTCGCCGACGCTGACGGCACGCCCGTGTACGCCAACTGTGCGGCGGTCAAGGCCGCAGGTGCGGCGCCCATCCGCGCCGGCGACGCAGGCTGGGAAGCAAAGTTCGACGGCGACGGCGACGGCGAGGGCTGCACCTCCTAGCCCACCCGGCCCGGCGCCGGGCAGCAACTGCGGTCGACACTTCTCGAAATCCTGCTTAGTCATGCTTGGGCGGAATTCCTCCCCGCCCCTAGGATGGGCCTACGGCGTTCCGGAAAGCCGGAACTCTGCTGCCTTATTCCATTGGAAACATTTGTTTTCAATTCCGAAATCTCTGGCTGTCAGGATCGATATATGAGCTCTTCATTAACAATTGGTTACGCCGCAATGCTGGAACAGTTCCACCCCACAGAGGCGGTGGCACTGTCCGAATATGCCGAGAGCAAGGGATTCTCCGGGGTTATGGCTGCAGACCATTTCCAGCCGTGGGTTCCGGCGCAGGGCCAATCCGCATTTGTCTGGAACGTACTGTCGGCTTTGGGTGAGCGCACCAAGGGCGATATCGGCCCCGGAGTTACCGCTCCCACGTTCCGGTGGCATCCGGCGATGGTGGCGCAGGCATCAGCCACGCTCGCCGCCATGTATCCCGGCCGGCACTGGCTCGGGCTGGGCTCCGGAGAAGCGCTCAACGAGCACATCACGGCGCAGTACTGGCCGGAGGCACCCGAGCGCATCAACCGGATGTTCGAAGCCATCGACATCATCAATAAGCTCTTCACGAATTCCCTGGCCGGCAAGGACGTCCGGCACAAGGGCGAGTTCTACAAGATGGAATCCACCCGGCTGTGGACCATGCCGGAAGTGGCCCCCGAAATCCTGGTCGCGACCGCGGGGCCCGTGACGGCCAAGCGCGCGGGCCGCCACGCCGACGGACTGATTACGGTGGGCGCTCCGTTGGAAAAGATCGGCATGCTCTTTGACAAGTTCGACACCGGAGCACGCGAGGCCGGCAAGGACCCGGACACGATGCCCAAGGTCCTGCAGCTGCACATGAGCTGGGCCGAGACGGACGAAGAAGCGCTGACCAACGCCATGGTGGAATGGCCCAACGGCGGCATGAAGTTCCCCAAGGGAGACATCCGCTCGCCGTTCGAACTCGAGCAGATGGCCAAACTGGTTCGGCCGGAGGACTTCGAGGGACGTCTGGTGATTTCCAGCGACCCCGATGTCCACCGCGCGTACATCCAGAAATTCGTCGACCTGGGCTTTGACCGCATTTACCTGCATAACGTCGGCCGGAACCAGCGCGAGTGGATCGACGTCTTCTCCCGCGATGTGCTGCCCGCGCTCAAGCGTTAACCGATGCGCAGCATCACGCTGTTTGCGCTGCCGGGCATTGGAGAGATCGCTCCGGGGACGGACCTGGCCGCCGTGGTTTTGTCCGCCGCCGGAGCGGTCCCGGACTTTGCCCTGCAGCCGGGCGACATCCTGGCGGTCACCTCCAAGATCGTGTCCAAGGCTGAGGGGCGCCAGGTTCCGGCGGGGGACCGCGAACAGGCGATCACCAACGAGACCGTTCGGCTTGTGGCCAGCAAGGTCCATCCCGGCGGAGTGACCAGGATTGTGGAAAACAAACTGGGCATCGTGGCCGCCGCCGCCGGGGTGGACAACAGCAACACTCCGGCCGGCACCGTCCTGCTCCTTCCCGTGGACCCGGACGCCTCGGCCCGGGCGCTGTGTGCAGGCCTGCGCCGGGCGCTGGGCTTCGACGTCGGCGTGGTCATCACCGACACGATGGGCCGGGCCTGGCGCGAAGGACAGACCGACGCCGCCATCGGAGCCGCGGGACTCGAGGTCATCACCGATCTGCGCGGCAGCATGGATAGCTTCGGCCAGCAGATGAAGGCGACAATGACCGCCGTCGCTGACGAGATTGCGGCGGCAGCCGACCTGATCAAGGGCAAAACCAGCCAGTGCCCGGTAGCGGTGCTGCGCGGCCTGCCGGAACTCGTCCGCCCCGCTTCGCCCGGTTCCCGGGACGACGGCGCCCGGACCCTGATCCGCCCGGCCGAGCAGGACATGTTCCGGCTGGGCAGCGACGAGGCCTGGCGCGAAGGCTACGCCGCGGCATGCCGGGACGCCGGGCTGCCGGTACCGGAGTATCAGCAGGAGGCTTAGGCGGACGTGGCGTAGGCGCGCGCACCGGCTGCGCTGACTGAACCGGCTGCGCCGTCCGCCGGCAGGGACAACGCAATCAGCGGCCGGCCCGTGGCCGGATGCTCCAGTACATGGGCCTGGACCCCGTAAACCGTCCCGATCAGGTCAGCCGTCAGGACGGTGCGGGGATCGCCCGCTGCCACCACGGTGCCGCCGGAGAGGACAATGACGTGGTCGCAGTGGGCTGCGGCGTGCGTCAGGTCGTGCAGCGCTGCGACAACGGCGATGCCCTGCCCGGCCAGCTGCCGCATCAGATGCAGCGTGGTCAGCTGGGCGTGCGGATCCAAGTGGTTGGTGGGCTCGTCCAGCAGCAGCAGCTGCGGTTTCTGCGCCAGCGCGCGGGCCAGCTGGACCCGCTGCCGCTGACCGCCGGAAAGTTCGCTGAACAGCCGGTCCGCGAGCTGGGGAACACCGGCGGACTGAAGCGCCGTCACCACCTCGGCGTCGTCCTCGCTGGTGCCGAACCCCAGCAGCGAGCGGTGCGGCATGGTTCCCAGCGACACGACGTCGCGCACTGTCAGCGGAGTGTCCGTACCGGATTCCTGCTCCGCCAGCGCGGCTATGCGGGCCCGTTCCCGGCGGGGCAGGCGCAGCAGGTCCCGGCCCTGCCAGAGCACCGTGCCCCTGCGGACGGGAACCACACCGGCCAGGGCCCGCAGCAGCGTGGATTTGCCGGCCCCGTTGGGACCGACCAGAGCGGACAGCGCGCCGGCCGGAACGGTGCAGTCCACCCCGTCCACCACGAGTTTTCCGCCGAGGGAAACGTCCACGCCCGCCGCCTGCAGGTCGTTCACACGGGCTCCGGAGCCCATTTCACCGTTGTTCATGCCCCGCCCTTCCGCCGCGCCAGCACGTAGGCGAAGACCGGAGCGCCAAGCACTGCGGTCACCACGCCCACGGGAAGCTCCCGGGGCTCGAACACGAACCGGGCCGCAGTATCGGCCCAAATCAGGAAGATGGCTCCGAGCAGGGCCGAGAGCGGCAGCAGCGAGCGGTGCCCGGGGCCGGTCATCATCCGGACCACATGCGGAAACACCAGTCCGATGAAGCCGATCGCCCCGCTCACGGAAACCATGGCGCCGGTCAGCAGGGCTGTTGCCGCCAGCATGCTCCACCGCACGGCCGGAACGTTGATGCCCAGGGCCGAGGCGGCGTCGTCGCCAAAGGCAAACCCGTCCAGGATCCGCGACGCGGCCAGCAGCGGAATGCCCACCGCAACCAACGCCCCGGCGGCGATCCCGGCACTGGACCACTGCGCACCGCTCAGCGACCCGAGCAGCCAGCCCAGGATGTTCCGGTAGGAGTCGCCGGTGGCGGTCCAGAAAATCACCAGGCTGGTCAGGGCGCTGCCGAGGGAAGAGACCGCCACGCCGGCCAGGACGGTGCGCGACGGCGTCAGCCCGCCGGCCAGCCGGGCCAGCAGCAGCGTTGCCGCCAGCGCCGCCAGTGCGCCGATGAACGCCGCCAGCGGAAGCAGCAGCTGCAGGCCCAGCAGGACCACGCAGACCGCTCCCAGCGAGGCACCCGAAGACAGGCCCAGCAGATACGGGTCGGCCAGCGCATTGCGGGTCAGCGCCTGCATGACTGCGCCGCTGATCGCCAAACCGGCCCCCACGGCGGCAGCGGTCAGCACCCGGGGCAGCCGCAGCTCCCAGATGATTCCGTCGTGCAGGGCGGAGAGCGGGCTGGTGCCGATCCCCAGATGGGAGAGGATCGTGCCGAAAGCATCGGCCACGCTGATGTCCGCAGGCCCCACCGTTGCCGCCGCCGCAATGGAAAAGACCAGCGCGGCGGCCAGCACCGCCGTCGCGGTCCCGGTGCGGAACCGGCGGCGGGAGGCCGGCGCTGCCGCAGCGTCCGACGGCGTTCCCGGGTTGGGCGGGCGTGCGGACGGGCGCGGTGACGGGCGGGTCTCGCGCGGTTGGGTGCGGACGGCGGTCACGGCAGGCTCGAGAGCTGGTCGGCGAGGTCCGCCACCGCTTCGGCGTTCCGGACTCCGGCCTCCCCGGCAGCGAAGGGGAGGACCAGATAGCGTTCGTTGATCACCGCGTCCATGCCCGCCGTGGCCGGCATCGACGCCAGCAGCTCCTTCTTGGACTCGGCGGTGTTCCGGTCTGCGTCCACCAGGACGATGACATCGGGATTGGCCGCCACCACGGTCTCCCAGCTCAGCGAAGCCCACGAATCTTCGACTCCCGCGGCAATGTTCTCCAGGCCGAGCTCTTCCATCATCATCTGCGGAGCTCCCAGGCCGGCGCCCGCGTACGGAGTGTCCCGTCCCGAGGAGAACCAAAAGGCGGTCCGGCCCTCGCCGGCCGGCGGAACGCCGTCGAGCACCTCGCGCTGGTCGGCGATCAGGGCGGCAGCGGCATCGGGGGCCCCGAAGAGGTCGCCCGCTTCGGTGATCTGCGCGAACACGTCCTCGAAGTCCAGCTTGCCCGGGAGCCCCTCTTCCCGGCAGGCCGCCGGAGAGACATAGCTGCCGATGCCCATTGAAGCCAGGAAACCGCGCTCGCCGGCGGTGTCCGAGCTCAGGTTCGATTCCCAGCCGGCGTAGATGAAGTCCGGCTCGAGTTCCAGGACCGCTTCCTGCGTGGGTGCGGCGTCGGAGAGCGAGGGCACCGACGCGGCGTCGGCTGCCAGCGATTCGGGAACCGGACCGTCGGAGAAAGCGGTGCCGACCACTTTGTCGCCCAGGCCCAGGGCCAGCAGCGTTTCCAGCGCAGTGGATTTTATCGTCACAATTCGCTCGGGCGGTGACTTCAAGGTGACTTCCGTGCCGCAGTTGGTCACGGTCACCGGGTACGACGCCGCTGCCTCGGTGGAGCCGGAAACGGCGGTTCCGCCGGTATTTTCGGCTGCCGGTGCAGCCGGTGCCGGCGTTCCGGAGCAGCCAACAATTCCGGCCAGGCCGGCGGCCAGGAGCAGGGAATAGGCAGGGTAAAGGGAGCGGTTCATAGTTCCTCGCAGGTCTTAGGGATATCGGAGGGATCTATGGCCCAAATCCAGACCAGCTCTACCGGCCATAACAAGGCGGGTGATCTATCGAGGAGGTTAGCACCCCTTCGTTTCGGATCGTGTTTCCAAGGGGGTCCGCCGCGGCATTATCCGCGCCAGCGGTGCTCCGCGCAATAGTTTAAAAACCCTTGCAGGTTCCGTCTTGAGCGTCAAGGATGAACAGACGCCTCGGCAATCCAACGCAGCTTTTTAACGCGGTGGAAATGTTGGGGAAATGTTCAGCACGAAGACTGATAAAGGCCCTTCAACCGGCCAATCGTTACCGCACCACGTTTGCCGTTACTAGGAGGCACAATGACAATCATCCGTACAGCTTTGACTCAGACGACCTGGACCGGGGATGAGGAATCCATGGTCGCCAAGCACGAGGAGTTTGTCCGCAAGGCAGCTGCCGAGGGCGCGCAGATCATTTGCTTCCAGGAATTGTTCCACGGCCCGTATTTCGGGATTGTGCAGGACAACAAGTACTACGAGTACGCACAGAAGGTTCCGGGACCCCTCACCGAACGGTTCTCGAAGCTCGCCGCCGAGCACAACATGGTGATCATCCTGCCGATTTACGAAGAGGACCAGCCAGGCGTCCTGTACAACACCGCAGCAGTCATCGACGCCGACGGAACGTACCTGGGCAAGTACCGCAAGAACCACATTCCGCACGTCGAGAAGTTCTGGGAAAAGTTCTACTTCCGGCCGGGGAACATGGGCTGGCCGGTGTTCGAGACCGCCGTCGGAACCGTGGGCGTGACCATTTGCTACGACCGCCACTTCCCCGAGGGCTGGCGTGTCCTGGGCCTGAACGGTGCCCAGCTCGTCTTCAACCCGAACGCTTCCAAGCCGGGCCTGTCCAACCGGCTCTGGGAACTGGAACAGCCCACCGCTGCAGCCGCCAACGGCTACTACGTGGTAGTCCCCAACCGGGTGGGCGCCGAAACGAACGAATTCGGCGATGAAGCCGTCGACTTCTACGGCACTTCCTACATGGTCGATCCGCAGGGCAACTACGTCGGCGAGATCGGCGCCCGCGACGGCGATGAGCTGATGATCCGCGACTTGGACATGGACCTGGTCCGCACCGCGCGCAACAACTGGCAGTTCTACCGCGACCGCCGCCCGGACGCCTACGCGCCGATCACCGCGCCGTAGCCCTTCCTGCAAACGCGCCAACGGGCCTTAAACAGGCCGCGCCTTTAACACAGACAAGGATGTCGTTTTGAGTACAACACTGATCACCGGAGGCACAGTTGTCACCTCCACCGGCCGCAGCGAGGCGGACGTTCTCATTGACGGGGAAAAGATCGCAGCGGTACTCGCCCCCGGGTCCACGCTGCTGGGCCACGACCTTGCCCGCTCTGTGGACACTGTCCTGGACGCCACGGGCAAGTATGTGATTCCCGGCGGCATTGACGCCCACACGCACATGCAGATGCCGTTCGGCGGCACCGAAGCCTCCGACACGTTCGAAACCGGAACCCGCGCGGCGGCCTGGGGCGGAACGACGACGATCGTTGACTTCGCGATCCAGCGGTACGGAGAGCGAGTGATGGACGGCTTGGCCGCGTGGCATGAAAAGGCCGCCGGGGAATGCGCCATCGACTACGGGTTCCACCAGATCGTCGGCGACGTGAACGACGATTCGCTGAAGGCAATGGCGGGGCTCATTGACGAGGGTGTCTCCAGTTACAAGCTGTTCATGGCGTATCCGGGCGTCTTCTACAGCGATGACGCGCAGATTTACAAAGCCATGCGGGTTGGCGCCGAGACCGGGCTGATGACCATGATGCATGCCGAGAACGGTCCGGCCATTGACGCCATGGTCACCGAGCTGCTGGCCCAGGGGAAAACCGATCCCTACTATCACGGGGTGGCACGGGCCTGGCAGATGGAGGAGGAAGCCACACACCGGGCCATCATGCTGGCCAACCTCACCGGGGCGCCCCTGTACGTGGTGCATGTGTCGGCGAAGCAGGCCGTCGAGCAGCTGGCCGCCGCCCGCGACAACGGCCAGAACGTCTTCGGCGAGACCTGCCCGCAGTACCTCTACATGAGCCTGGAGGACCAGCTGGGCGCCGAGGGGTTTGAGGGCGCCAAATACGTCTGTTCCACGCCGCTGCGCTCCAAGCACGAACACCACCAGGACCACATGTGGCAGTCGCTGCGCACCAACGACATCCAGATGGTCGCCACCGACCACTGCCCGTTCTGCATGAAGGGGCAGAAGGATCTGGGCGTGGGGGACTTCTCCAAGATTCCCAACGGCATCGGATCGGTGGAGCACCGCCTGGACCTGATGTACCAGGGCGTGGTGGACGGAAAAATCACGCTGGAGCGCTGGGTGGAGATCACCAGCACGACGCCGGCCCGCATGTTCGGCATGTACGGCGCCAAGGGCGTGATCGCGCCGGGAGCCGATGCCGACGTTGTCATCTACGACCCGGCGGGCCACACCTCGATCGGGCTGAACAAAACCCACCACATGAACATGGATTACTCGGCGTGGGAGGGCTACGAGATTGACGGGCATGTCGACACCGTGCTGTCCCGGGGCCGGATCCTCATCAACGACAACGAATACCTCGGGGCCAAGGGCCACGGCCGGTACGTCCGCCGCGCCCCGAGCCAGTACCTGATCTAGGAACGGAAAAGAAATGGAATTCGGAGCAGTTCTGCAGTGCAACCCGCCCGCCGCCCGAACCGTGGCGCTCGCCAAGAAGGCCGAGGAACACGGGTTCGACTACGTCTGGACGTTTGACTCCCACATCCTGTGGCAGGAACCGTACGTTATTTACAGCCAAATCCTGGCCGAAACCCAAAACATCAAGGTGGGGCCCATGGTCACCAACCCCGCCACCCGGGACTGGACCGTCACCGCGTCCACTTACGCCACGCTGAACGCGATGTACGGCAACCGCACGGTGTGCGGCATCGGCCGCGGCGACTCGGCGCTGCGGGTGAGCAACAACGCGCCCACCACGCTGAAAACGCTGCGCGAATCCATCCACGTCATCCGCGAGCTGGCGAACTCCCGCTCGGTGGAATACAACGGCGCCACGCTCCAGTTCCCGTGGAGCAAGGGCTCGGAGCTGGAAATGTGGGTGGCCGCCTACGGTCCGCTGGCGCTGAAGCTGACCGGGGAAGTCGGCGACGGCTTCATCCTGCAGCTGGCCGACGTGGACATCGCCGAGTGGATGATCGCCACCGTGCGGTCAGCAGCCGCAGCTGCAGGACGCGATCCCATGGCGATCAAATTCTGCGTGGCCGCACCCATGTATATAGGGGACGACTGGGAGCACATGCGCGAGCAGTGCCGCTGGTTCGGCGGCATGGTGGGCAACCACATCGCTGACATCGTCGCCAAGTACGGTGCCGACGCCGCAGTGCCGCAGGCGCTCACCGACTACATTGCCGGCCGGGAGGGCTACGACTACAACGAACACGGCCGGGCCGGCAACACCCATGCCGCCTTCGTGCCGGACGAGATTGTTGACCGGTTCTGCCTGATGGGCACGGCCGAACAGCACATCGAAAAGCTCGAAAAGCTTAAGGCCCTGGGCGTAACCCAGTTTGCCGGCTACCTCCAGCACGACAACAAGGAGGAAACTCTGCGGGTCTACGGCGAGAGCATCATCCCGGCAATGCGCGAGAACGTGAGCGCGACGGCATGACCCGCACCGGAACCGGGACACCGCCGGCGGCGCGGATTGGCTGGGCCGCCGGCGGTGTGCTGGTTCCGGTACTTCTCTGGGAGGCGTACAAATTCGCCGGTCCGGAAAACGGCGTGAGCGTGATGGGCCTGCCGCTCCTTCCCCGGACCACTGACCTGGCCATGCCTCATGTTTGGACCATGCTCGTGCGGCTGGCGGAACCGGCGACGTCGGCCGCGGGGGCGCCGCCCCTGTGGACAGCAGTGTTGCAGGCAGCGGCCTTCACCCTGGGCATCGCGGCGGTGGGCTGGTTCATCGGAGTCGCCGTGGGCATGGGACTGGCGGTGGTCATGCAGCGCTTCCGCTCCGCCGGCTCCGCACTGCTGCCCTGGATCATCCTGAGCCAGACCGTCCCGCTGATTGCGATTGCCCCGCTGGTCCGCCGCTGGGGCTCCCAGCTCGAGATCGGCTCCTTCACCTGGGAGAACTGGATGTCGGTGGCCGTCATCGCCTCCTATCTGGCCTTCTTCCCGGTCGCCATCGGCGCCCTGCGGGGGTTCTCCTCTCCGCAGGCCAGCCATCTGGACCTGATGCACAGCTATTCGGTGGGCTGGTGGCGCAGCTTCCTGTTCCTCCGGCTTCCGGCCAGCATTCCCTTCCTGCTGCCGGCGCTGCGCCTGGCGGCGGCAAATGCCGTGATCGGCGCCGTCGTCGCGGAAGTATCGATCGGCCTGAAGGGCGGGATCGGCCGGATGATCGTGGAGTATGCCGCCGCGGCCGGCGGAGACCCGGGCAAACCCTGGGCGCCAATCTTCGGAGCCGTCCTGCTGGGCCTGGCAGCGGTCGCTGCCATCACGGTCCTGGGACTGTTCCTGCACCGCTACCGCAGAGGAGAACAAGCATCATGAGCGAATCAACCGAATCGGCAGTGCCGGAACCGGCGGTGGAAGTCCGCGACGTCCACCGGATCTTCGCCACCGGAAAGGGCTCCGTCACGGCACTGGAAGCGGCCAGCCTGACCGTGGCACCGGGCGAATTCGTGTCACTGATCGGACCCTCGGGCTGCGGCAAGAGCACTTTGCTGCGCCTGATCGCCGACCTTGACGAACCGAGCAGCGGAACGATCAGCGTTTTCGGCCGGACCGCCCGGCAGGCCCGCCGGGAGCAGGCCTACGGGATTTGCTTCCAGCAGGCCGGGCTGCTGCCCTGGCGGACCGTGCGGGCCAACATCGAACTGCCGCTGCAGCTGCACGGGGTCGCGGCGAAAGCCCGCAAGGACCGCGCCGAGGAACTCCTGGGCATGGTGGGGCTGTCCGAGTTCGCCGATTCCTTTCCGGATCAGCTCTCCGGCGGCATGCAGCAGCGCGTGGCCATCGCCCGGTCCCTGGCCGAAAGCCCGCGCCTGCTGCTGATGGATGAGCCGTTCGGCGCCCTGGATGAGATGACCCGCGAACGGATGCAGAACGAACTGGTGCGGATCTGCGCGGAGACCGGCGCCGCCGTCGTTTTCGTCACCCACTCCATCCCGGAAGCAGTGTTCCTCTCCGACCGGGTGTTCGTGATGTCGGCACGGCCGGGCCGGATCAAGGACGTGCTGCCGATGCGCCTCGGGGCGGCGGGGGAGCGCGGCGAGAACCTGCGCGAGGACACCGCGTTCTACGCGGCCATCACCGCGGTGCGCGAAGCCCTGCACGGCACGTCGGTGTCGGAGCTGCGCGGAGTTGAGACCCGGTGAGCACCGTGGGAACGTCGGCGCAGCCGACTGGAGCGTCGCCGACTGGAGCGGCGCCGGCACTGGCCGCCGCCACTTCGCCTGCCCTGCTCGCACGGGCGGTCGACGGCGGCCGACAGGCACTGCTGCCGGTGCTGCTGGGCGTCGCGGCGGTCCTGCTGTGGCAGGGCGCGGTGACCCTGTTCCAAGTGCCGCCGTTCGTGCTGCCCGGGCCGTTCGCCATAGCCGCGGCGTTTTTCGGCAACCTCGGCACTATTGTGTCGGCGTCCCTTGTGACCGGAGGCAATGCGGCGGTGGGACTGGTCGCCGGCGGGCTGCTGGGGGTGGTGGCCGCCGTGGTCGCCGCCTTCCTGCCAATCTTTGACCGGCTAACCGGACCGCTGGTGTCAGCGCTGTCGGTGGTGCCGATCGTGGCCGTGGCTCCGGTGCTTTATACGATGTTCGGCGCCGGCGAGGAGGCGCCGCGGCAGATCGTGGCCGGAATCGCCGTTTTTGTGCCGGTCTACGTGAATTCGCTGCGCGGCTTCCGGCAGGTCCTGCCCGTGCACCGTGACCTTATGCGCTCCTATGCCGCGGGCCGCTGGCAGGTCACCCGCGCCGTCACCCTCCCCAGCGCCGTCCCGTACATGTTCACCGGGCTGCGGATCGCATCCTCCCTGGCCGTGATCTCGGCGCTCATCGCCGAATACTTCGGCGGCCCCGTGGGCGGACTGGGCAAATCCATCACCTCGGCGGCCTCCGGCAGCAACTACACGCTGGCCTGGGCCTACGTGCTGGGCGCCGTCGTCGTCGGCCTGGTCTTCTTCTGCGCCACCGCGGCACTGGAGAAATACAGCTCCCGGCACTGACATCGCCGGTTTTCACTGCCGTCCCGTCCGGACGGTCTGCATTGATCTGCTCACACCCAAATGGAGGCTATGAAATGGCAAGTGGAAAACGTATCCGCACCGCCGCAGCGGCGGGAACCGCAGCAGTCCTGGTTTTGGCCGGCTGTGCCTCGGGCAGCGGTGCTGAGGAGGGGGAGTCCGCCGAAGAGCTGACGCCTGTGAAGCTGCAGCTGCAGTGGTTCTCGCAGGCGCAGTTCGCCGGTTATTACGCGGCCCTGGACCAAGGCTTTTTCGAAGACGAAGGCCTGGAGGTGGAAATCGTCGAGGGCGGAGCCGACATCGTGCCGCAGGATGTGCTGGCCTCGGGGGACGTGGATTATGCGATTTCCTGGGTGCCGAAGGTGCTGGGCTCCATTGAACAGGGCGCCAACATCACCAACGTGGCGCAGATCTTTGAGCGCAGCGCCACGCTGCAGGTCGCCATGGCCGACTCCGGAATCGACGGCCCGGAAGACCTCGCGGGAAAGAAAGTGGGGTCCTGGGGCTACGGCAATGAATGGGAGCTCTTCGCGGGCCTGCAGGACGCCGGAGTGGAGCCGGGCGACATTGACCTGATCCAGCAGGCCTTCGATATGAACGGCTTCCTGTCCGGAGACATTGATGCAGCCCAGGCCATGACGTACAACGAGTACGCGCAGGTGCTGGAGACCATCAACCCGGAGACCGGAGACCTGTTCCAGCCCGAGGACCTGACGGTCATTGACTGGAACGAAGAAGGGTCCGCCATGCTGCAGGACGCCATCTGGGCCGATGCCAGCCGGCTTGCCGATGACGCCGAATATCAGGAAACCACCACGGCATTCATCAAGGCAGCGATCAAGGGCTGGATCTACGCCAAGGATAATCCGGAGGAAGCGGCCGCGATCGTGACCGAATCCGGATCCACCCTGGGCCAGAGCCACCAGCTGTGGATGACGAACGAAACCAACAAGCTGATCTTTCCGTCCACCAACGGCGTCGGCATGATCGATGAACAGGCGTGGAAGCAGACCGTGGAGATTGCCATGGGAACGCAGAACGAAACGGGAGCAACCATCCTGACCACCGAGCCGCCGGAAACGGCCTACACCAACGAGTACGTGGAGAAGGCGCTGGCGGAATTGGAAGCCGACGGCGTGGACACCAAGGGCGCGGATTACGAGCCGATCGATGTGACGCTGGCCGAGGGCGGCAACTAGCGGCCGGCGGTCCCATTCCGAACCCGGAAGCTAAGACCCACAGCGCCGATAGGACTGCATCCGGGAGGATGTGGGAGGGTAGGCCGCCGCCGGACAATATGCACGGTTGAAAGACACCGGTGGTTCAGAGAGTAAGGCCCCGCCGGGTTTGGCGGGGCCTTACTTGTGTAACCCGGCGTCCTTGTTTAGCCAGGCCGGCCCCCTTCCGGGCCCGTCCACCCCGTTCCCGGGCCCTGGTTCCCTGTGCCCCGAGATGGCAGAAACTGCACGTTTGGGGCCTGGGAAAAGCACTTCCTGCCATCTCGCGGGAGAGGGGAGGTTTGTATGAAGGTCCCCTCTATAAGGACTTCATGCCGGCTGGTTGCTGGTTGGATACCCGAGGCATGGTGCCCCCACGTCACCGGTGGAAGTGATTATCTGAGCCCTTGCGGCTAACCGGGTCCGTCCCCTATGCCTCCTCGACCCGTCACTGTAGTCTCCCGGGTCACGGTGCTGCTCATGAATCACAGTGGCTACCGGAGCTCACAGATTTATCGACCGGAGACGGGATCCCCTTATGAGTGTGCAAGGCAGAGCGGGCCACGCTGTTGGAGCGGGGCAAAAGCAACAAAGAACAAGGCGGCAGATCACCAGAGCCTCATTGGGCGTCATCGCGGGATTGTTCATGATGATTGTTCCGCTGGCGGTGCCTGCCCACGGTGTTTTCAACGGGGAGTCACCGGGCGACGAGGTTCCGGTGGGTGCTGTCGAGGTCACCATGACCGGCACTGGGCAGGGAAGTGCCGTAACTGGGGGCCTTCCGCCGGTGGGTGCCGCTTTCGATCCGACCACCGGGTACCCCGCGGATGTTCCCGAGGGGTATGAAACCGACAACCCGTCTTTCGCCGGCGTGATCACGACCGTGGACCTTGAGGGAAATACCCAGCAGATGTACTGCATCGATATCAGGACTTCCACCTATGCAGGGCTTGGATATGAGGGAGGAACTTGGAGTGAATCCAATGTGCCGAACATTGGATATGTGAACCGCGTCCTGAACAGCTACTATCCGGAGCAGCCGGGACTTCCCGCCGGAGCGCCGTCCGACGACGTTCGTGCTGCTGCTGTACAAGCGGCCGTGTGGTTCTTCAGTGACGGCTTCGTGCTGCAAGACACCGACCCGGTCCGCCCGTTCACGCTGGCCATTGTGCAGGCCGTCCTGCTCGCCGGGCCCCTCGCCGAACCGCCGGCCCCGGATGTCTACATTGAACCGCCGGTCGCTGCCGGGCCGGTCGACGGTGTCACGGGGCCCTTTACGGTGACTGCCGCGGAGGGTGCCGAGTTGACTGTGTCAGTTCCGGAAGGTTACACGCTCTATACGGATGCTGCCGGTACTGTGCCGGTAACCAACCCGGTGGGCTCCGGAATCCAGGTGTGGGTGCGCAGCACCGCCCAAACGACCGATCCCGTGGTGATCAATGCCAGGGCGGTCGTGCCAGTAGAGACGGGCAACGTTTACCTCTACGCGGGTAACAACCCTGACGTCGCCACCGCGCAGAAGCTGATCCTTGCTGCCGACGCCGAAGTGGATTCCACTGCTGAGGCCACAGCGGAATTTTTCATTGCCGGAGACCTGGCGGTGACCAAGACCTTTGCCGGTGCAGCTGTCGGACAGCAGCAAGCCATTAGCCTCACTGTTGATTGTGGGCCGGCAGGGCAGTATCTGATTGAGATACCGGCAGGAGCTGCCGCCGCCGTCTCCGAAACAATCACCGGTCTCCCGGTGGGGACCGTTTGCTCGGTGACTGAATCAACTACCGGTTCGACATCGGCAGTGACGGTAACCGCGACGCTTCCCGACCCTGTAGAAATAGGCGAGGGTGAGAACACCTTAACCGTCATGAACACGGTGGAATACAACCCGGGAAGCCTTCTGATCACAAAGACGATCAGCGGCTCGGGAGCGGGGCTCCAAGACGACATCCTGATCCACGTTCAATGTGGTGACGGCATCCTGGACGAAACGATCATCCTGCCCGCGGGCACTGCTTCCGGGGAGTACACGCAGCTGTACGAGAACCTCCCGGCGGGGACCCCATGCCGGATCTCCGAGCCGACATCGGGCGCCAATGAGGACGTAACCGTCGAATCCTTCTTCACTGGCGACGTCTCTATCATCGCCGGCGAGGTTCAGGTCACTGGGGTTACCAACGCTTTCGCTCCTGTTCCCTACACCGAGCGGTTGCCCAAGACCGGATCTGCCAGCACGGCAAGTCTCGCGCTGGCAGGAGGAGGAGCCCTGGTAGTGGGCACCCTGCTGGTGATGGGCTCGACGCGCCGGCGCCGAAAGTAGGCACCGCAGGACCGCAGATTGCACTTTCCTAACGACGGCGGGGCCGGCTCCTTGAGGGCCGGCCCCGCCGGCTTACCCAGCCTCTTGAAACCGGCCGCGGAGGCTCCCGGGGTCGATTTGCGGGCCCGGCGAAACCTGTGTAGAGTCTTCTAAGTCGCCGCGGCCGGGAGTTGGAAAACTTCACGAGCATGGCGGCCACACCACACCAAAAACATCCTGGTGATCCATCCTGCGCTGAGAAGCCCGGGAGCGGAAAGCCGGGGATTTGGCGTGGGTTTCTCCGGACAAACGAAGCAGTCTTCGGAATATACCGAATTGCTAAAACAGTCCGGATGAAATAGAATAAAGAAACACTGCAGCGAAGAGAAAAGAAAGACATTGAATTGTTTTTCCGAGTATTTCGGATGCATCTGTTGTTTGAGAACTCAATAGTGTGCCAAGTTTATTGATACCAATTATTTTAATTGGTTGAACTG
>NZ_JASKLX010000017.1:0-59733 GCF_030125555.1 Arthrobacter sp. zg.Y820
GTAAGTGCATACTCGTGATCTCACAGAGTCACAGAGTCGCAGAGTCCGTGAACAACGGATATGGTGCTGGCTGAGGTTGAACCCGTGTTCTCGAGGGTGAGGAATGCCCGCGACTCAATGAAGTAAGCAAGCAAGGACGGGCTCCGGGCG
Organism: Arthrobacter sp. zg.Y820; assembly: GCF_030125555.1. Lineage (NCBI taxonomy): Bacteria > Bacillati > Actinomycetota > Actinomycetes > Micrococcales > Micrococcaceae > Arthrobacter > Arthrobacter sp. zg.Y820. The sequence goes on from NZ_JASKLX010000017.1 coordinate 151, forward strand.
CCAGGCTCAGTGAGTATGGAACTCAGTGAGTCACGGAGCAGTGCCGGCCACCGAAAACGCAGCCGGGGAGTCACGGAGTTACAGACTCTGTTCACCCGCAGATTCTGTGAGTATGGGACTCAGTGAGTCACTGAGTGACGCCAGCCGCCGGCGGCGGTTGCACTTACGAAGCTCACGGACTCTATGATTCAGAGGCCGACCTGGGGTGGCTGCTACCAGAACGGCGCCGAAACTGCCGAGTACCGGAGGCTCAGAGTCCCAGACTTACTTCCAATCGAACGCGACGTCCCGAGTACAGTCTGTTTGTCCGTTGGCCTGTATATCCGGGGGAGAAGGTCCCTCCCGGCTAAGGTATCCACAAACAGAGTCTGTCAGTCTGTGAGTCAATAGTGCGTTCAGTTAGGCAATCATGCTCGTTGTCGCCGGTTCCGGAGTGCGGTACGCCCTGTCGAACCATGAAATCTCAGGGGAGTGGAGCAAGAGGAAGCTGCCCTGACTGAACGCTCCCGATATTCCGTTCCGCTGCGCAGACCAGTGCCTCTGTGAGTTCGTGACAAGCAGATTCTGGGTCGGCTGACAAGGTCCCCCAAGCATCGTTGTGAAGGCTCGTATGCCGGTAGCCACTGTGCGCAATCGGTTCGTGACTACGGGACCTTAGTACGGGACTCTGTGCGTGGCCATCCCGAGAATTCCACAGTTGCCGGCCATTCCGACCCGATACTCGCGATATTGCGGCATGTCCTGGCATTGAGAGGCAGGCGTCCGAGTTCGGGCATGGGGAACTGATCGGGAGCTGCTAAACAGTAGTTGCGATCACACGGGCCTGCGCACGGGTCGATCTCACAGACTCTGTTAGTCAACGAAGTACGCGGAGATGATGAAGTGACAACACCACCCTTGGCGAGTCCTTTGGATCACAAACGCACCAGCTCTCGCTGTGCCAAGTGGGGAGTCTGGGAGTAACAGAATCTGTGTTTGGGCTGGGAGCTTCCCGGTTTACTTGGTTACCTCACGCTGAAAGTCTGGAAGGCCGAAAGTTCGCGCTGGAAAGGACGCCACCCGGCCTGACGATCCAGGCATTCCTGTAATCAGCGGTGCGGGGGAGGGGCAGGGAACCAGACCCATGACTGAGACGGGACACACCGGCGAAGCATGTCTCGTTACCCATGCCCGTTTGATCCGGGGAGTAGCTCGAAGGCGTTGCAGTCAGGGGCCCGCGCCTTTACTTCTTTTTCTTGGCCCCGGGTACAGAAAAGCCCGCCGGTAGGACTAATGATGCCGGCGGGCTGAACGGTGTTACTTCTGCTTGGCGGCTGCAGCTTCCCGGGCGAGCACAATGATGCCCAATACTGCGGTCGGGAGCCCTCCGGCGAGGGTAAAGAGAGCAGCTCCCGGGAACCAACTGTTCCAAGCCATGAAGGCGTCGATAGTGATCAGCCAGACTGTCGATCCGAGCAGCATCGTGGGGATCTCACAGGACCGGCGGCGGTGCTTGGCCATGATCATGATTCCGAGTGTCAACGCTGCAAGGGTCCCAATCAGGTGGAAAAAGATTAGGAATCCAATCAACGGGGGCGTGTAACTGGAGATCGTGAACAGCATCGCAACGAGCATGAGCAGGTTCCAGAAGCCGAGGATGATTCCGAAGATTCCGGCACTTATACGCAGGCCGGAGGATGGCGGACGCTGAACCGGGGCGTTGTAGGGCTTCTGGTAATAGATGGACGGCGCTGGCTGGCCGGGCGGTGCCTGAACATAGACGGCCTGCTGTCCCGGTTGCAGGTAAACGAACTGAGGTGCAGGCGCTCCGTTGGGTTCAGGTGGCGGTGGTTGAGTGTCCGGACGGTTCTCCATGGTGGCCTTTCGAGACTTATGGCCGTCGATCGGCACGAAAGCAGATCATACCTGCTTCCGGGAGCCCTAACTTCAGGCGCCGGGAGGTCTAAAATGATGATGGATGACCCCATAGGTTTTGACCCGCACAAAGTCGCGCTCAACGGTGTCACAAACCCCAACCCTCCGCTAGCTGGACACAGCGGCCAAACACCTGCCAACTCAGCCGTCCCCTACCAACGAGAGATAAAACGCGGCGGCGACCGGGGGCGCTGACCTAAGTAGTGTCTGTTTAGCATCCATGTCCGGCATGTGGGCGGCGGCAGATTCGGGGTTACTCAAGGCCGGTTGCGGTGGGCAGGTCCAGCCCGGCTTCTTCTTCGTAGAGGACGTTGGCTTCTACGTACTCTCGGATGCTTGCGCCGGTAAGAGTCTTCTGAGCTGTTATGCCGTCCTGATAAAGACTCATCAAGTAGTCCTTCCCATCGGTCGCCACAACGGCATCGCCGACGACAGCCGTAAATTCTTCGAAGTCAAGGAAGGCCTCTTCGGCTTCCCGGAAAGCGCTCTGACAGGATTCCGGCATGGGCGGCGCGGGTTCGGTGATGAAATTGGTGTGAGTGACCGGATCCGAGGTTGGCGCTGCCACGAACCCGATAACCCCTCCCGTTAGAGAATCCCCAGGGTCCCTGCGGCGATTTTGGTGCGGCTGGTCGATTTCCCTTGCCATGTCCGGGATTCCCGCAGGCGACGCGGGCGGAGACACTTTGGCCTGGGATTCCGTTTGGACGTTGTCTCAAGGTGTTCGTCTTGGATCCCGTGGTTGTAAGACACGACCCCGAGAAGGCTGATCGTCGGCCCAGTTCCTAGCCGATCTGCATGCGAAGCGAAACGTCAATACCGGTTTCGGCACATGCCCGCGGCTCAGTCCTCAGCGAGGTGGACCGGATGTCATGTCGGGCGACCCGAGCAACATTTTCCGCATGGATTATGGATAAACTCAGGCTCGCATCGGTAGAGCATAGCCGGGCTAGCCACGGTCTGGCTCTTGACGAGAATCAGCCCAGCAGGGAAGACGCCTGGCAGCTGAGGCACATAGCCAGGCATGGGAACTATCGTCACTGAGTACGAAATGCCGTAGTGCTTCCCTACGGAGGCGCCGAGGCACAGGGCAAATGCGGGAGTGGAGCGGAGCTCTGCATCCCCTCGCCTCCACCGTTACAACTACCGTGCTCGGCATTAGCAGGAGAATCACCCACGAGCGTGCGAATGCCCTCGGTTGGGCAGCGCGGAAAAACTTGCACCCGTGAAGGGGAGGGAAAGGACGACTCCGGGTCAAACGCAATGCATACTAAGCGAGCGGGCAGTGCAGTTCAACAGCTCTCACTGTTCCAATTTAAAGTATGGAAGATCTATGGGCCGAAAAGTATGGAGGATTCCTGCATGTGGAATTGTCTTGTCCGTCCTGAAGGTCAGAACCTAGCTTTGGCCCCCTAAGTAACCTGGTTTTCGAACCCTTCCCAGCAAGGCGGTATCCCCATGACCTCAACGTTGAGGCGAATCGTTTCCCTGATGGCTACAGCGGCAGTGGGCGCTACCGCACTAACCTCTTGTGCGGGCAGCAATGCCGGCCCCACGATTGCGGCTGGAGATGTACTCCTTGAGGGAGAAGAGCTGATCGCTGCGGCTACCGACGGGGAGCTTTCGTTCTACTGCGCAGCTGCTCCGGCTGCGTGCGAAGCGATCGCTGAGGGATTCGAGGCGGAGTATGGCGTCTCGGTAAATGTTCTTCGTTCCACCAGTCCGGACCTTTCGTCACGGTACGCCTCCGAAAAGCAGTCCCGAGCCAGCACCGCGGACGTCCTGCTCCACTCGGACATCCAATTTATCGCGGCTGGGTTGGAGGAAGGGCTGATTACCTCCTTCGAGGAAGCAGGGTACTTGTCTGACGAGTTTCCCGCTGAATGGGTTGCTAACTCCAGCGGAATCTCTGGCACTCCGTTCATCTCTGAGGGCATCGGTATAGCAATCAACACAGACCTGGTCAGCGAACAAGACCGACCCAAGGATTGGATGGATCTGGCCGCCCCCAAGTGGAAGAGCAAGATGACCGGACCTGCCGCAGTTGTCTCTGGCTACCCGCCACTATTGGGCACGCTTTCGGACCATGTTGACGGACTGATCGAAGGACTCAGGCCTCAGGAAATCGTCGAGAATGACGGCGGCATGGTCTCGCTGACCGAGGCGCTGGGGGCCGGACAACATCAGATCCAAGTCCTCGCTAGCCCCGTTGTCGTGGGCGCCGCCCAGGAAAAGGGCGCTCCACTTGACTTCATTTGGCCTAAGAGCGGAGTGACGGGACCGGCCTTCGCCTACACCCTCAACCCAGAACCGGCGAATGCGAATGCACAAAAGCTCTTCGCGCAGTACGTCACTTCTCCGGAAGCCAGCGAAGTCCTCGCGAGCATCAGCGACGGATACGCAGCCGCTTACCTGGACTTGAAATTTGATTATTTCCCACCAAATTTCGAGTACTACATGAAAGACGGTATGCAGAGCGTCATTGACGCGATGGGCGGCGAGTGACATCGCATTGGTTCCCTCGGTTTATCGGACATAGTTGAAAGGCGCGGCGACGTGACACTCCTAACCCCACCCAAACCTGACACCACCCCGCCGGTCAGCGTACGACGCCGACAGGTGATTGCGCCGGCCAAGATCGTCGTCCTAGCTGTAAGCGTCGTTGTCAGCTTGCTCATTGGATACCCACTTCTCCGAGTGCTGACTGGAATCTTCTGGGTCGACGGGAAGCTCAGCCTGGCAGCCATTTCGGAAACGCTTGCGTTACCGGAACTGGGCGAGATTCTCTTCGACACCGGGGTTGTCGTGGTCAGCGCCGTGGCGCTGGCCATGGTCATTGGATCGGTCTTCGCTTGGCTCAATGAGCGCACTGACGCCAGGATGGGCCTGCTCACCGATATCCTTCCCATCGTCAATTTCCTCATGCCCGGTATCGCCACAGCCGTGGGCTGGTTACTGCTGCTCTCTACGGAAGCTGGGTACATCAACCAGGTGATCCGGGGCATCCTCAACACATTCTTTGGGACGGATATCCAGACGGGCCCCTTTTCGGTCCACAGCTACTACACCGTCATCGGCGTGTACACGCTGACTCTCGTTCCCTTCGTGTACTTGGTCGTCTCGGCCGGACTGCGCAATCTCGACTCTAGGCTCGAGGAATCCTCTCGCATGAGTGGCGCAGGCGTTATCCAGACACTGAGACGGGTGACTCTGCCCGCGCTGCGGCCGAGTCTCTTGAGTGGCATGTTCCTGGCAGTCTGGTTCGGTTTCGCTATCTTCTCAGTACCTGTCGTCCTAGCCGAACCGGGGGGGATCAAACTTATCTCAGTGGAAATCGTCAACCTGCTCACGGAAACCTACCCAGCTGAAACGGCACCTGCCCTCGGTCTCAGCTCCGTCATTCTGGTAGCCCTAGGCATTATCTGGGTACTGCAGCAGAAGTCCCTCGGCGGGCGGCGGTCGGCGACCCTCGGGGAAAAGGGTGCCGGCACGGGGCGGATTAAGCTGGGTCGACTACGAAACTGGGCCCGAGCATTCATGCTCCTCTATCTGGCGGGGGCTGTCGTGCTCCCCTTAGGCGCACTCGTCCTAGTTACGCTGAATGGGTTCTGGGGAAAGCCCCGATGGGGAGAACTATCCCTGACGCCCTTGTTCGAAGTGCTGTCCACAGCAGCGAACCTCGATGCAGTCTTGAACAGCCTTACGTTCGCCGTCGTGGTTGCAACCGTCACCACCCTGATCGGGGCTTGCATGGCTTGGGCGGCGGTTACATCACCCGGTCGTTTGTCGGCGGCAGCTGCCACTATCGCAAAGGTACCCGCTGCGGTCCCGCCCATCGTCATCGCGGTTGGCATCGTTCTCGCCTTCGGCGGGACCCCGTTCTACTGGGGCGGTTCAGCCCTGATCTTGATTGTTGGATTTTTCATCGTCTCCATGCCTGAGGCATCCATTACTTCCGAGGCGGCCCTCGGGCAGATCGGTCGAGAACTGGGGAATGCCTCGTCTCTGTCCGGGGCATCCCCCTTGCGCACCTTCCGTTCTGTCTACTTGCCGCTAATGATGCCCGGTCTCATGGCCGGCTGGGCCTTAATGTTCGTTCGCATCATGGCAGACGTGGAAATGTCGGTTCTCCTGGCTAGTACCCAGACTCCAGTCATCGGATTCCGTCTCCTCGGCATTTACCAGGGCGGGGGGGGTTATGCAGAACTCGCAGCTCTCGCCTTGTTTGTAACGCTCGTATCCATGACCATGGTGACCCTCGCCCTGGGCACCACCGCCGCCCTGCAGCGTCGGCGGAATCGTTGAAACCTACAACCAGCCCTGAGGAGTGCCTTCCATGACAGTCGTAGCGGCCACGGCCAAGACATCGATGAATACTGCGAACGCAACACAGCCCACTTTGAGCATTCGTGATCTCAACAAGGTCTTCCAACGCAAGGGCGGTGGGACTGTATCTGCGATCGCTAACACCTCGATGGAGGTGGCCCGTGGAGAGTTCCTCGTCCTGTTGGGTTCCAGTGGATGCGGCAAAAGTACGTTTCTACGCACAATCGCGGGCCTGGAGCATGCAGACAGCGGGGTTATCGACAGCCACGGGGAGGTGTGGTACTCCTCCGCTGACAAGATTGCGATTCAGCCGGAGCGCCGCAACATAAGCATGATCTTTCAGTCATACGCCTTGTGGCCCCACATGACCATCTTCGATAACGTCGCGTACCCCCTGACTACAGAACGCCCGAAGCCATCGCGTTCGGAGATAAAGGAGCGGGTCATGGAAGTTCTCGCTCTTGTCGGAATCGAAGAATTGGCGCATCAGTATCCAACGCAGGTAAGCGGTGGCCAGCAGCAGCGAGTGGCCTTAGCTCGCGCGCTTGTCCGCGGCTCTGAATTGGTCCTTTTCGACGAACCATTGTCCAATGTCGATGCACGCGTCCGAGACCAGCTCAGGGCGGAGATCCGCTCCATGCAGCAGCGGCTGGGCTTCACAGCGATCTACGTCACCCACGATCAAGAAGAAGCACTGGCTATCGCTGACCGAATCGCCGTCATTGACAAAGGCAAAGTTGCTCAACTCGGGACGCCCCGCGAGGTCTACTTACAGCCGGCGAACGTGCGGGTGGCCCGCTTTGTTGGGAAGCTCAACGAAATCGGGGGAGTCATCATCTCCACGACCGACGAGGGCGCTCTGACGGTCCGAACAGAAATAGGCGACATTGTCGCCGGGTCGGCCGAGGACGGCCTGACTGTCGGCGACGAGTGTGTTGCAGTCTGTCGCCCGGACCGCATGAGATTCAGCAGTCCAAACAGCGACGAGGTGAATCTCTTCGATGGGACCATCAAGAGCTCACACTTCTTCGGATCATTCACCGACACCCATTTTTCGATCGGCTCCCGTTCCTTCCTCCACCTCGAGATCGGTGACAAACCGCTGCCGATCGGCGAGAGAGCGCTGATGGCAGTCTCACCGTGTGATGTTCGAGCGCTCAAGCCGATGGCTTAAGGAATTCGATCCCGAAAAGGTCTGAGCGATGAAAGGAAGTCAATCTTGCGCGGTGTGGTATTCCCTGGCGACAGCACTATTGAGTTCATTGATGTGCCGGACCCTGTGGCGGGAATCGGAGAAGTCGTCATCGAGATCAAGGCCTCGGGGCTATGCGGAAGTGACCTGCACTTCTATCACTACCGAGCAGCGCCCGGGGTGAATCGACATCCACGCGTCGCATCGCCCAGTGGTCGGATCATCGCCGGACACGAACCCTGTGGCGTGGTGGCAGAGGTCGGCCCATCCGTGGATCCTGCCTTGGCATCCGTCGGGGACCGAGTCATGGTGCACCACTATTGGGGCTGTACCCGCTGTCGTCACTGTCGCATCGGGTGGCCACAGATGTGTGAGACACAAATGCCCCGGATGTACGGAATGACTGACCACGGTGCACATGCGCCCTTCCTCAAGGTACCGGCAGCGACTGTCATTCCCATGCCTGAGGACCTCTCCTTCTTGGCGGGGGCGGCCATATCGTGCAGCGCTGGTACGGCCTTTGAAGCACTCATGCGCGTCAATCCTTCCGGCAAGGACACCATCGCAGTGTTTGGCCAAGGGCCGGTCGGACTGGCAACAAGCCAGATCGCTGCCGGTCTGGGGGCCCGTGTTATTGCACTCGATGTCAATCCGGAACGCTTGGAATTAGCCAAAAGGATAGGCGCGGACGTGGTCCTGAACCCCGACAAAATTGATGCCGCGGAGGCGCTCAGGGACCTGACCGGGGGGAGAGGGGCCGACTATGTCATCGAGACATCCGGCGTCTCATCGGCGAGGTCGGAGGGCATCGATGCCCTCCGGCCCTGGGGGAAAATCCTGCTCCTGGCCGGTGGATCGGCCTTGGAATTCGGCGACGTCGACCTGATCACGACGCGCCAGATCGGCATTGAGGGATCGTGGACCTTTTCCAGCGTCAGCCAGGCTGAATGCGCCCGCTTCGTCGTGGAGAAAAACATTCATCTGGACGCCCTCTACACCCATACCTGGTCCATAGAGCAGGCTGCAGAAGGTTATGAACGTTTCGCGAAGCAAACCGATGGAAAAGCTGCACTGGTGTTCTGAAAGCACACAGAAGAGTGAGTGCGTTCTTCGACGCAACTACCTAAGCCCAATCACATAGCGCCACAACAGAGGAGAACCCATGAAGTTGGGCATATTCAATGACAACCGGATCGGGCTCATCGTCGCCGATCAGACTCTCGACATCACTGCCCTAGTCGCAGATCTTCCCGGCGATACCGGTCGGGGATGCCTTCAGGGAGTCATCGCAGCAGGAGACCTCTCGTCGATTCTCTCCGCAGAGCGACTGGCCACTGCGCCGCGGGCTCAGGGAGACATCCAGTGGAAGACGCCGATCTTATACCCCTCCAAGATCATCGGTGCCCCAGCCAACTACCGCAATCACGTGGAAGAGATGGGAAACCCCACCACCATTGAACAGTGGGGGCTGTTCCTGAAGGCCACCTCATCGATCATTGGTCCGGACGAAACGATTCATTTGCCATACAGCGACGTCCGGACCGATCAGGAGGGCGAACTCGCCGTCATCATCGGTACAAAAGCGAAAAACGTCCGGCCCGAGAACGCCCTCGACTATGTCTTCGGCTACAGCTGCATTCTCGATATCACTACGCGGTCTACAGAGGACCGTTCCATGCGAAAGTCCTACGATACGTTCACGCCGCTCGGTCCCTACATCGTCACCGCTGATGAAATCGCGGACCCAGACAATCTCCAGCTTCGCTGTTGGGTAAACGACACGCTTCGCCAGGATGCCAATACGTCGGCCATGATCTTTGGTGTACGAGACCTCATCGCGTATGCCAGCTCGGTGATGACGTTGCATCCCGGGGACGTCGTAGCCACGGGAACACCGGAGGGCGTGGGAGGCCTTATCGACGGGGACACCGTCGTCGTAGAAATCGAGAATGTAGGGACTCTTTCTGTCGCTGTCTCGGCTGAGCACGCAGTGCCCTACGCCAGCCGCCCTCGAGCCGGGAGTCGAAGAGAAACCTCCTTACAATCTCAAGCAGTAAGCGCATAGAGGCGACCACTGAATGCCTCTCCCCACGAGCTCAGAGACCACCACTGCTTCGATTCGTGATTGGTTCTTCGGTGCGCGACCGCAGACGCTACCCGTCGCCGTGACCTCCGTCTTAGCCGGCACTGCGATTGCCGCCACAGCCGGGGCGGTGTCATGGCCGAAGGCGGCGCTGGCACTGATCACCGTCATCGGTGTGCAGGCGGGAGCAAACTATGCCAATGACTACTTCGACGGTATTAAAGGAACTGACAAAGTAAGAGTGGGCCCAGCCAGACTCGTTGCCTCCAAACTCGCCCCTCCCCGGCAGGTGCTCCTTGCCGCCATCCTCTGCCTCGCCGTAGCAGCCGTCTCTGGAATAATCCTCGCAGTGACCAGCGACAGCCGGCTACTCATCGTGGGCGCTGTATGCCTCATCGCAGCCTGGACCTATACGGGCGGGCCTAAGCCCTACGCCTATCTAGGGCTGGGCGAAATTATGGTGTTCCTGTTCTTCGGCCCAGTCGCGGTGAGCGGAGTGGTATATGTACAGGCTGGTTCACTCAATGGACTGTGGGTGACGACTCTGGCAGCTGGTACTGGTGTCGGTATCCTCACTGCGGCGGTAATGCTCACCAACAATCTCCGCGACATCGAGACCGATCGAGATGTTGGGAAGATTACTCTGGCGGGGGTCATCGGGGACAAGAAATCGCGTTTGCTTTACATGGCGTTTCTCGGCATCGCCTTAGCCTGCCTCGGGATCGTGGCGATGCAGGGATTCCCCCTTGTATTGCTCGGCCTGGTCTATCTCATCTTCGCCGTCCCTGCGGGAGTATCTGTAATCCGCGGCGCACAGGGACGAGATCTGGTGCCGGTATTGGCACGAACGAGCCTGGCAGAACTGCTTTGGGGAGCAGGACTCTTCGCGGGGGCTCTGCTGGCCTGACAGGGCTGCCGCGCCTTCAGCAGGCTTGAATTAGACTGCATCGGGCTGCCCCGTCCGCGCGGAGAGATCAGATTCAATGTCAGCCACGGTCTTGGCGATCAGTGTGTTGAGGTCAGTAATCTTGTCGCGGCCAAACCTCGAGGTCGGCATTGCGACGGAGATGGCAGCCAGAACGTTTCCGTCGGGAGCACACACAGGCTGGGCGATTGCCGTAACTTCGCGCTCCGTCCGTTTCCGCTGATCGTTGATCGCGAAGCCGCGGCGTCGGACAGAGGCCAATGATTTCTCCAAGGCATCGAAGCTCTCACCATCGAAATCTGGCGCCTGGATAAGTCGTTCCCTCAATTCGCCTTGTCTGAGAGCGGCTAACAAGACGCGCCCACCAGAGAGATCCCATGCAGGAAAAAGCAGACCGTCCCTGTCGCCGACTTTAAGGAGATGAGTGGATTCGACCGTGGCCACAAAACGGACCTGGGCGCCAGAAAGAACCTGCAGGCTGACCGTCTCCTTGGTCATGTCCCGGAGGGCTTGCAAATGGCTTATGGAAACGGCTCGAAGCTCGGCAATAGCCGCGGTAGCCATCTCGATGGAACGCATCGCCGGGCCGGCATTGTAGCGTCGGGCTTCGTCCTGTTGCGCGAAGCCCCGGTAGACGAGCGTCGAGAGCAGCCGATGGGTCGTCGACCGCGCAATCCCCATACGATCGGCGAGATCTGAGCTGCGCATGGGACCTTCTTGCTGCAGGAGCAACGCCAACCTGAGGGCGAGGTCGACGGACGAAACAGGATACGTCGGCTTATTTGCCATGACAGACCGGACTTTCGTTGGTGGGAACCGTCGGGAGATTCTCGAGGATGGAATCTTCTGGATCGTTCTGTGGAATCAACCTAGCGTATTTTAGCAGCGGCCCGCATTCGAGCTAGCTTCAAAAAAACCTTGACTCCCGTAGGTCCATTCCTGAGGGGAGTAACCAGAAAGCGAGGATGACATGTCAGTTTCCATAGATAAGCCCGAAGTCACCAGTGCGTTGGACGAGTCCTTCTACGCTCGCGTCAAGGACGCAAACCTGGTGCCACTGTGGCGCGTCCCCGGGACCGACGCGCCCGAGCCGGAACCTGCCGAGGTTGCATGCCTGTGGCGCTATGACGAGACCATGTCCCTGCTCGATGAAGCGGCCGCAGTGCAGCTGGGTGGGGAGTCTGACCGGCGGGCGCTCAACGCGGTGAATCCCGCCCGTATGTGGGGCACCACTCAGAGCATGGTGGCGGGTTACCAGATGGTGCTGCCGGGCGAGACCGCGCCGGCGCATAGGCATACGCCCGCGGCGATTCGCCTCATGCTCTCCGGCGTTGGGTACACCACGGTTGATGGGGAGGCGGTCAAAATGGAGCCAGGGGATCTGGTGCTGACACCGGGCTGGACCTGGCACGATCACCGCAATACTGGGCATGAGCCCATGGTGTGGCTTGACGGGCTCGACGTGCCGTTTGTCCGGGGTATGAACGCACAGTTCTATGAAGAGTTGGCTGACAAGCAGCTGCAGCCCCTCACCGTGCCAGAAGACGCCAGCCAGCGCAGGTTTGGAGCGGGCATGATCCCCAGCGACGAACCTGCAAGCACTCAGCACTCGCCGCTCACAAAGTACCCCTACTCCGCAACGTTGGCGAGCCTGGAGAGACTGCGCACCGTCAAGGGAGATCCAGAACATGGCGTGTCGATAGACTTCATCAACCCCCTCACGGGTGAATCCGTCCTTGCAACGGTCGCCTGCAGCATGTCGCTTCTTCCGTCCGGACGCTCGAGTCAGCAGCGCCGCCACACTTCCAGCTCGGTGTTCTGCGTAACCCAGGGGGAGGGGTACTCGATTATCAACGGTACGCGCTTCGACTGGTCCGACAAGGACTTCTTCGTCGTCCCCTCGTGGGCTTGGTATGAGCACCACGCAACGAGCAGTGAAGACGTCACACTCTTCTCAATGAGCGACAGACCGATGCTGGAGCCGTTTGGCCTGTACCGCGAAGAGATTCGATGAAGAAGCCGGTCAACAACCAAAGCAAGACCACTAGGAATGGAGTCACGAGATGAAGGCAACAAATCAGGACCTTCCGCAGGCTGTGGTCGTAGGCGGCGGTATCGGAGGCTTCACAGCAGCGCTTGCACTGGCACAGCGTGGCCTCCAGGTCCAACTACTTGAACGAGCACCTGCATTCAAGGAAATAGGTGCCGGGCTTCAGGTGGGCCCGAACGCCGCACGCGTGCTCAAGGACCTCGGGGTGCTGGATTCAGTCCTGCAGCGAGCCGTCCTACCGCGTCGGTTTGCCATCCTGGATATTCATTCCGGCAACGAGCTGTACCATGCCACATTTGGTGAGACGCTCAGCAAGCGCTACGGTGCCCCATATGCCGTGATGCACCGTCACGACCTCCTCACCGCCCTGATGGATGCAGCAAGTTCCACCGGAAGGGTCGAGACCATCCCGGGGACTGAGATCGTAAATTTGTGGCAGGACGAAAACAGCGTGACCGTTTCCAGTCTTGACGGACGCACGTACACCGCAGACGTGCTGATCGGAGCAGACGGCCTTCGATCCGTCGTCCGCAGGCATGTACTCGACGACTCCGAACCGCTGATGTCCGAATACGTTATCTACCGAGGGCCGGGGCCACGTCCAAAGGGGATTGAAGATGCGGTGACGCTCTACACGGGTGATGAGATGCACATGATGCAGTACCCCATGGCCGGCGGCGAGATGGTCAACCGTGTCGTGTCGTTCCGCAGCACAGAAGGTGCCCCTGGTAGCGAGACGTGGGGAACCCGTGAGGAACTGCTGGACCGCTTCAGTGGAGCCTGCGCTCACGTCCGTGATTCTCTCCAGACCCTGGATCTTAGCCAGAAGGGAGTGCAGTTCGATCGCAAGCCGATGGCAGGGTGGACGAATGGTCGTGTCACGTTGCTCGGCGACGCCGCGCACCCCATGCGCCAATATCTAGCACAAGGCGCCGGCCAAGCGATGGAAGATGCGGTCGCGTTGGCCGATGCGCTGGCTGATCAGCCTGGGAACATCACTGGAGCGCTCCAAAAGTACGAAAAGGAGCGGTATCCGCGCGCAGCAGCCGTCCAAATGAATACTCGATTCTTCGGAGAAATGGCCCACTTGGGAGGGGTCGGAGCCATCCTTCGAAACTCCTTCTTCAAGAAGCTTCCCCACGACAACTTCGATCTGGCCGAATGGCTCTACGGAGACGGCAGCGTTCCGCCGCCGCTTCCGCCTGCTGATGTACTCGACCGCCTGTATGCACCCTTGCGGCAGGCCAATCCTAGCCCAGTCACCCTGAGCGCCTGAGGGACAGTGGAGGAAACATTGTGAACGAGAGCATCACACTGGCCTGCGGGCCGTACGACAGGACCGCCGCCCTGGCCGATGGCAGGGTCACTGTGCAAGGGGTCAACCTGAACTACCTGCCCCTCGGAGCTGAAGAGATTTTCTATCGAATGGCAAGGCACGCAGAGTTCGACGTGGCAGAGATGTCACTGTCGTCGTACGCCCTTAGCGTTCGCCGGGGCAAACCCTTCACTGCGATCCCGGTCTTTCCCTCCAGGACATTCCGGCATCACGGCGTCTACGTCAGGGCAGACAGCCACTACAACACACCGGCTGAGCTCAGGGACGGAACGGTCGGCATCCCTGAATATCAAATGACCGCGGCGGTATGGATTCGCGGCATCCTCCAAGAGCATCACGACCTCCCTGCCAACTCCGTGCGCTATAGAACAGGCGGGTTGTTGGCCCCGGGACGGATTGAGAAACTCCGCATCGAAGTTCCGGGGGTGGAAATCAGCCCAATCGGGGAAGACGCGACGCTATCCGCCATGCTCGAGAGCGGTGAGATCGACGCGTTGTACACAGCACGAACGCCCAGCGGCTTCGGCGAAGAGGGAGTCAACATCAGGCGGCTGTGGGCAGACCCAATGACCGTTGAAGCGGACTACTTCAGCCGCACCGGAATCTTTCCGATCATGCATACCGTCGTCATCCGCACGGACGTCTACGAGCGGAAGCGGTGGCTCGCCAGAGCCCTCATGGAGGCATTCGCAGAAGCTAAGAGTTTGGCAATGGAATCATTGCCCGAGGTCGTTGCACTGTCGAATCTCCTGCCCTGGGGGTACCAGCAAGCCGAGCATGTCCGCCGTCTCATGGGTACAGACCACTGGCCCTATGGCATCAAGGAGAACCACGCATGTCTAGAGACTTTCCTGGGCTACATGTATGAGCAGCGGCTCATCGATGAGCCCCTGACCCCATCGGATATTTTTGCACCAGAAACCCAAGAAGCGTTCATTATTTGACTCACCGAAAAGAGGATGCGATGGCGTTCATTCAGCAGCTGCGGGACCTCACAGGGCGGCCTTTCGAGTCAAGTGAGGGCATAGCCTGCGGGGCGGCGACGGGCTGTGAGCACTGCCCCCACTGCCCCAAGGTGCAAGCAGTCATCCCGTTCTCAACGTCCAATCCAACGGAAGAAATCAAAGAAAAGGTCGAGCCATGAGCGAGTTCCAAAAGCTTTTCTCACCCATCTCCATCGGTGGGCTGACAGTCCGCAACCGCCTCATGTTGACCACGCACAACCCCAAGATGAGCGAGCAACGCTATCTCAAGTACCTGGAAAAGCGGGTTCAGGGAGGGGTGGGATTGGTGGGAATCCCAGTCCTCTCCGAGGCCATTTCGACCCCATACTTTGTTTCCACGGGCTGGCTCGACCATGTCGGGGTTGATGACCTCGACGCCGGCCCGGACCCGGAGACCGCAGAAGGGGAAGCCTTCTATGATCGGCTGCTCCTTCCGAAACTCAGGGCACGGGCGAAGATTGCGCATGACGCGGGGGCAGTGGTTTTTGGGCAGGTGGCGAACCGAGGGGCGATCCGCCTGCCGGAGACGTTCCAGGTCATGGTGTCTCCGAGCGGCAAGCAGGATCCGCACGTCCGCACCCAGCCCAGGGAGCTGACCACAGACGAGGTGGGACGTGTCATTCGCCTTTTCGGCCGGGCCGCAGCACGGGTTCAGCGCGCAGGGTTCGATGGAGTGGAGATTCACGCCACCCATGGATATCTCGTGGAGCAATTCCTTTCGCCCTCCACCAATGTGCGCTCCGATCAGTACGGGGGATCTCTGGAGAACCGTCGACGCTTTCTTGACGAGATCATCGAAGCGATCCAGCGGTGCTGCGGTGAGGAATTCCCCATCGGTCTGCGGATCAGCGGCCGCCAGGCACGCCAGGACGGACTCTCGACCGGAGACATCGTCGCCATCGTTCAGGCCGTCCAGCAGCACCTGGCTTACGTCAACGTCACCGCCGGAACCATTGGAGCCCTCGAGAACGGTGTCGGCCTTCCCTACGTCGCGTCCTCCTACCTCGAGCCAGGGTTCAACGCCGAACAGGCCAAGCAAATCAAGGCTGTGGCAACCGTTCCGATCATTCTCACCGGCCGCATGAATGCCCCCGAACTTATGGAAGGCGCTCTCACAGAGGGCATGGCCGACATGATCGGCATCACCAGGGCACTCATTGCCGATCCAGAGTTCCTGCATAAAGCTCAACGGGGCGAAGCGCACAGCATCCGAAAGTGCATTGGCGTCAACGAGTGCCACTTCTCAGACCGGGTCTCCGCATGCCCGGTCAATCCATGGGCCGGTCGCGAAGACGAACTGGCCGTACCCACCACCTCGACCTCAAAGCACGTCGTCATCATCGGCGGCGGACCGGCGGGCATGATGTGCGCCCGAACCGCGGTCCAGCGGGGTCATCGGGTCACACTGTTGGAGAGGAGTGACCAGCTAGGAGGCAAGGTGCGCCGCCTCGCACGGGATCCTAGTCGAAAGGAAATGCTCTCGCTCATCGAGCGCCTGGAACAGGAAATCAGAGATGCTGGGGTGGACGTGCGACTGGGTGTGGACGCCACACCCAGCTTGGTGTCTTCTCTGGATGCTGACGCTGTGGTCGCGGCCACCGGTGCTCTTCCGGCGGTGCCAGACCTCCCGGGCCTGGTAGAAACCAGGACGATGACAGCGCTCGACATCCTTGATGCTGATCTGGAGGATATCGGGGATTCCGTGCTTGTCGTTGGTGGTCTCAACGACCACGTCGCACCCATGGCCGCAGCGGAGTTCCTTGTGGACGCCGGCAAGACGGTCACGCTGGTCTCGGAATGCTTCGTCATTGGTCAAGGCGTGGAGCCATCCATTCTCCACCTCCTGACTGAACGTCTCCTCCAAAAGGGCGTGACCATGATGGCGAACACCGAACTGGTCGCACCGAAGGACCGGCTGGAGCTCTTGAACACCTTCTCTCGCCACAGCGAGCAGATTTCAGTCGACGCCGTGGTCTTCGCAGCTGCTCAGGAAACCGTCCATTTCCCTGAACTTGAGGGCGAATTTTACCGCATCGGAGATGCACTTGCTCCACGCAGGATCGTCCATGCCACCTTGGACGGAGCCAGAACGGCGCTTCGCCTGTGACCGGCCAACCAGAGGTGGTAGCGGCTTCCATCGACCACAGCCATGTCTGGATGCAGTACGGAACAAGGGAGTTCCGTGAAAGCATTTCGCTCCTGGAGCAGGCGGGACCGGGCGCCTTCAGCGCCCCGTCCCGGTTACCAGGCTGGAACCGGAAGCAAGTCATCGGGCACCTCGCCGCCAATGCCGACGCCGTCGGCCGTCTGCTCCACGGGGCACGAACAGGGGAACCGACTCCCATGTACAGCTCGATGGAACAACGCGACGCAGACATCGCTGAGTCAGCTTCACTACCCAGCCGCCGGCTCATTGCCTGGTACGACGGCTCGGCGGACGAGCTTAGCCAAGCCATGGAACAGCTGACACCCGAGCAATGGTCAGCAGAGGTTCGAAACGCTGTTGGTCAACCAATCCTTGCCGCGACGATCCCCTGGCTACGCGCCAGGGAACTGCTCATCCACCTCGTTGACTTAGGAACAGGGCACACTTTTACAGACCTTCCGGAAGACTTCCTCCGGACACTGGTTGCAGATGTAGCCGCCATGCGAAGCACCCTAGGCGGCGGCCCGGCTTTGTCTCTGAAAGCGAACGATCAGAAGGGCTCATGGATGATCCAAGGACCCGGCCCAAGAGAGGTGGTGGTTGGTCCGCTGGCCGGCCTCGCTGCCTACCTGACCGGTCGCAGCCACGATGACGTGCGCAGCTGTGGGGGAGGAGCCGCGCCCGCACTAGAGAGGTGGATCTAAAGCCTCAACCTGGAGCTCCAGCGTCGTCGCTATAAGAACTCTCGAACGAGCTGCCCGAGCTCGAACAGCACGGCAGGGAAATCTGAAACGGCCGAAGTGAAGCGCAGCAGGGCCCCACCCTGCATCTTGCCAGGGACCGACCATTGGGGCCTCTGCTTCCTTGAAGCATTACCTATTTGTTGCAGCGTCAAATCCCTTGGACGGTGGAGAGAGTTACTCCCCAGTGATCAAAAGTACGCTGCTGATAATCAGATACATGCCGCGTCCAAGGTGACGATCAGCCAGCAGACCGTTTATCCACCCGGATGGCGACGCTACCTGGACCTACCAGCGCGAGAAGGACTCCTGATTCACGCCCATTCCTCCCCGGAGCATTTGACCCACCATGTCATCAGGCCACGGTTGCACAGCCAAAAGCCGTAGAGAACCCGAGTACTAACAGAAGCTTGGAAGGAGCAGGCGGCGAACTAGACCAGGCGTCTCGCACGGCGCCATTCCAAGACTTCCAGCCGTGTGCGGGGCCCTTGCCGTGAGTGGGGAGAGCCCGCGGCAAGAAAACGATTCCCCATTGACTTGTGCCAGCGCATTAGGATCGGTGCCCAATAGCAGGAAGGTACCAAGAACCATGACTGGGGCACAGCGCCGACCCCGAACAAACTCTTGGCCGCAAGGGCCGACCAGCGTGCGGCGGCCCTTGCAGCTCCCAAGAGTTCAGCAATACGCCCCAACGGGATAGAAATGAGAGCCGAGGCCGAAAGAAAATGGTTACAGGCGACGGTCGGCACCTGCCCGGGCTTCCAGGCAACCGCCGTGACGACGGCCAGCTTTCACGGCACCATCATTACTCACCCGCGGTGCAAACCCGCGATTACTTCCGGTAGCGATCCCCGTGGCGAGCCTTCAGCTGGTCCTCGAGATACTGGACTGCGTCCGGGGCCATATCCGAAACGGGGACCGGCTCGTTTGTGAAGGTGTCGTGGCGGTCTTCACCCCGTACCAGGGTGGCAGCCAGCTTTTGGTTATCCACGCGGGGGAAGGGACGCATGTAACGGACTGCCAGACCAATGCGCCGTTCGTCGCTGGTGCTCGGACCCGAGCCGTGGAACATGAATTGGTGATGCAGGGAGAACTCCCCGGGCTCGAGTTGGATCGCTGTCGCGTCTGCTTCGTTCACTTCGACGGCGATCTCCTGCCCCTGCGAGAGCATGTTCGAATCGTCATTTGTGAACTTATGCTCGGCCATTTCAGTGTGGGTCCCCTTCACTACCTTGAGGCAACCGTTCCCAAGAGTGCTGGGGGCCAAAGCAATCCAAGCGGTGATGAACTCAGCTCCGGGAGGGATTGCCGAGAAGGGAGCGTCCTGATGCCAGGCAATGAACTTCGGGTTGTGAGGCTCCTTAATGAAGAAAGAGGAACCCCAAACGTAGATATCCGGGCCCAAGATGCCCTCGATAACGTCAAGCACGGGATCCAGACGAATCAGGTCTTGCACCCAGGTCAGCGCGAGATGGGCCTTCGAACGCAGGATATCCCCGGCCCGATCACCGTACTCTGCCTCAAAAGCCTCGAGCTTGGCCCGAAATTCGGTTGCCTGCTCCGTGCTCATGGCCCGGAACGGGAAGAGGAACCCATCGCGGGTGAATGCGTCGACCTGATCCCGGGAAATTCCAGTTGTGACGGTCATTTGTCTCTCCTCATTTGTAGTGTTGGTCGTTCGATCGGTATTGCTAGTCAGGACGCGGTGAATCCGCCGTCCACGGGTAGAGTGACGCCGCTGATATATGAGGCAGCATCGGAAGCTAAAAACGTGATGGCGTTGGCGATTTCACCGGGTTGGGCGAATCGGCCCGAAAGATGACGGCGCCGCAACGAGTCCTGTTTCTCGCCGGCTCCGCGGGATACGATCCGTTCGGTCATGGTCAGTGCGGGGCACACGACGTTCACGCGTAGTCCCGCCTCACGGAACTCCACGGCTAACTGCCGGGTAAAACCGATGAGCCCGGCTTTAGTGGTGGCGTAGCCCATGGCATCTGCTTGACCCCGGAGCCCATGGATCGAGGACACATTGACGACGGAACCTCCCCTGGGCGCCTCCAAGAGGCGGGGGAGGAGGCGCTGCGTGAGCCGAATTGATGTAGTCAGATTAAGCGATACCATCGCATCCCAGTCCTTCATCGTGACCTCGGAGAAGGAAGCCCGGCGATTCACGCCGATGTTATTCACCAGAGACTTGAGGGGTGCGGGAGCAGCGGCAACAGCCTCATCGACGCGGTTCAACGTCTCGAGGTCCTGCATGTCGCCTACAACAGCAGTAATCTTTCCGGTGCTCCCTTCGACGTTGCCGGCGACTTGCCTCAAGGAGTCGCCATCCATATCGATGGCAATCACGTGAGCCCCCAGTTCGGACAATTGCTTCGTAACGGCGGCACCGATGCCAGCCCCCGCGCCAGTGACGACGACAGTTGTGCCCGTGAATCGCAACAAATCAAACATCGGGCTCCTGCTTTCCAGCTAGTGCGGGTAGTACTGAAGAAGCTATCAGCGCGAATGAGAGATTCATCACAAGTTCTGCAGGATGGAATCGATGGTTCTCCAGAGTGCGCTGTAGCGGGACGCCCATCGTTCGTTTATTGATCACCCGGGGAACCCACTTGCAATTCAGCCCATAAAGGTTCACCTCGGGCATTGAGGCCCGCTTCCTTCCAGCGCGGATTAGCTGCGAGGCTCCTCGGTCTGAAACTCGCCATTAGGGCAAGCAGGACGGACTTCCCGAATCGGCAAAGGCATCTCAGTGGTTGACCGGGACGATCGAAAGCCTTCAAATGAATCTGGCGTTTAACGCCATGATGCGTTTGAAGGAAGTGCTCACGCACCATTCGCAGCTGAGGGCACCATGACGTCACCGGTTAGAGGCGGATGTTTACTCCATGAGTCTGAATGATCTTTCTGCGGCCGCGCGGGAGCTTGGCGATCGACCGCCCAATGCAACGCCAATAAAAGCTAGCAGCAGGCGACAGGCGGTGATTGCTGGCCAGACTGGTCGTCGTAAACCCAACCGGACGCGGTAGCTTTCCGGAAGGGAGGATACGGCGCCGGCAAACAAGATTGGATATACCAGCCGCGCTGCGAAAGGAAGTTGAGGCCGTCGAAGGTAGTTCACGAGGTCCGTGACTCGGTCGTCAGTAACCAGTTCAGCCATGAAACCATCCATCTCGATGGCAAGCTCATCGACTGTGCGCGGCGGATTTTTAACCCCCATAAGCTCTCCTGCCAACGCCCACTCGTCCACATATTGGTCAGGACCACCGGGCATATCTCCTCCCCAAATCTCATGAGCCCCAAGAAAAGCAGTCGTAAAAGCGTTGTGGACCCACCGCACCAGGTGTGGATCGTTGGCTGAATAGGAACGCTCTACTCCGCCGCTGTCGACATAGTGCCCAGTGACTGAATTGTGCATACGCCGAACGGCTGCTGCACCTGCGTCGGCCATGGCTCGGTCCCCGAAGGTAGTAGTTGCCATCCATTGGATGGTCCGGTTCAATCGACCCATCGTGTCCTCGCGGTAGTGGGAATGGTCATGTACCCCCGCCAACGCCCCAGGGTGCAGCGCCTGGATCAACAATGCGCGGATGCCGCCCACAAAGGTCGACAGCCCGCCATTCACCTCCCAAGCGGAGCTGCCGGGTCCAAAGTACCCATCGTCTGTTCCCTCGCGGATGCGGGGGATCCACGGTGCGGCAGACTCGTCATCGAGCCTGCGCCGCCAATGCACGCCCGTAAGAAATTGTCGTCTCATCATTCTCCTCGCCGAAGACTGAGTAACCCACTGTGATAGCGAAACAGGAAGGCAGATTGCCCAGGTCGAAGCAGAGCTCCTCCGATAAGGCTGAAGAGACACATGATAGCCCCACTCAATAATGATTGGAGCAAATCTGAAATCACAGACTCCGTAACTGAGGCGGCCTCGGGAGCCTAAAGTTGGGCGCGGAGGGCTTATAAGCCAAGCCTCAATCAGAGAGAGGTCCCTGGGTCGCTGCCTGGGCAGCAGTGGAAAAACACCTCCACAGCTAAATGGGTCTGAAGACCCCGGCACCTGTCGGGGTCTTCCTTGGTCGGAACCTAGGAGGGTTGCATGAGGAATCTCCACAATAATGGGAGTCGCGAAGATTAGTTGTAGCGCGAAATGGTTGGCCTCGAAGAATTCTTGCCAATGATCTTCGTTCTTCGAATAGGGACCCTCAAGGTCCGTCTCAAACCGGTCTATAAGCGCCTCAAGGGAAACCAACTCGATGTCGTCGCGAAGTTGCACCAGTCGTTCGGGAGCTTCTCGAGCGATGACTGGAGCAGCTGCAGTCTGCCGGCCGCGCTGAAGGATATAAGTCCGTGTCAGACTTGATCGGAGCAGCGACTCTCCGCGAGGTGCGCAGGCTGCAGCGCAAACGGATGCCCGTACCCAAAGACTCTTACGGCATCCGCACACCAAAACCCGGAGTCCGGGAAATAACTGCAACCGCCACCCGCAACGAATCCGGCTGGATCATAGAAAAACCCGAAATCAGCAAGGGCGCCCACCTCAACCTTGCATCCCGCCGACCCGGAGTCCTGGACCCCGCAGCACTGGTTCCGTGAAGAGTGGTTCTACATGTGGACCAAGGGCCTGGACCCGTGGCGCATCGCCGTGCTGTGCCGGGTGCCACCGGAAGGTCTACGACCATATCCGCACCAGAATCATCTATACCCCGAACTGTTCGGACAGCGGCTCATTGTCCACGACCAGCCGGCCCTGCCGCCAGGCGGCTGAAGAAGTCGAAACCCACATGGGAAGAACGGCGGCTGCGGACCTGGTCGACTTCCGACAGGTCTATTGGAGGTTCCCCCGAGGGGACGTCGAGGGTGAGAGCTCGCTGTACAGCTTCCTGCAGAGCCAGCGCGGACGGTACCGGGCCGACAAACTCGGGGTCGATCTGGCGACCGGAACCGGAACGGGATCAGGCGGACCGGTGATCGCCCCGACGCAGCTCCGGATCACCGGTTTCAACGACCCCGACGGCTGTGTCATTGCCAAAGAGACCGGTGACGATCCCGACTTCGGTTTCGCGTTCTGCCATCTGAATGCCTACAACGTCTCTGTTGGGCAGACCCTGCAGCGTGGAGACATCATCGGCACCGAAGGCAACAGAGCCCAACTCGGGCAGGTCGGAACCCATCTTCATTTCGAAATCTACAAGCCGGAAGCACCGGCTGTCGTGTATCCGTATCAAGGGTGGAATCTCGATCCGGAACCCATCCTGAAAGAGAAAGGAGCTTGGGCGTCATGACCACGTCCCGGCATGGGCATCTTTCTGCAGCGGCCACTGTCTGTGCCGTTCTCCTTGTAACAGGCTGCGGCGGTTCAGGAGAGACCAGCGTTTCTTCCGCCCCTGGCCCGGAACCCGCTGCTTCCCGGACTGCGCAGGCCGAAGTTCTTCCGGGGGACGGGACCTTTGTACGAGCCGATGACGCTGACCGATCGGACGTTGAATCGACGGCCGAAGTTGCGGCACTTATGCTCCATTCGTGGGATACGGCAACGGACCGCACTCAAACAGCAGCTGCGGTTAGAGCCAAACCACTCATGAGCGAAGAGTGGGCTAGCAATCAGATCGAACCGGAACGTAACGGTGCCCAGGGAGCTTGGCTAGAGGCCGGCCGGCACGAGGCATACAGCTCACCCAGCATCATTCCTGCCGCTGGCGATGTGAGCCGTGACGTCGCAGAGGACAAGGCAATCCGGGTCTATGACGCCAGCTGGAGATGGATAAGCCGTGATGGCACAGATACGCAGCCGGTAGGACGCCAAATCGTCACTGTCTATTTGGAGCAACACAATGGCAGCTGGGTGGTCGTAGGGCATCAGTTGCAGGTTCCCGCTTCGTGAGCCTTAGAAAATCCCCCGCTGGCCCAACCTCGCAGCGGCGAGCAAGTGCCGTGACTATGACAGGTTGAGATGGCCCCGGTAGAGCGATTATTTCTGGCCCCACTTCGTGACTCGCCGGGCGGCTTGTGACGGTTATATGTGGCCCCGCCTTCAACGTTGGATTCATCAGTGGATGGATGCGGTGGAAGGCTGGTCTGGATGGAGTCGAGAGTGGAGTTGTTCGCGCTGATCCGAAGGGATGCCCGGGTCGAGGGCCTATCGGTCCGCGCTCTGGCGGCCAGACATAAGGTTCACCGAAGGACCGTGCGGCAGGCTCTGGATCCGCCTCCCCTCCGCCACGCAAGCCAAGACAATCGGTGGCCTGGCGGCAGGATCCGGTCAAGCGGTGATTGATGCAATGCTGACTGAGGACACGACGGCGCCTCGGAAGCAACGCCACATTGCCCGCAGGATCCTGGCGTGGCTCATTGAAGAACACGCAGCGGAGGAACTCTCGTACTCGACGGTGCGCGACTATGTGCTGGTCCGTCGGGCCCAGATCGACGTGGGGGCAGGCCGACGGGTGGAGGCGTTTGTGCCGCAGGAGCATGCCCTGGGTGCGGCGGCCGATCATCTTGTGCCCGCCGCCGCCGTCGGGAATACGTCCGAGTTTCTTGATGTCCACGTGCACCAGGTCCTCGGGGTTCTTGTGTTCATAGCGGACGGGTTTAGGCCGGCGGACCGGCAGTCGGTGGTTTGGTCCAGGTGCAGGTGGTGGGCGATACGGTGAGGTTCCTCAACGGCGGGTGAAGCGCAGCGCGATGATCCGCCGTTCGGTGCGCACAGGTGTCCGGTGCGGACAGGACAGCGGACGTGAGGAAAGATCATGCATGCCCTGTTCTCCTCGGGCACGTTATCTGTCGGCCCATTTCTTCGCCGGTGAGCAGTTGAAGTGTTCCGCGGCCCGCTATCCAAGTCGCCTTTCAGACGGCCAGCAGCAGCGCATCGCCATAGTCCGAGCTTTGGCGATGGAGCCGAAGGCATTTCCTGTCCCTGCCGGACCTTGGCGATGACCTGCTCGGGTGTGTCTGCGTGCCATGATTCGTGAATTTCCTCCTGTGTCCATTCTCGGACACGAACTCACATAGACACTGGACTTCCATCTGGGACCCAACCAGGGAGTTCTCCAACTTGGCAATCTGAGGACCAGCGGACTCCATGGAAGATTCCTGCCCCGTGGTAGTCGAGTCGAAATCGGGCTACGGTCTCGACGGGCATCCTAGCGACAGAGTGGTGAGGCCTCCGAACTAGAGGGCGAAGCACCTGCCGGCCCAATGCTGAGGAGTCTGACCGTAACCTTGACGCCTTATCAATGGATGGAGCTGCAGATGCAGCACCGCAGCACTCTGTCTCTGCAGATGACCTGAAGGAGTCCGTAAAAGTTCGCGGACACCCTCTCTCGAGGAATGGGCTACGAAAAGGTAGTGGGGTTTCCTACTGGTCCGGATGAACGACTACGAGGAACCTGCCCGCGGCAGATGGTGTAGCGGGCCCGCAGTAGAGCGTTACATAAAATTTACAACCGCTGTAGAACGACCTTTCCAAAACCGCCCTGCGCAACCTTCCTCCGCGTCAAACCGCGGTTCCCCGACTCGCTCAAAGCCTAAAATCAGGCGTACTCAGGCTGCTGAACTGTCCGGTTCGAAGCTGTAAGGGTATTGCACCTTAGTAGAGCGGCAAGCTAGTCTCTGGAACCATCTTCCAAAACGAAGAACCCGCTCACAAGAGGTGCGGTAATCCCATTCGAGTACATCGGGAGTCAGTGCAATGGAATTATTCTCTAAACGAAGCCGCCTCCGCGCGGCCGTAGCCGCTGTTGCGGGCGCAACCCTTCTTGTCACCGGCTGCGGCGAACAGGCCTCTGAAGGTGGCGGAGGTGAACGGCCGCAGATCGGTGTGGCGGAAATCAACCTGTCACTCCCGTTCTTCGTTGAAATGCAGGAAGCCTCGCAGAACATCGCCGATGACTATGGCGTCGACGTCGCCTGGCAAAGTGTTGACGGCTCGATCGAGACCCAGATTTCAACCATTGAGAGCTTCATCGCCCAGCAGAAGGACGTCATCCTCATCGACCCGGTCAATGCCGACGCACTGGTTGATGTGATAAACCGTGCGACCGCAGAAGGCATCGATGTTGTGACCATGGGCAACAAGGTCCCGGCTGACGAGAATCACAACACGCTCTACCCGGACTACGATAACTGGGTCCAGCAGGCCCGCATCCTCGGCACCGAACTGGGCGGAGAAGGTAAGGTGCTGCTCTTGATCGGATCCGTGGGTAATTATGTGTCTGACACCCGACAGGAGGCGTTCGAGACCACCATGGCCGAGGAATTCCCGGGCATTGAGATCATTACTCAGCCGACCAACTTCGACAGCTCTGAGGCGGGCTCCGTTACCCAGACTGTCCTGACGAACAATCCCGATCTGGCTGGTATCGCCAGCATCTCGGATGGTTTGACTCTCGCGGCTATCAAGGTTGTAGAGCAGCAGGGCCTGGACATTCCATTTGTATCAAACGATGGAGACCAGACGGTTTACGAGTACATCGATTCCGGCGTAATCCTCAGCAACATTCTCACCGGCTCGTATCGGGTAGGCGCTTGGAATACTGCAGCGGCCGCTCGTATGGCGCTGGGTTCTGAGTTTGAAACCGACCTCTTCATGCCCACCTACACGATCGCCTCCGAAGGGACGGCAGCGGGCCTGGCTGAAGAAGGTTTGGAACTGGAGACCATCACTACTGCGGAAGCTTCTGAAATCGCTCAGCAGTACGCCGAAGAATTCGGCTCCGAGAAGTCCGACGCGGACATGACCGTCGGATCCGGCTCCTAGCCTGATCCGCTACTACGGATGTCAATCCGTGGCGGCGGCATAGCGCCACCGCCACGGATCTTTCGAAAGGTATGCACCGTTCTGATGAGAGACCAATTTTCTAGAGTTGCGGATGCTGTGCGCGATCAGCAGAGTCGCACAGAGGTCATCTTGATTGCCGCGATTCTTATTGCGGCAGCGTACTTCGGCTTTAGCTTCACCGGATTCTTGAGCCCGTTCAACATGGTCAACATCGCGGTGCAGACGGCGGTGATATCACTTGTCGCCTTCGGGATGACGGGCGTAATCATCGTCCGGGGCATTGACCTTTCGGTAGGTTCGTCTCTCGCACTGGCCTCAGTGGTAGGCGCCCAAGTCCTCGAAGCGACCGGAGGGAGCTCCCTTCTCACCATTATCACGGTCTTTGCTGTCGCACTCGCCGTTGGTGCATTCAACGGCTTTCTTGTGGCGGTACTCAAGGTGAACGCGTTCATGGCGACCCTGGGTATGTTCGCTCTTGCCCGAGGCGCGGCCATCAGCATCTCCGGCGGCGCATCTCTACCGATCGCAAACGACGTCATTCTGTTCCTTGGGCGTGAAGGAATTTTCGGCATTCCCTGGTCGATTATCGTCACCTTCGTCGCGCTGGCGCTCTTCGCCTTTCTGCTGCGCCGCACCATGCTCGGCCGCTGGTTCTTCGCAGTCGGTGGCAACACCCGCACAGCAGTGGCAATGGGAATCCCCGCCCGAACGGTCCAATTCTCAGCGTTCGTGCTTGTCGGTGCCGCTGTTGGGATGGGTGCGCTGCTGACCATCGGTCGGGCTGGCTCGGCGCAGCCGATGGCCGGGCTCAACCTGGAATTCTCGGCCATTACCGCGGCCGTCATCGGCGGCGCGAGCCTGGCTGGCGGTCGCGGATCAATGATCGCAACGTTCCTCGGATCGATCTTTGTCGGCGTACTTACCTCAGGACTGTCATTCGCAGGAGTAAGTCAGCCACTCATCTACCTGTACACCGGTCTACTCACGGTGGTCGCCGTCATCGTGTCTCAGCGCGAAGTCGTGCTGCAAATAAAAGACAATGCAACTTTCTTTCTGAACTCCCTCCGCGCGCACTCGTCCCGTCGCCGCACTGCCGAAACCGCTGCCGATGCAGGAACTGGAAACCAGTCGCACACCCTGAACTTGGTCGACGTGCAAAAGTCCTTCTCCGGAGTTCAAGTCCTGAATGGCATTTCCTTCTCCGTCTCATCCGGGGAGATTGTCGCGCTGATGGGCGAGAACGGCGCCGGGAAATCGACTCTCGTAAAGGCCATCGCAGGCAACAACCGGCCCACTGGCGGCCGGCTCGAGATCGACGGCGTGCCAGTGACCTTCGCCGGACCCGAGGACGCCCGCAAATCCGGAATCGCAGTCATACACCAGCATTTCAGCTTGGTGCCGGACTTAACTGTCACACAGAATATGTTCCTCGGACAGGAACTCCGCTTCGGCAAAATCGGCCCCCTGCGGCGTCGACAAATGGAACGGGATACAGCGTCCCTATTGAGGGAACTGGATATGCCGTTCTCGGCCACTGACGTCGTAGGGGAACTGAGCGTCGGGCACCGCCAAATGATTGAGATTGTCCGGGCAGTGCGAGAAGAGGCTTGGCTGGTCATTATGGACGAGCCGACGTCCGCTCTGTCATCTCGAGAGCGGGACCACCTCTATGAGCTGATCGACCGGCTCAAGGCCCGAAACACCGCTATTCTCTATATCTCCCACAAGATGGACGAGATCTACCACCTTTGTTCCCGCGCAATTGTGTTGCGCGACGGTAATTTGGTCGGCCAGCCCAATCTGTCCGATATCGATTCGTCAGGACTTGTGAACCTAATGATCGGCCGCGACATGGAAAGCGCATTCCCGTACAGCGAGTCCTTGGTTGGCGAAAGACTCGTGGAGGGCAAGGGCCTATCCGATGGCGGACGGCTGACCAACGCCTCCATCACTGTGCACCGTGGCGAAGTAGTCGGTTTGGTGGGCCTGATGGGGTCGGGTCGAACGGAGCTGATGCGGACCGTCGCCGGGCTTTCGAAAGCCACAGCCGGTTCGCTGGCCGTTTTTGGAGAGGCGAGGGGTAGCCGGTCTTTCCATGACCTCGCCGACCAAGGTCTCGCTTTTGTGCCCGAAGACCGGCAGGAAGAAGGAATCTACCCGGAGATGACAGTCGGGGAGAACATGAGCATGTTGTGGCTCCGCCGGAACTCGCCCGCCGGCTACTTGTCCCGCCAACGAGAAGGGCAGATGGTCGCTGAACAGGTACGGCGGATGAATGTCCGTCCGCCGGATCCAAAAAAGCTTATCAAAAACCTTTCCGGCGGCAATCAACAAAAAGTGGTCCTGGGTAAATGGCTCGCCCTCGATCCGGAACTGATCCTGTTGGACGATCCGACCCGAGGGGTGGATGTGGGAGCGAAGGCGGAGATCCACACCCTGATTTCGGAATACAAGGACCAGGGTGCGGGAGTGCTTCTCACCTCATCAGAAATCCCCGAGGTACTGAGCATCGCTGACCGCATAATCGTCATGCGGGATGGAGTAACGGTCGGAGAATACCCACGTGGCGTCAGCGAAGAGCAGCTAATGCGGGACGCGTTCGGTGAAGAGGGAGCGGCCATCGCCGAAGAATTGCAAAATCGGGACCGCCCGGAAGATAACAAGGCAGAGGTGACCCAATGACCAGCACTGGCCTCACCACAGAGCCCAGGCGGTCCGCCCGCCCAAAGGGCAGGATCTTGGACCGGGCGCGTGGCTTTGTTGTCGAATATGCACCGCAATTACTGCTGGTCATGCTCATCGTCGTAGTGGCGTTGATCAACCCAGTGACCCTGTCGACTGCCAATATCGTCAATGTATTGATCAATGCTGTGCCGATAGCGGTGCTCGCTCTGGGGGCGATGTGGATCCTCATCTCCGGGGGACTGGACTTGTCTGCCGGGTTCGGCGTAGCGATGTGTGCGCTGGTTATCGGCGGAGGTCTCCAGCAGGGGATTCCCGTTCCTCTGGCGCTTCTCTACGGTGTGCTCGCCGGGCTGGCGCTGGGACTGATTAACGGCATCCTCGTCGGGGTGCTGGCGATGCCCCCCTTCATAGCCACACTTGCCACGATGGCCGGAGTTCAGGGCATGGTTCTCCTGCTCGGCACGCAGGGCACCGTGATTGTCAACGCCGACATACTCAGCTTCATTGGTGGAGCACGTCCGATGGGCATCCCCATGCTGGTGATTTTGGCGGTGCTTATCGCTGCAGTGGTCGCGGCGGTGGCGCGTTACACCCGGTTCGGCTTGTACACCTATGGGCTGGGTTCGAACCGCGACGCAATGGTAGCGCGCGGCGTGCCCATTGTGCGCCAGACCGTATTGGTCTACATGTTCGGCGGACTGCTGGTGGCACTGACCGCGATCATCCTCGTGGCCAAAGTGCAGATCGTCGACACCAACATCTCGAATATCAGTCTCCTACTGGACGCGTTTGCCGCAACCATCATCGGCGGCACCAGCCTATTCGGCGGAAAGGGAACGGTGCGCGGCACCCTCACTGGTGCTCTTATTATCAGCCTGATTTCGACAAACCTTGTCGTCATAGGGGTAAGTGCAGAGAACATCGATCTATTCAAAGGCATCACCATCGTCGTCGCCGTCATCATTGACGCCGGAATCCGCTTCCTCGAGAAGCGCCGAGCAGCTTGAACATCGAATTGCAGAAGAGAGGAACATAATGTCACTCAATATTGCCGTGGTTGGAACAGGATTCATGGGCCAGCTCCACGCTCGCACGGTGAGAGATTCACCTGCCGCAACACTGCAGGCCGTCGTCGATGTCAACGAGGCGGTCGGCCGTCCTGTTGCAGAGGAACTGGGCACCAACTATCACTCTTCCGTGAGTGCCGCGCTTGAAGATTCGGCTATTGACGCTTACATCGTTGCGCTTCCGGATACTCTCCATGAAGAAGCTTCAGTAGAAATTCTGCGCGCCGGCAAGCCGGTGCTGCTGGAAAAGCCGCTGGCTCACACTCTTGAGGTCGCTCGTCGGATCGCAGCGGCAGCCGACCAAGGAGGGGCGCGTTTGCTTGTTGGGCAGCTGCTTCGTCACGATCCTCGTTATGCCGCGGCGGCCGCAGCGGTGCGAGAAGGAAAGGTCGGTGAGCCGCTGCACCTAACCGCTGGCCGCATCGCCAGCCGTGACGTGGGCACTCGGATGAACGGTAAGTCCAGCGTGCTGTTCTATGTCGGCATTCACGACGTTGACGCCATCCAATGGATCACGGGGCAGCGCATTACCCGGGTCTATTCACGCGCGGTAAGCAAGCTGATGCCCTCTATGGGAGTTGAATCCGAAGATGCGATCCTCTCGGTTGTCGATCTCGAGAACGGCGGAGTAGGCGAGCTCTTCAATGGGTGGACGCGCACGAGTGACACCCCGGTACAGATTGACGGGCGTTTTGAGCTGTTTGGCACTGACGGCTCGCTTGAAGTCGATGTGCGTGACCATGGCATCAAAGTATATGGCAAGGACTCCTTCGAAGTGCCGGACGCGCTGCACTGGCCCGAGGTGAACGGCCGGATGCATGGAGACCTGGCCGCAGAGGTGGCACATTTCGTCGAGGCGGTCGTGCACAACAAGCCGTTTGTCATCTCAGTCGAGGAAGCAATGCGAGACGTTGCTGTGAACGATGCCATCCTGCGCTCAGTCGAATCAGGCCAGCCTGAAGACGTGGAAGTAGTCTGACCGTCAATGAAGCTTGACTTTGTGCGGAATGCGTTCGGGAACGGCCCCACCGGATACTTCAATACGCCGTCAATGGGACTGCCGACAAGATCAACGGTCGCGGCAATGAAGAGTGCGCTCGATGCATGGGTCGATGGCACGGCCAACTTCGGCGAGTGGGAGGTTGCCGTGGACCGCTGCCGAGCAGCATGGGCAAGGATGTGCGGGGTCGCGGTTGAGGATGTGGGAGCCGTGCCGTCGGTTACCTCCGCAGTGGCGGCGATCGCACACAATCTGCAGGACTCTCCTGGGGTCTTGGTAGCCCATCGGGACGAATTTCGCTCGCTGTTGCTGCCGGCTGTGGTTGCGTTCGGGCCCGAACGCATCCGCTGGGTGCAGGGTCCCTATACCGCTGCGGCTTTCGAGAATGCCATCGATGATGACGTCGTTGCAGCGGTCGCTTCCTCGGTATCCTCCGCAGATGGAGCTCGACTGAACCTAGGCAGGATCATGGATGCCTGCGATGCCACAGGCGCACAGATGATCGTTGACAGCACCCAGTCGGAGGGCATTGTCTCGCTCAGTGTAGATTATCGGCGAATTGCTGCCGTGGTCACTGCCGGTTATAAGGGGCTGCTCGCGCCGAGGGGGACGGGATTCGTTTACGCCTCGGCGGCGGCGGCACCTGAAATGACCATCGTGCCCAGCCCTTATGGTATGGAAGACAACGCCGTTCGAGGTTCGTACGGTCCGTCGGATCAGGCATGGGCGGGCGGGCGAGGTCTGACACAATCTCCTGCCTGGCTGTCCTGGGTCGGTGCTGTCCCAGCTTTTGAACTCCTCGAATCCGTTGACCCGAAGCAGCGCGAGGCCCATGTGCTCGCCCTGGCCGGCCGCTTGCGCGACGGTCTGGAGGATGTAGGTATCGCCGTGCAGGAGTCCGATTTGGCGAGCAGCGTCGTGTCCATGGGTGTAAACCGGATCGACGTCGACCTGGCCGGCGAACTCGAAAGGGCCGGCGTGCGCGCCGCTGTGCGGCTGGGCCGGTTGCGCTTGGGGCTGCATCTATATACCGAAGAGCGAGACGTTGATCGCGCGTTGAACGCGATTCTTGACCTCGACCTGGACCGTTTCGAAAGGATTTAACATGTCCGTCTATGAGCCCTCGATGTTAGTGGCAGGCAAGCAATACACACCCGAACGGGAGACGCGTATCTATCTGTCCCCGACAACCGGCGAGCCTGTCACACAGATTCCCCTTGGCACAGGCGAGGACGTCGATCGTGCGGTTGCCGCGGCGCGAGCAGCGGTGCCCGTGCTCGCTGCGTTGTCCTTGGATGAGCGGGCCAATCTCCTGGTCAAAACGGCTGAGGCCATCCGCGCCAAATCCGACGAGTTCGCCAAGATCCTCGCCGTCGAGCATGGTAAGACTCAATACGGTGATGCAGTTGGTGAAGTCGAGGGGAGCGCCGCTGCAATGGCGAACGCGGGAGCGCAGGCGCGCTGGTTGACGGAATCACATTATCCGCTCTCCACGCCCAATAAGCGGTTGCTCACGGTGCGGCGCCCTCGGGGTGTGTACGGCATTCTCACGCCGTGGAACTTCCCCCTTGGGATCGCAACGCAGTACTATCTCGGGCCCGGGTTGGCCGCCGGCAACAGCATGGTCTGGCTCGGAGCGCCCTCAGTTAACTCGACACACGCCCTGCTGGCCGAAACGATCGCCGAGATTTGGCCCGCCGGAGCGCTTAACTTCGTGATGGGTGATGGCCCCGTCGTAGGTCAGGCCCTGGCTAGTCATCCCCATGTCGATGCCGTCGGGTTCACCGGATCGACTCCGGTCGGAAATGCCGTACAGACGGCGGCCATTGGCAAACCTGCGTTTCTCGAGCTCGGCGGGAACGGCCCAACGATCGTACTGCCCGATGCCGATATCGAACGCGCAGCCAATAAAATCGCTACTGGAAGCTTCACGAACGCCGGCCAAATTTGCACCGCTTCCGGGCGTATTATTGCTCATGCATCGATCGCCACCGAACTCGCCGAAGCCATTGCCGCCGAGTCAGAACGGTTTGTGCTTGGCGACCCGAGAGACCGCGCCACCACAATGGGGCCGGTGCACCGCACCGAGCTTGTAGGTGCTATTTTGCGGCAGCTGGAAGATGCAGTAACTAAGGGTGCTCGAGTAGTTACCGGCGGGCGCTTGCTCGATGAAGCGCCAACCGGAAACTATCTACTCCCCACCGTCGTCGACAACGTCCCCCATGACGTCGAACTGCACTTCTCGGAAACATTTGGCCCCGTGGCGCCGATCGTTCACTACGAGTCCGAGGAAGAACTGAGGAATCATATTGCAGCAAGTTCATTCGGGCTGCATGGCGGCATCTTTACCCGAGACGTCGAAAAGGGGCTCACTCTGGGCGAGTCCTTGCGCGTTGGGCATGTGAATATCAATGACACCAGCGCCTATTGGGAGCCTTCCATTCCGGCAGGTGGAGCTGCAGGAGCGAACAGCGGCATCGGCCGTTCGGGAGGTCCGTGGTCTGTCATGGAAATGACCGAGGTCCAGACTTTCACACTCGAGCTGGGGTAGTCAGACATGTTGCCGGACACAGCCGTAGGCGGCTACAGCCGCGACTTCGCGCGACTGACATCTGATGAGGCTGCGGAAGCTAGCGGATCAATTGTGCTTGTGCCAATCGGCGCCGTCGAACAGCACGGCCCGCACCTACCGCTGGGTACTGATATCTGGCTGGCACACCACATCGCGTTGACGGCTGCACAGGGTACGGATAACGTTTTGGTCGCTGAGGCACTTCCGATAGGCTGTTCTGCCCATCATCGTTCCTACGCCGGAACGATGAGTCTTCGGCCGGAGACGTTCATTGCGATGATTGTTGACGTTGCCCGTTCGCTCGTCGGCGATGGTTTTGTACCGGTGTTTGTGAACGGGCACGGGGGGAATCGGGCTCCGCTCGGGACAGCGCTCCAGGTGTTGATGCAGGAAGGCATCGATGCCTGGGCCGTAACCTACTTTGAGCTGATCAGTCGCGAGATTGAGGAGGAGTTCCACGACTCTCGAACTGTCGGCCATGCCTGCGCCATGGAGACGTCATTGTCCCTCGCGCTGTGGCGTACGCTCGTAAAGGAAGCAGATATCCCCGCACTCAGTGGGCAGGGCAGATTTCCCGACGCGAGCCTGTTCGGCAGGGATCCGGTTACCCGGCATCGGCCATTCGACGAACTCACACACAATGGAGTCGTCGGCGATCCTTCGGTCAGTAGTGTAGATGCCGGATCGGCGCTGCATGAGCTAGCTGCAGAACGACTTGCTGGAGTGCTGAAGCAAATATCTACCGTAGGCGCAGATTCTGCAAAGGAATGAAAACATGACAAAGCAAGCAGAGGCCAACGCGGACGGAGCGCGGAGTAAAGGCCCCGAAGGGCTGCGCGCACTCGATCGCGCGATGAGTATCCTCTTCGCTCTGACCTCGCATCCCGACGGAATCAGTCTGGCTGATCTGTCGCGCGAAACAGGCCTCACCACCACAACGGTGCACAGAATGCTTGCTGCCCTGCGTTCAAAGGGGCTCGCCCGAGAAACCCCAAGCGGCCTGCATGGGCTTGGAGTTGGAACACTCGTGCTTTCCGGCGCCTACCTCGCCGGTCTTGATCTGCGGACGGAGAGCCGGCCCCACCTCGAAAGGTTGAGTATCGAGACCAACGAAACCTGCCACCTCGGCGCGCTGGCATCTCCACAAATTGTGTACATCGAGAAGATGGACAGCACACACCCTGTACGAATGGTCTCTCGTGTAGGCGGTACGATGCCCGCTGTTCTGACCGCCATCGGACGTGCCATTCTGGCGTACTCTTCCGACGAGGTGGTCGCTAAGACCCTCGCCGACACGAAGTTCCAGCTTGGGGACATTGTGCAGGAGGCCGCCTTGATGGAGGAGATCGCTAATGCCAGGCGTTTGGGTTACAGCTTGGACCTCGAAGAAAATGAGCCAGGGATCTGTTGTGTCGGTGCGCCCGTGATGGACGCTAGCGGGCGCCCTGTTGCGGGAATCAGTGTGTCGACCCCAAGTGAGCGCTTCGACCGTTCTGCCGTCGACTCCTTCGGATTGCTGGTGCGAAAAACGGCAGATGACATCTCCGAATCACTCGGGTATCTGCCGCCCGCTCGGCTGGTGCAGATGAAAGAGGCAGGAAAAGGCGGCGAGGACGCCCAATGAGCGCTGCGGGAAGCCCAGTCCGGACGATAATTGTCGGTGCGGGACGCTTTGGCGCCCTGCACGCCCGGGCCTGGAAGGAAGCGGGCGCTGACATCGTCGGCCTGGTGGATGTGGATGAGGCCCGACTTAGCGAAGTGGCTGCGCGAGTGGGTGCTCTCAACCTCAGTTGCGACGCGGAAGTACTGCTGAAAGAAACGCAGCCGGATGTGGTTGTCATTGCAACCGCCGAAGACTCCCACGTCGAAATTACCGAGATCGCTCTCCAGAACAACTGCCACGTACTTGTTGAGAAGCCATTTGCGCTGACTGCGGAGGAGGCCCGGCGAGTGATGGGCCTGGCCAAGCAGCGAAATCGAGAAGTGATCGCCGGTCACATTTCACGCTTTGCCCAGCCATATCGAGCGATGCGGGACGCGATGGACGCCGGCCGAATCGGAGACTTATGGTCGCTGCGGCTCC
The DNA here is from genome assembly GCF_030125555.1 of Arthrobacter sp. zg.Y820. Classification (NCBI taxonomy): domain Bacteria; kingdom Bacillati; phylum Actinomycetota; class Actinomycetes; order Micrococcales; family Micrococcaceae; genus Arthrobacter; species Arthrobacter sp. zg.Y820. The sequence goes on from NZ_JASKLX010000017.1 coordinate 36,050, forward strand.
GACGTGACTTCTCCCGAAGCTGGTTCAAAGCCTTCGGTGCACGAGTGAACCCCGTATGGGAATCATGTATACATGATGTCGACCTGGCACTCTACTTCACCAATGCACGTGCCGCGCGGGTCGTGGCGATGCGCAGCGAGGCTGCTGGCGCATCCGCCTCCAGCATCGTCAGTTCGCTCATTCAGTTCGATAACGGGGTGTTGGCGACGGTTGAAACGGCATGGTCAGTTCCTGAGCAAGCGCCGCAAACCGAATCGGGAGCACTCGAACTGCCCGGTTCTATCGTGGCCGAGGCCGAGGCACACGGGTCAAGCGGCGTCGTTAAGCAGAGATTGCTCAGCGACGCGTTGACGGTGTGGTCCGACGCGGCTACCTGGTCACCGAACCCTGCACTGTGGCCCCTTACCGACGGCATCGTCGGGGGCGCTCTGCGCAGCGAAGTCGAGTATGCCATCGACGTCGTGAAGGGGAACCGCTCCAACGACCTTATGCCGATGGATCATGCAGTCGAGGGCATCGTGATCGCGGAGGCGATTGTCGAATCGCTGAAGTCGGCCCAGCCTGTCCTGTTGACCACACCATAGAAAGCACCACTGATGAAAAGTCCTGCCGATGTCGAATTGATGGCAATCGGAGAGAGCATGATTGTCCTCGTCGCAGACGAAGGCGTCCCACTGGAAGCGGCGTCCAGGGTCTCGCTGCACTGCGCGGGCGCTGAATCCAACGTTGCCTACTATCTCGCTCAATTAAGGCATCGGGTGGGATGGGCCAGCCGGGTCGGCGATGATCCTTTCGGACGCAGGCTTCTGAGAGAGTTTACCGGTGTGGGAATCGACGTCTCTGAAGTGCGCGTAGCCTCCGGCGAGCGTACTGGCGTCTACTTCAAGGATGCACCCTCGCCTGGAGGAGTATATTACTACCGAACAGCGTCCGCTGCCTCAGCGATGTCTTTGGACGAGCTGCTGCCAGCAGTGCATTCGTCGCCACGGTTGCACGTGACCGGCATTACTGCCGCTCTCAGTGCCAGTTCGGCGACGCTCCTATCAGACCTCATGAATGCTGCTGCCGGCAGCGGCGTGGCAGTATCCTTCGACGTGAACTACCGGCCGGCATTATGGGAGCGGAGCGAGGCTGCGCCCACGCTCGCCCGGCTCGCTAAGATGGCGGACACTGTTTTCGTCGGCCGCGACGAGGCCGAGGGTCTTTGGCAGAAGGACACTCCCGACAGCATCCGGGCGATGCTGCGGGAGGTGCCCACCCTGATCGTGAAGGATGGGGCCGTGGGGGCAACGGCCTTCGAACTGGGCGTGTCGTCTACGTTCGTTCCGGCGCCGCAAGTGGCCGTCGTTGAACCAGTGGGGGCCGGCGACGCTTTCGCGGCCGGCTACCTTTCTGCTGAGATTCGCGGACTCGGCATGGTTGAGCGGCTGCGCTTAGGTCATCTGCTCGCCGCTCAGGCGATCGGCGGACATGCTGATTATGCCGCAGTCCCTCCAGCACATGTTCTGGAGAATCAGATCAACCTGAGCGGTGAGCAGTGGCAGGAACTGGCAATCGGAGTTGCTGACCGCGTCGTGTAGCAGAGCCGGAGAGGAGCCGCGGCACGAGAGGAGACCGAGCGTGGTTCAGGACAAAAAGTTGAGCGGCGGAACCAACCGGGCGAAGGACTCCGCAGCACTGATGACGGCCCGCCGTGCCGAGTCGGGGGACAGGTCCGCGTCACTATGGCCGGGATAGAGTGCAATCACCGGGACGTCTGCCAGTCGGGCAATGCTCTGCCCATAGAGGTCCAGCCGGCAGTCCGGAATCGCCTGCATACTGATTCGTCCTCCGGCGAATAACACGTCACCGGTGAAGAGGCTTACGCCGTCGTTTTCCTTGACCCCGAACACCAGGTGACCGTCGCAGTGTCCAGGTGTGTCGTAGACCTCGAGTACGAGAGTTCCTACTGTAAGTGAGCCGTTAGCCAGCGTTTGGACACCGGCAGCGGGCGGCAATGTAAAGTGCGGCGGGTAGACGCCAACGTCGCGGGCGCGGCGCACTTGTGTACGCTCCTCGTCGCCGGCGGCTAGAGCCAGGGAGCAGACTGAGCTTCCCCATACTCGCAGCCCCGCTTTCTGGGCGGCGCTGACGCCACCGGCGTGATCACCGTGGTAATGGGTGATAAGTACACCGTCCAGTTGGGCGGGGTCCACGACGTCGGCAACGTTATGCAGCCACTGGGCAGCGGCGAGGCCCGAACCCGCATCAACGAGAACACCGCGGGAGCCGTCCCACAGCAGATACTGATTGCAGTCGTATTGGCTGGTGAAGGTCGGCCCTGCAGTGCTTCCGCCCACCAGCCAGACATATTTGCTAAGTTGAAGGGCGGCCATGATCAGTCCGCTGGCCGGATCGCTATCGCGTCGATCTCCACGAGGATGTTCGCCAGTTGGCTGCCCACGGTGGTGCGCACGGGATAGGGCGCCGGAAAGCGGCGCGCGTAGACGTCGTTATAGGCGGGGAAATCCTGCTGCAGGTGCTGCAGGTGCACGGTTGTTTTCACCACGTCGGCGAGGCTCAGCCCTACTTGGGCGAGGGCCGTCTCGACGTTATTGATCACCTGCTCCGTCTGGGCGGTGATACCTTCAGGCACCTCGCCGGTTTCCGGATCCTGTGGTCCAAAGCCGGCGGTGAAAACCATGCCGTTGAGTTCCACTACATGGCTGTAGGGACCTGCCGGGTTGGGAAGTTGTTCACTGAGAATTGCTTTCTTGCTCATTTTCTTCCTTATCTATGGTTTGGGTTTTTGGGTCAAGGACGTCGGATGTGCGTATAGACCTCGTATCGGTCTGCACGGTAGACGGCATCGGCGCGTTGAACCGGGGTGCCGTGTTCGTCCGCGAACACCTGCACAATATGCAGAGCTGGGGCCCCCGTCGGCATCCTCAGCAGGGTTCCTTGCCTGTCCGACAGCGCCACCGCCCGGATCGTGCGCTTGCCGGAACTGATCTGCACTCCGGCCGACTCCAGCAGCTCGTGCAGCGACCCGTCGAGATCGCTGGCGGTCGTCCAGCTGAAACGTTCGGGAAGGTGAGCCGTTTCCAAGCACATCGGTTCGCCGTCGGCCATGCGAAGTCGTTCAATGACAACTGTCTTTTGTTTCTGCCCTAGCCTCAGGTCGGTTGCCACGGCGTCCGGCGCCTTCCTGATTTCGACCCCGAGCAGCCGGGTGGAGGGGGTGAGGCCTCGGACGCGCATGTCCTCGGAGAATGACGCGATTGTGTCGCCTTTTCCGATCACGCGCTTTTGTCCGTCGACGAAGGTTCCTTTGCCGAAGATGCGGGTAATGAACGAGTCGTCCTCCAGCACTCCGAGCGCCTGCCGTACCGTCGTTGGGCTGACGCCGTAGCGGGTCGCCAGTTTCTTCTCTGAGGGCAGCCGGGTCCCTTCATCGAGACCAGCACACATCTCTCGCAGCTGATCTGCGATCACGCGATACTTCGTTTGCTTCATTTCATCAGCCTATGACCGCTTGAAGTATTCGCTCATGAGCTGCTCGTACAGGTCGGTGGCTTGATAGAGCTGAGCAACGCCCACCTTCTCATTAGCCCCATGGGCGACGCTGAGCCAGCCCGGGCCGAGGCTGACGACCGTCGGGATGCCGGCTTCGCCCATGAAGTAGGCAGCATCGGTACCGCCGGGGTATGCAGCGATCGGCAGCGGCCGACCGAGCACCGAGGCGGCAGCTTGCTGTGCCGCATCCACGATCGGATGTGCCGGATCAATCTCGGTGGCCGGCATCCAACCCATGGATCCTTCGTGGTAGCGGACGACGGCGGTTCCCTGGCCCTCAACGGTCTGCTGCACGAGATCTTCAATCGCCTCCCGCACCTGGTCGCGTTCCATCCCAGGGACGGTGCGGATTTCTGCGCTCACGACGCAGTGCCCTGGCCAGACGCCGAAACAGACCCCGCCCTCGATCATCATTCCCGGGTTCACTGTTGGGGCGGTTGGTACCAGGCCTGGCTGGGCGATCGGGGGAGCGAACGACTCCAGGGCGAGCAGGACATCCGCGGCGACGAGGGTGGCATTGCGCCCGAGTCGAGGAGAGAGCCCGCTATGGCCCTGTGTGGTGTCGATAGCAATATCGAAACAGCAGATGCCGCGAGAGACCAGGTAGATGGCCTCCCAAGGCTCATCGATGCCGCTCGGTTCGCCGATCAGCAAGGCGTCCACGTCCGGCATCAGCTCCGACCGGACGAGAGATTGGGCGCCGGCATCCGAACCTTGTTCTTCATCGGCGGTGAGGATGAGAGATACCTTGCCAGGCAGATCGTTCCGTTTAGCGAATCGTTCCAGCGCGATCATCATCGCGGCCACGGCACCCTTCATATCGGTGGTGCCAAGACCGAAAGCAGTGTCGCCTTCCACCGTCAGGTCCAACGGGTCTGTCCGCCAGACCGACCGTGCGTCGCCGATCGGCTTGGTGTCAAGATGGCCGGTGAGGCCGAGATGGCCGGCGCCGCCGTGGTCCACCGTGGCAATCACGTTCGGGCGCCCGTTGACGAACTCGACAATCTCGTTGGTGATGTCTCGCTCGTCGAACCAGGCCGACACAGCGGCGGCGATTTCCCGCTCACCGGGGCCGGGATTCTGCGAGTCAATCGCAACAAGCTGGCGGGTGAGTTCGAGGACATCCATGCGTATCTCCTTCGGGCACGATTGCGACGCGGCCATGGTGCACCTTTACTGGGCGCATTATTGCTTCACCTAGAGTGCCAGTGTAGTTTCTAGAACTGTATCCCATAATGTCAGAAGTGCCATTTGATCCGCATGAAAATCGGCACCGACGGAAGGACGGGTGTGGACTTCATTGACACGCTGCAAGAACATAAGCTCATTGCGGTCCTGCGGGGAGAAGATCCCCGTCTCGTTCTCGATGCGGCCCGAGTCTTAATCCAGTCCGGGGTCTCGCTAATCGAAGTGACATTCACCGTTCCCGATGCCGAAGCGGTCATCAGCGAACTGGTTCGGGACCAAACCGGAGCCGTCATCGGCTCCGGCACTGTCGTTTCCGAGGCGCAGATTGAGGGTTCCGCACGAGCGGGAGCACAGTTCCTTGTTTCCCCCGGGGCTACCGACAGCCTCACTCGTGCCATGGCGGATAGTGGGATACCCTTCTTGCCGGGTGTATACACCCCCTCCGAGGCCATGGCCGCGGCCGCGGCTGGGGCAACAGCTGTCAAGCTCTTCCCTGCAGCGCATGCCGGAACCGGATACCTGCGCCAGCTCCTCGCGCCGCTTCCTGATCTTCAAGTTGTGCCCAGTGGCGGTGTGCGGACGATCGACATCTCGGGCTGGTTAACCGGCGGGGCTGCCGCCGTGGGACTGGGCTCGCTCGCCACCCCCGCCGACATCGCCGCCCGCGATTGGGCCGCCGTGCGCACCAAAGCTGCTGACGCTGTTGCCGCAAGCCGCGCCAGGGAAGAAGGTGCACCATGACCGGCCGTTCCTACGCACTGCGATGCGTCAGATGTGACGCCGAGAACGACCTTGGGCGATACGACTGCGCCCGATGCGCCGGAGTGCTGGTGGTAGATGCCGGACCGGTGGCCGACCTCACCCCAGCCAAGGGAACAGCGGGCGTGTGGCGCTACCCGCAGCTGCTGCCCTCGGCGTCCAATCAGGTGAGTATCGGCGAAGGCCAGACTCCTCTGATCGATATCTCTGGCCTGCAACCCGCCGGCCGCGATTTTCGCCTGTACGCCAAGCTGGAGGGCGCGAACCCCACGCTGTCCTTCAAGGACCGCGGCATGGCCCTGGCGGTCTCGATAGCCGTTGACCGTGGCTGCACTAGCCTGGTCGTCGCATCGACCGGCAACGCTGCCGTCTCCGCATCCGCCTATGCTGCGGCGGCTGGGCTTTCCTGCACCGTGATCGTCGGAACCGCCTCCAACGCAGCCAACAAACTGGCGGCCTGCCGAGCTTACGGCGCCAAGGTGAGCGAAGTGGATGGGGACTACAGCACTGCCTATGCAGCCGCCATGGCGGCCGAGTCCGAGACGATGATGAACGTGTCTACTACATACCGCAACCCGGTACTGGGGGAGGGATACCGTTCGGTGGCTCTTGAACTGGTGGAGAGCCTGGGCCGGGTTCCTGATGCAGTGATTGTGCCGATCGGAGCAGGCTCGTTCCTGCGGGCGATCGCCGCCGGGTTTCGGGATGTCAGTGACGTTACCGGTTCCGGGGTGGTCCCTCGGATGGTCGGGGTACAGGCAGACCGCTGCGCGCCACTCGCTCGGGCGTGGGACGAAGGCCGTACCGACGCCGCTTGGGAGCGGAGCCTTGCGGAACCGCTTTACCCCGAACGGACCTCCGCAACCGCTATCGCCGACCCATTGCGCGGGTACGAAGACCAGGGTCTGCTGACGCTGGAAGCGGTGAGGGAGACGCATGGCACGGTCGTCGCTGTCAGTGAGGACCAGATTGACGCCGCGACGCAGGCCTTGCTTAGCAGGGGCATCTGGGTGGAACCGGCTGCCGCAACAGCGGTCGCCGCTCTGGCAGTCGTTGATCTTCCCCCCGGTTCTACCGTGGTGTCGATGATGACCGGCCATGGCGTCAAGGCGACCGTTGCGCGCAACTCCTAGCGATGGCAGCAGCCTGCAGGACAATGTCGAGGCTGTCCAGGGCAAGCTAGTCATGGCCGACTGCGGGTCCCTAACTGATGCAATGGCCGGCTTCGGCGCAGGGCCTAACTGCGTAGGCACCACGCTTTACACGAATGCTCGCCCGAGGATGGGCTCGGACTTTGACCTAGTTGAGGAACTTGTTCAGGAAAGCCCCGTTCCTGTCATTGCCGAAGGCCGAATCCGGACCCCTGAGGATTTCCGGCGGTGCCTGGAGTTGGGAGCTTTCGCCGTGGTCGTCGGGACAGCGATCACTCATCCCACCACCATCACGAGGAACTTCGCCGCAAGCGCAGCTGCCGGTAGGCCATCGCACTACCGACGTTGTGCCTGATGGAACAAATGTTTTGTCGACTCTTCGGGTGAAGAACAACAGGCTCGCCGTGGCCGGCTACCTCTGGGCCTTCTCCGCTCTGACCCGCTCACCCGGTGAAGCATGTGCCGCAGGTAATCAGCAGCGCTGCAGCCGCCGAGAATAATTGGGGTTAATGCTGACATTATTTCCGCTTTCGCTGAACAGGTCATTCCCGCCCGGAGTATTGTGCCACTGGCCGGATCCACTCCGATCGTTTATGGAGCACTCGTCGAACCGCTCACAGTCGCTTTCATGCTGTACGGCGAGCCCGCGCGGAGCATGGAAGTAATCTCCTCGTCATCGGTGGTGGACCGATCGGACAATCCGTCATCCTGGCGGCGTTCCAAGAGGGAGCAGAAGGCGTATTGGTGTCCGAGCCTAACCCTGCACATCGCGCTTAATGCGAACGTCTCGGGGCACATGCACTTGACCCGCTAAGGCCAGCGCCCCTCGCGGAACACGTTCGGCGTGAATTCGGGGCTTGCAGACACGACCATCGACGCTGTAGGCATCACGGCGACTATAGGAGATGCCCTTAATCCGACACGCTATGGTGGGGTGATCTCACTTCTCGGTATGGGTGCACGCAGCGGCGCCGGACAGACCGATGTTTTGCGTGTGTTCATGACGTGTGCGTCCTGCGGGAGTGAGAACCTCGCGGCGGAGAGTTCTCGAGTTCTGAAGTAGCAGTGGCCTGTTAGTCGTCTTGCACCTTGCGTTCTGCACCCCGCCGATAACCTACCTTATGTCAGGTTGCCTTCAGCGCAATTTCAGAAGGCATAAGGTTGCGGATTCAAAACTTGGCCCTGGTGTAAAAGTGGAACCGAGGTTCGACGCATCCTAAAAACTAAGTCCCCCTATGAGTTAGGAGCATCGGCAGCAGCATATACCGATATATGGCGGGGACTTGTATGGGTATAGGGTTCATTGTCCCATCCACCAAATCTCTCCACGAGCCGCAGTCCAGCTATTTCAGCAAGAAGATCTAACTCCAAAGGAAAGGCATACCGAATTACGTGTGTTGTTGTTTCGACCGGACCATTGTCCAAAATTGTGTGCTCCCCAACAAGTATTTGGTTAGCTCTATCGACCGAAATCGCATCGATCATAATCGCGCCTTGCTTGAGTACCCTACTGGCGTGGTAAACACCGGTTTGGGCGTGGAACTGGGTGGGCTCAAAGGCTTCCAATACAAATTTCCCACCGACTTCCAACTGCGCCTTCACGTTCGCTAATGCCTCGATCTGGCGTTCCTTAGTCAGTGCAGCAAAGAACGTATTCAACACGACAGTTATCACATCGAACTTCTCGCCCGAGTTAAACTCAATAAAGTCGCCACGGACCGTACGGACGGACCGATTAGCATCTCTTTCCCGTAAAGCTTGTAGCATGTTTTCGGAACTATCAACACCTAGGACATCATGTCCACGGTCGGCCAATGGAAGCGCAATTCTTCCATTTCCCACGCCCAACTCAAGAAACCTAGACCTTGGCGGCACCAAAGTTTCAAGAAAATCAATTGTCGCTGAAGTGTCGAAGTCAATTGGATACATGGCATCGTAGTAATTCGTGAGCTTCTCGCTATAACCAACGTTCTCGTCCATAATCTATCCCCTTCTAAGCTTTCTCAAACGAATCGATATCCATAGGGCTGAGTCTACGCGGCGGTACTCTCAACCCCCACCAAAGCGCTCCAGCAGTAGCCGCTACCTGGAGAAGTAATAATATAGGCGATATAACGCCGACGATGATCGTCAAAACTAAAGGTACCATGCAAACAATAGCTAGGATCGCGGCACCCAGCATTCCCAATGTGATTCCCTGTTGGTCGTCATTCGGACTGTGGGCTGCGGTTAAGGAGCATCCGATTAGTCCCGGAATCGCCAATAACAGCATGGGGATGGCATAAGTAACTACTCCTAGTGTCAACACTATGGTGCAGACTAAGGAAGCCCACAAGAATAATATTACACCGGCCGCGCAGCCAGCTAACCGGCGGAGGGTCGCTACGGAAAACGGCATTTGACGTCCGAGGCCTGGAACTTCGGTCATGATCTGCATCGGATAACTAGCCAAAAGAGCAACTGCCGCTGCGCTCATAGCAAAGGCACCGCCAACAACTAAGGGATTATTGATTCCCGACACAATAGGAAGCACACTCGGAATCACCGCAAGCATTACTATTGTCGAAGTTTTACCTCTTAATCGTAGGAAGTATTGTAGGTGCGCAGCAACAAATGATCGACGCACCCCAGAAATACGGGCGACTTCTAATCCACGGCGCGTTACTGAACTACTGGCAAAGGCATAAGACAGTTGTCTGATATCGAAGATATAGAGTGAGGCGCCCAAGTGAGCGGCACGCGATCCACTGGAGAGGAGTTCAGCGCGGCGGATCCGGTCGAACATAAACAGCAAAGGAGAAGCAAGAGCAACTACCGCTACGCTTACGTATACGGGCCATCGAGCCCCGCCGAGAACGAGTATTGGCCAGTTTGACGGAGCAGCCAAGAACATGGTCTGTAGATGTATAACGCCGCCTTTTGAGTTCAATACGGCAATTAGATAGATAACGATACTGGCTGCGAGGATCGCGCCGATACAGATGCGATCGAGGAGATCTTTCCTTGCCGTTACCTGCGCTAGCAAGGCAAGCATTGCGATTGCGACTGCCAGCAATGCAGTGCAAGTTATCGTCAATAGCAAAGTTTCGGCTGTCAGCGTCTTTGGCGATAGAAGTATGACGGGGAGGTACATCGCTTCGAACAAGACCACCACTATAAAGAGCGATCTAACTGCTGGTTTCGCCAACATCGCGGAGCGGCGGAGTGGAAGATTCAGCCACCAAAACCCTGCAGGACCGTTAACACCTATCGGGCCTGTCCTTGCAAGCAGCATTAGAAATGCACATACCGCCACGAAGTAGAAACATGCTACCCCTTCGCTCAGACTTAGCGTGCTATACCCAGGATTCGTCACAGCGCGAACGATTGTCTCTTGAGAAGTGACTTTCTCACGAATGCTTGTGATAGCAGAGTACGAGACGAGCCCAACGAGCATCATAGTGAGAAGTGATACGTACATGTCGGTCAAACGACTAGGCCAGTCGATTACGCGATTCCGGTGGGTAGCTCTTCGCGTGATCGCAACAGGGGAGCTGCTGCCCCGGCCCATAGACGACGCTGTATCGATACGGTCGCTACGCAGCAATTGCTTCAGCGCCCTCTCTTGGAGTCAAATAACGGACTTGGGTATCAATGAAAATGCACGCGTCGACTGTATCTTCAAGGAGGGTGGCGTCATGGGTAATAATAATTGCGGCTTGGCCGTGATCGATATTTTCTCGGACTCGCTTTGCCAGCCGGTCGCGCATACCTGGATCTAGACGTTGCTCTGGTTCGTCTAGTACTAGCAATGCTGCCGGCCTGATAAACGCGGCCGCCAGAAGTAATCGGCGACGCTGACCAGAAGATAGGGTATGAGGAAACGCATTTGCATGATTTTCCAGACCAAAAAACTCAAGTTCTCGCGCGACCTGTGATTTATCAACATGATGGCCTGTAGCGATCAGGTTTAGGTGCTCACCGACTGTTAGCCAAGGGAAAAAAGTATCTTCATCAAAAACCATGGAAACTAGGCGCCGAAACTCGGGCGAGCGTTCATCCAGTCGCTGACCGAGGAATAGTATACGCCCCCCTAGTGCTCGTTGTAGTCCAACTATTGTCCTCGCAACTGAAGATTTGCCTGCACCGTTGCTGCCGATAAACCCAATAGATGTCCCGAGTTCTATCTTGGCACTAATAGGACCACATACGGGTGACTCATCATAGCCCACTATGAGCTCATTTATCTCAAGGACTGGCTGCATAGCCACCTCTCTTCTAAGAGTTACAGAGCGGAATAGCGCCTACCAGGGCGGGCGTGCCTGCTCGCATATTGTCAGTTGCTAACGTCAGTTGGCCATATAGGCAAAGCCTTGCGACTCCACTGTTTAGTACAACCTATCCTAGGTTTCTAGCCATTTTTATCGTTACATTTTTGTTATGCTTGCGTCTTGACAAGAGCGCATGCTCTCTAGCAGGTTGTACGAGGGGGAAGCGTGTTGATTATTATGGCCTCCCTCATTTTGCAATTCAACTACTGCTACTACATTTGGGAGTAACTAATGGATCACAACCTGAGCAGCCTGATCGACTCGTACGCAAGTTTCGCCACGCCGGCCGAAGTGGCTAATGCAGCTGCAACTGAAGGCCCCGGAGTCATCGTCTGGACCACGACGTTCCTGAGCTCCATTTGTGGAACGCTCGGAGCCACGAGCGCCGCACTCTGTTAAGCCAGACGGCTCGTTAGAACTAAACGAGCGAGTCCGAGGGGCAGGAATTTCTTGCCCCTCGGACTCAACCATCTCTCATAGGAGTTCCTCATTCGTTCGCCGTATGTTATCCCGTATAACCATCCGGAGGTTGCTTCCATCTCGTGGACATACCCATTCGGCCACAGAAATGATCCATACGGAGCAGCTGGAGGTGTTCATGTAATTGAACACATGCTCGTCGACGGATCTGGAAAGAAAACGCTAAGGCGTCTCAGTGATGCGGGAGTCCTTCTTAATGCTAGGACTCTCTCTGATACGATGCAGTTGACATACACGTTTCATCCATCTCAAGTAGATTGGATTGTTGAGACGCACCATTCACTCATGTCAGCTGACATCAACGGTGCGACACTTGCACATGCAGCGCGAATAGTGAGTCAAGAGACCGCAGAATCAAAAGCAAAGTTGGATGGTCTCCGAGAGAATTGGGTCGCGCTCCAGCAAACCCTTTATGAATCACCGCAGTTCGCACATGATGGATTCGGGTATGACGTTGCTACCTGGACTGCAGAAGCCCGATCAGCAGTGCTCTTACTTGCGGAAACTATCAAGTTGTCCACGCCCACGGTTGTCGGGTGCGGGAATTTTGCCGCGGAGGTACTTGCATACCCGTTTGGGTCTGAGACGTCCCCTACTCGCTCCGGAGTTGCCGAACATAGGGCACCAGAACTAAATGCCCCCGAAGAGGGACGCTTCCACGGCCAGCGAAGCCGTCATCTGCTGGGTATCCCGATCAATTTCAACGTTCTGGGGGATGCGAGCTACCTAGCAACCTGGTGCGTGGTCGAAGCACTGAGGCATATCCTCAACCTTGAAAATCGAGAAGCCGATGTCAGCCTTGGTATATTCGGACCTTTTGGCCTTCTTCGTTCTGACTGCATCTCAATCGTATACAGGCCGCCCGAGGCTGACGGCCTGAAGGACCAGGAGACAATCAAGAACGCAGTTAAAGCGTCCCAGCGACTACTCGAAAGCCGCGAAGATTTCAATAAGATTCAGGCTAAGGTTACAGAAAGACTTCGAGCAATGCTTATTAGCCCAGACCAGCAGTCCTCGATAGCAGGCAAGCTCGCGTTGGCGGGTGAGGCCGACTTGTCATCAATACACGCGAACCTTGCCTCTTTATCGCAGGAAGAAGTTGTCCGGAATGCAGTGAACCTCCACGCGCTACCGGTTTTCACAGTCCCAGAGATGATGCTGAAATGATGCTCTCGGAGATACCGCTCACTACCATCAGGAACGGTAGGCAAGCAGCCATCCTGGTCGGATCGTTCACGCCCACGTTGGATGCATCGCTGCGCGTCGTTTATATACCGGCAGGCTCCCGATCGACCATATCCGGACGGGTCTCTACATTCCTAAAGCGCCAAGCCGATCCTTATGACATAACTGTAACTTCGAGTACGGACCATCATGTCCTCGCCTTTGATGGAAGACCAGGTGAAGTCGCATCGGCCTTGGCAGAAATTCAACGAATAATTAAGAGTCTTGAGCTGCTTGATTCTAGAGGGCTATACAGTACTGAAGTAACTTATCCGAAATCTTTACTGCCAATTATTCAGGACCAAATCTGGAGAAAGGTGAAGCCCCAGTGGATCGAGTTGAAGTCGGATAAATTCTCTCCCGGCCAGATCTCGAATCTATCTGCCGCTTCCCAGATGTTTGTTCTATTTCGTGGCCTGGACACAATCGGTGCCGAGGAGGCATTATCGTGTTTGGATGATTCGCTACTACACGCCCCTGGGCGCCCTTCAGAAGATTTCGGTACGAATTTGAGAGGCAGTAGCAAGGCAATTTACAACTTCGGCGCGGCTCGATCGAGTGTCATTCTCTCCATCCCCACGCTCCCCTCGAGTCGACCTATAGCATTAGCGCAAACAGCCGCGCTTCAGTATCTCTACGCAGACTCGGTGTCCCTTCTATTCAGTACTTTGCGAGACCACGATGGACTGTGCTACTCCCCTCGAGTGATATCTCACCGCTCAACAGCGGGAAGCATCCTTCATACGATCTTCAGCATTGAAGGGGCAAAAACAGCTTCGATAGAGGATGCGTTTAGGCGCCAGGCGGAGATTCTTTCAGAGCAGAACCGGAGCTACTTCGAGGACCTATCGGTCAAATCCCACAATAGTCTCGCAAAATGGATTCGTTACAGTACCGCTTCAAATATGATCTTGGAGTTTTTGATTCAGATCTTGATTATGAGTTCCGATCGTTCCAGCTTGGTCGAAGCGCCCGAAAAGATACTTGACCTGGAGCTAGTAGATATCGTTGAGGCTTTCACGATGTCATGTTCACCCACACGTTATTTTTCCATCATCACCTAGGCCGGTAGAATTTTGAAGAACGTACTTGTCATAGTAACTGGTGCCTCGAGCGCGATGTTCACTCCGTACAACCTCAACTGGGCGAAGATCGCCTTTCCAAAGTTCAATATTAGGGTAATGGTCACAGAATCTGCGCAGCAGTTTGTGACGACGGCGGCCGTCCAGCAGCTCCTAACGCCAGGCTCAGTGTTTAGCGACAGTTGGCTAGATGCTACGGAATCTTTTCATGTGGAACTGGCCATCTGGGCTGACGGGATTGTCGTATCCCCCGCGACTTTCAATTACGTAAATTCATATGTCTCGGGTTTAGCTGACCGGCCCTCGCAGCTGTGCCTACATGCTTGCAAAGGGCCGAAAGTTTTCACGCCATCCTTTCCCCCCGGAATAGATCCGGAACCGTGGCTTACAAAGCTACGATCCATGCCGGATACTGTCGTAGCGCCGTTTGTGCCGGCGCTCAGTAGTGGAACGAAACAGGTTGAACGCACCGGGAGTGCACCACTTATGAATGGATTACAACTACTAAAAGAGAGACTTACGTCTTGAATAACAAGCCACTACCTATCGCTTCTTTCACGACGACGCGCAAAGCTACCCATATTTTCGAACATCAGGATGGGTTTATTTGGATACGGACCGCTAGCAACAACGCGGGATTCCCGCGGGAGAGTTGCGTACCGTTCACACCCGACAACTCCTTAGCGGAAGAAGTAATTTGTGATCCTGGCGTTATCGCAAGGAATGGGCGGGCTTACTTTACGTCGCAATCTAAGCCGGTTCTAGACGAGCTGAACTTGGTCAGCGATCTTAACGCTGAGGACAAGCTGGGTCTAATCGAGATGCTCGGCAGCGCTTGCGGCGCTCTACGCAGTTCGGCGTCAGGAATAGATAATATGCCAGATTCTCGGCCTGTTCCCGATATTATAGAATTGCTCGATATCCATGGGTCCAACCCCTACGGTTCGGAGGTCGCCCACGCAGCCCTGGAATCGATTCGTCAGTTTGTCGATAATGAGCGCTTGAATCAGTTGGTGACCTGGTATAAAAGCCAGCATGAACTGGAGCCCTGTCACGGAGAATTTTCTCTCGCAAATATGGTGAGGAGTGACGAGAACAAGCGTGTGAGCATACTTATGGAGGATTCGTTACCGGTTGCACCAGTCGCGTTCGATGCCGGTTGGTTTCTCGGCGATCTGTATGAAAACATTATGTCGCCCATGGGGGCATTCGATGAGATATCGGCTGTGCACGCGGGACGACTTTTTCTTAGCTCTTATTCAAGAGAAGCCGGGCTTGACTTGGTGGGACTCTCGGAGAATTTGCACTACAGTTTTATCCTGCGCTTACTCTATCATTATGTGCAGTTTCGCATCAGTGCTTATTCGCCTAGCCACGAAGAGTATTTCCTCGAAGCCATTAATGACTTGTTCGTGAGGCAGCCGTTCACGTTCACAGGTGAGTTGTTCGGCTTCGAAGAAGTCGGAGGTTTGGTGAATTGAGACCAACGGGTGCACCTTTGGAGAATGTAGTGGATGTGCTCACTCGTCTACTGGGCGATGCTGTTTACGAGCACACTAGCGATAACAGCTTTTTCGGACGGAATCACAATGCCGTTCTTAGGACAGAGAGTCAGCGAATTATTTTCGCTAAACAGCTCAGAGATGTTCCTGGTGCAGATGCCCGTTTTATAGCTTGTAAGGACGCCGACCATCTATTCCGACAATTAGAAGTCGGTTCTGTCTCTACGCCAGAACTGATCGCAGAGGACGCCGAGACACGTGTACTGGTCTACGAGTATGTTGATGGTCGATCGCTTCCGCTGGCGTTGAGGGTAGATGAGTATGATACCGACTTGTGGACCGAGATGGGAAAGAGCCTAGGCGGAATACACGGAAGCGATGGGTCCATGGCTCCTCCACCAAACGCATCGAGTGCGCCAGGAAAAACAGTTGTGGAGCTTCTCGACGCGTTGGACTTCGACTCCTTCTGGAACCTATCTGGTGCTGAAATTGAAATCTGGGCGATACTTCATTCGCAGAGAGCGACTTTGTGCCAGGTTTCAACAAGACTCGACCCGTCCCGACGTAGACCAATACATGGCGATCTCCGCCTAGACCAGTTCCTATTGGACCGAAGTGGGAAACTGTGGATCTGTGACTGGGATGAGTTTAATGCTGGTGACCCGGCACAGGATCTAGGCATGCTCTGTGGGGACGTATTCCTCGCGTTCCTAAATCAGGGTATTCAAGATCTGGGAGCCATATCGGTAGAGAATGGTAGCGATGGGTCTGAGCTTATTAGAGCCTGCCTAGGGTCGTCAGCGGCGAAGGCTCGTACTGCGATTACAAATGTTTCCGGGGCATACTTTGCGTCGACAAGTGGGGCCGGCATCGTTGACGATACGTTTTATGTACGTAGTGGATGGTTTGTTGTCTGGCATATGATCGAGCGGGTTTTAGCGCGAGCTTCACTCCGCGCTTATTGCACTGCGATAGATAAGGCGATATTGGGGATAGCTGTAGCCATGGCAGTGTCGCCTGGTAGTTCCATGAAATCGATAGGCCTCGATCATGAATAACAATGAGCTCTTGGATCCGGCTGTTCGAGGTGTGCTAGATATGTATAGAATCGCACCGCGTAATGAAGAAGCTGTTGCTCTATACGGCGATGAGGTAGTTGCGTCGTCTGGATCTATAAGCGGCCTTGCCGGCCCTCTTTCTGAGCATATTTATAGGACGCACCATAGCGGGATGGATGAGATCGATGACAAGCTCACGAAGGAGGGGATGTCGGATCCTGTATTGGAAAAAGAGCTTCAAGCTGCGACTTCAGGGTACAGCTTTCGCCAACGAATTCGGGTAAGCGATCGAAGAGGAAAATCTGTAATCGTTGTGATCAACGGCGTACGGGTTTTGCTCGAACCAGAGCGCTTCGAGGTATTACAAGGGACCGATGAAGTTATAGTAGATGTCCCCTCGCTGCGCCCTTTTGTCTCGCCTGGCTTCATTTATTATCGCTCTCCCGCCTCTGACAATCTCAGAGTCGGCACCCGCGTTTATATGAGTCTCGGTGACGCGTCGTTAGGGCCGGAAGTCTGGGCTGCGGTTCAGCGGTACACCCCGGAGATCAGTGCGGCGTTTCATGCGAAAATTGCATCGTCCAGGGTGCTATACCCTCGCCGCGATGCGGTAGTCATCTATCTACCAATTTCTGTGGGGCATGAAGAGCTTGTATATCTTGCAAGCAAATTTTCAGGCTCTTCACTGTCCTTGGGCACCACCTCCGCGCTGATTTGTAAACTCGCACCTGGGATTGGTTATGCGCACGAACCATATGACCCCGCACTCCTCGGATCAAGAACCAGTTTTGGACAACACAGAAGCGGCCTTCTTGCTAAAGCGGTGATACTCACACACAAGAATCAGGGACGTTCAGAAGACGTCGCCGACATTTTCCGGGGAGCAAATGTGGACCCGAGGGCAATCTATATGAATGTTCAATGAACCCAGGCTGGCTTGCTGATCAATCGTGCAACGCCCGTCCTGAGTAACTTCACGGCGCAGGGCGGTGGATGACGTTTGCCGCCTCTACACGATATGAAGGACAGAGATTAGGGGCTCTATGATTTCGGTCAAGCTGCCCGGGTAGGTTTATGGGGGGGGGGGCGGTGTCTTCGTAGAGGGTTCCGTCGCCAAGCATGGCGAAAAGGACATCCGAGCGTCGCCGGGCTAGGGCAATAATCGCCTGGTTGGGCGTTTACCTTCAACGCGGTTGCGCCTGCAATACGCCCTCGAGGGCGCGTGATTCAGGGCCGCGAAGGCTGGGAGGAACAAGGCACGTTTGAGTTTCTTGTTACCTCTCCGGCTCCGATGTTCACCTCGGATCGAGGTCCCCGAGCGGCGCGTGACCGAAGCGATTCCGGCGTAGGAGGCCAGATGGGCGGCGGAAGCGAAGTGCTTGCCGGTGACTTCGGTAAGGAACCGAGCGCAAGTCCTGACGCCGATGCCAGGCATCGAGGTCAGGACTTCATTAAGAGGGTGGACCTCCACCAGAGTTTCGAGCTGGGAAACGATCTCGTCGCGCTGCCGGCGCAGTGCCAGTAGCTGCTCAGCGAGTTTGGGCAGCACGATCCCGGCCGCACCGGTGTCCACGACCACGACCGTTTGCTTGCTCCAGGGTGGTGAACACAGCCTCGGTCAGGCGTTCGGCGGCGCGTGGGGCATGCTTCCTCAGCCGTGCTTTGACGTGTCCGCGGCCGGCGGTCTTCAAGGCAGCGGGAGTTAGGTAGAGGGTGAGCAGATCCGCGACCGCCGGATGGTCTAGGTGCGGGCCCAATACCCATTCCAAGGCGGGATGGATTTGGGTATGCAGGCCGCGAATTCACTTGGAAGCGGCGGTGATTTGCCTGGCGAGGTCATCATCTAAGCCGCAGAGCCCTCCGAGCTCGGCCAGGGTTTCATCGTCTAGTTCCACCGCCCGCAGCGTAGGCGGCATGGATCAGCAAGCGGTGGTGGTTGGAGGCCTGGCTTCTCTTCAAGAGACCTGCGGGAGGATTTGAGCCCTGGCCCGACCCGCGACACGATGGAGTTTCTGTTTTCCCTTAATCCGGGAGGTGGCTGGGGCCCGGTGATAGTTTTTAGATATCGGAAACAGTTTTAGATCATCCTGGGCCACCCGTCCAGCCGATGTTGTTCAGACTGAGATGGACTGAAAGCCCTCCCCCAGGGGCCGGATATGTAAGGACAAGATCATGACCACTGAAGGACCGAAGCGTGTTGGGCGCCGCTCCAAGGGAGACCGTAAGCTCATTGGCTTCCGTCTGGCGACCGACAAAGCGGAAGTTGTCAGTGAAATCGCTGCCGCCGAAGGCTACAGGTACGTCAGCGACTGGGTGGCCAGTGTTGTGGCCGAGCGTATCGAGAACACCGATTTGGATGGAATCCACCAGCAGCAGGAGGAACTTCCGATCAGCCGTATCGCTTAAATACAGAAGGCCCGCAGGATAGCGGGCCTTCGAAGTATGTGACTTTCGCCTGACAAGCTTGCCGGCGACGCAGGTCGAAAGTCGATTTTTTTTACAACCGTCATTCCTGTTAGGGAGAGCCGGTCCTTTTTCATTCCGTTAGGGGAATAACACCATCGTACATCAGCCTGCCCCCGAACTGCCAGACTCACAGAGTCACAGCGTGTCGAGCGTGCCCACGTCGCGAGACGAACCCTCGCAGCTCTGGTCGTCCCTGGCTCCGTTGCTTGCTGGACAGCCCCGTGTGCGCCTGTCCAAGGATGGCGGCCGCTCCTATCCGCAGCGCTTTGAGCGCGACCTGACGCCGGGGCTGCCGTCCCATCCGGCAGCCGTGCGGATCTTCGGCAAGGACGGAACCTGCGCTGCCATCTTCCTGGACTTTGACTCCTCCATCGCCGGAGTGGACTGGGTCGAAGCCGACGTCCGGACCGCCCAGTCGTTACTGCACAGTGTCGGCGGCCGCTGGATTGAGGACTACTCCCCCAATGGCGGCCGCCATCTCTACATCCCCCTGGCCGAACGGGTGAGCTTCTCCGAGGCCCGTGATCTCGTTGAAGCGCTCGGGACCCGTTTCAGGACCCTGGATAAAACCCCGCACCAGAACCTGCTGCACGGCTGTATGCGGACACCAGGCAGCCCCCACAAGCGGGGCGGACACCAAATGCTGGCCATGAGCCTGTCCATGGCCTACGACGTCGCCCGCCGACGGAACAGCGCAGACGTATGGAAAGCACTCACAGCCGAGCTGGCCCGGGACATCGCTGCCGCCCGCGCCTACCGGCTGGAGCAGGCAACCCCGGCCGCCTTGGAATCCCCCGGTCCGGCCGGCGTCGAACAGAGCCTGCGGATTTCCCGTGCCATGCAGCGCATCGCCGTCACCGGCTTGTACGAGGTGAACCGGTACCAATCCGACTCCGAGGCACGCCAGGGTGTCATCGCCGGCGCAGTCGCCGCAGGACTGGCACTTACCGAGGTCCAACGCCGGATGAAGCAGGGACTTTGGCCCGGACTAGCCTCTTTCTATGCACGCTATCCGGCCCGTCACCGGGTCGCGGCACTGCAGCGGGACTGGCGCAATGCCCTCAGCTTCGTACAAAGAAACCAGGATCAACCACATGGAAAGAACAATGTCCGTATCTCCCCCACAAGCGGGCCCCCCACACAGGCGGGGGGCTTACATGGTGGTAACTCGGTGATCCTTACCGACGATAACGAGCATCGCTTCATCCGTTCCTGGCGGAACGCTCTACGTCTGGTGGAATACCGGTACCAGACCCGGATAGGACTGGCGCGGAGGATGGTGCTGCGCGCCCTGGGGGAAGCCGCCCACAAGAGTGCCAGCCGTTACATTGAGTTCGGTGACCGGGCCTTGGCCGTGGCCACCGGTATGGACCACACCACTGTTGGTTTCCACCTGCGCGGCTTGCGTTCCGAGAAGGATCCGTTGGTGGTCCTGATCGAAGCCGGCCGCGGCACCAAGGGTGATCTTTACATGCTGACCATTCCGGAAACCACGTTGAAGGCCGTGAAGGAGCTGCCATGGAAGAAGGGGAAGGTGCATGCCCTGCGCCCGGTCTTTAGGGAATTGGGGCTGCCGGCGGCCTTCGTGTACGAGGCGCTGGAGAACTCCCCTGTCCCCCTCTCGACCATGGAAGTCGTCCGAACCACCGGACTGTCCCGGACGGCAGCCACCGAGGCACTGGAAATGCTTGCAGCCTGGAACCTGGCCTCCCGGGACGCCGGATGGTCCGTCGTGGCCGCCACCTCGCTGAACACCTTGGCCGAATACTTCGGGGTCCTCGAGGCCGTCGCAGCGCAGATCCACACCTATCGGATCCAGCGCGCCCAATGGCGCGATTGGCTCTCCCGCCATTCCAACGTCGTGCCACTCCTACCAGCACCCGAGGATGATTATCCGTGGGAGGACTTCGAGGGCCCCCCCGATGACCTGACCTTGGCCGATCTGGCCTTCCAAGCTGCCGGCTAGGACCACCAGACTCTGTTAGTCCGTGAGTCTGGTATTTCCCGGCCTGTGGAACAGGGCAGGAAATGTTCCAATCCGGCAGCCGAGGAACGGTGCCCGGGCACACGGCGCGTCCCTAATACCGCGGCGGCAGGTTCAAGGAGTCGCGCAGTTCGCTCTCCGTGGTGCCCGATAGATCTGCCTTGCGCTCCAGCAGCAGATCAATGGCCACCCGGACCAGGGTGTTATCCGTGATCCGCTCCCCCATGCCCAGCTTGGAGTTATTGATCGTCATGGTCAGGATCTTCAGGTCCATGGCCTGGTCCTGGAAAACCCGCAGCTCCTTGCGGACAAGCTGTGTGTAGTGGGGACGCACCGAAGCTGCTGGCAGGTCTTCCTCCCCCGCGGCAGACGCCTGCTGCGTCGCCTGTACGGGAGCAGCTGCCGGAGCCGGTTTGGCCGCGACCGGTGGCCTGACCGGCTGGCCGTTTGGGCCCACCTGCGGCTGGACCGCAGCCGGTGGTGAGACCTGCGGTTCCGGCTGTTGTGGGATCGATGTCGTCGCAGGTACGGCGGGAGGGGGCGGCAACATGTCCTTGAAACTTCTTTTGACGGCCATGGTCCCTATCCCCTGTTCTCGTTGACCCAGATGCTCAGCAACTCCCGGGCGACGTCCTTGTAGTCCCCGGCTGCCTTTTCCGCGTTCCGGCTTGTCTCGTATGTAGTGACGACATTGCCCGTCATGGGAGCGCGTTCATGAATCTTGTATGAGCGGACAAAGGACTTGCAGACCTTCAACCCGTACTCCCGCAGGGTTTCCTGCGCCTCGGTCGCGTCGCTGATGGAGCGTGAATCTACCTGTGTGACTAAAACCCGGTAGTCCAAGCCGCTGGGCTGAACGATGGAGCTAAAGGTGTTGATCAGGGGAAGCATGGCCAGAGCGGTGGGCTCGCTGGGCAGCAGGACGAAGTCAGAGTTGTCCACGACGGCTTTCAGGACTTCTGCATTGTCCAGATTTCCCGGGGTATCCACGTAGATAGTGTCGTAGTCGAGATCACGCATCTGCTTGAGCAGAGAGGGATCAGTTTCACTGACGACGTCGAAGGGCAGCTGCTTGCTCTCTGGGAGCTGGTCTGCGGTTTCAGCCCAGGTCGTCACGGACCTCTGGGGGTCGACGTCAACGACGAGGACCTTGGAATGCTCCGCCGCAACGGCGCCCAGATTCATCACCGTGGTGGACTTACCTGCACCACCTTTTTGGTTGATGACGGCGACGACCCTCATTGATGCTTCCTTCTGTCATTGAGCTGCTGGGCGCCGACGACGAAGGAATGGGTCCACGCTCTAACTGAGCGGGGTTCACAAAAGATGGGAACTGCTAATCCAGTGGTCGCCGGCATGCGATTGAGCCCAAGCTATCAGCCATTTACTGAATTTGATGGGATTTCAGTCCGTGACACGCAGAGTCTGTAAGTTCGTCTTTGAGTGCCAGAGTCACCGATAACCAAAGTTGGGGAGTCACAGACTTCCAGACTCTGTTAGTAAAGTCGCCGTTTGATGTCCCCACTCCCCCGGGGTTGTACAGATGCATCTCGATTTACAGCGATCGTCGTGTCACAACTGCGCTCGGGCCGGGCACTCACGGCGTTATGGGGTCAATCGCTGACCTGCAGCGTGCAATGCAGTAAGTTGAATACGCTGGGGCGGACGGTCCAAGATGAACATTTCAGACAACCTGGCATGCAATCCAGACATGGAAACTCACGGAGTCCGCGTGTCTGTGAGCCATTAACTAGGTTCATGATGACGGGCCGTTATGAACCCTGTACTCGGGAGCGAGGCGGGATGCCCGCGGTTTAGAGGCATAGGGCGGAAGACTCCGGGCGCCAGACTCAGTGAGTATGGAACTCAGTGAGTCACGGAGCAGTGCCGGCCACCGAAAACGCAGCCGGGGAGTCACGGAGTTACGGACTCTGTTAGTCAACGCGCCCTTCAATGCCCCCACTCCCCGGGGTCGTACAGATGCATCAAGATTCGGGCGATCGAAATGCAGCCAGGTGGATGTGCAGGGAGGCGTGGGTGAACATCCCACGAAGTCAGGCCGATAAGTGCATACTCGTGATCTCACAGAGTCACAGAGTCGCAGAGTCCGTGAACAACGGATATGGTGCTGGCTGAGGTTGAACCCGTGTTCTCGAGGGTGAGGAATGCCCGCGACTCAATGAAGTAAGCAAGCAAGGACGGGCTCCGGGCGCCAGACTCAGTGAGTATGGAACTCAGTGAGTCACGGAGCAGTGCCGGCCACCGAAAACGCAGCCGGGGAGTCACGGAGTTACAGACTCTGTTAGTCAACGCGCCCTTCAATGCCCCCACTCCCCGGGGTCGTACAGATGCATCAAGATTCGGGCGATCGAAATGCAGCCAGGTGGATGTGCAGGGAGGCGTGGGTGAACATCCCACGAAGTCAGGCCGGTAAGTGCATACTCGTGATCTCACAGAGTCACAGAGTCGCAGAGTCCGTGAACAACGGATATGGTGCTGGCTGAGGTTGAACCCGTGTTCTCGAGGGTGAGGAATGCCCGCGACTCAATGAAGTAAGCAAGCAAGGACGGGCTCCGGGCGCCAGGCTCAGTGAGTATGGAACTCAGTGAGTCACGGAGCAGTGCCGGCCACCGAAAACGCAGCCGGGGAGTCACGGAGTTACAGACTCTGTTGGTCAACGCGCCCTTTGGTGCCCCCACTCCCCGGGGTCGTACAGATGCATCAAGATTCGGGCGATCGAAATGCAGCCAGGTGGATGTGCAGGGAGGCCTGGGTGAACATCCCACGAAGTCAGGCCAGTAAGTGCATACTCGTGATCTCACAGAGTCACAGAGTCGCAGAGTCCGTGAACAACGGATATGGTGCTGGCTGAGGTTGAACCCGTGTTCTCGAGGGTGAGGAATGCCCGCGACTCAATGAAGTAAG
>NZ_JASKLX010000018.1:0-56968 GCF_030125555.1 Arthrobacter sp. zg.Y820
TCCGAACCCGGAAGCTAAGACCCACAGCGCCGATGGTACTGCATCCGGGAGGATGTGGGAGAGTAGGTCACCGCCGGACAATATTTACGGTTGAAAGACACCGGTTGTTCAGAGAGTAAGGCCCCGCCATTGGCGGGGCCTTACTTGTTTAACCAGGGTGTTCCAGGCCCGCCGGCACCCTCCCGGGCCCTGGTTCTCTTTGCGCCGAGATGGCAGAAACTGCACGTCCCGGCCCCGGGAAGAGCACTTACTGCCATCTCGCGAGAGATTGAGCACGTTCGCGCTCCGACACGATCCGGCTAGGCTGGAACGATGAACTCCTCCCTCTTTTCCCATGCCGAACAGCCCGAACCTGCCAAGGAGTCGGCTGCTGTGCAGGACATCGTTATTGAGCGCGAGGTGCCCCGTGAGCTTCACGAAGCATTCAACGGCTTTACGGAATACCTGCACCTCTGGTGGCCGGAGGAGTACACGGAATTCGGGGAAGGCACGCATCCGGAGTTTGAGGCCGCCTCCCTGACCGAGACGGGGCCGGAGGGGCAAACAGCAGTGTGGGCAGCCGTCAACAGCAGGGTGCAGGATGCCGAGCTCGTTTTGGATTGGGTAGCCGGCCACAGCCCGCAGACTCCCACTGAAGTCCGCATCACCTTTACTCCGGTCAGCGACGACGCTACTCGCGTCAGCCTCACGCATTCCGGCCTCGGCGGAGTTGCTGAAGCCGTGGAAACCCATGGCGGATTCTCCACCGCCTGGCCGCAGATCCTTGACCGCTACGCACGTTTCATGGGCGCCCGGTAGCATCCTCGCCTGACCCCAGACCCGCTGCCGGAATCCTCAACCCGGGCAAAGCCAGCTAATCGAGCCGCAGCCACACGGTGCGGTTGGGCCGCAGCCGGGTGCCTTCCAAGGCAGACGGCGAGCTGGTGGCCAGGACGGGAAGCTCAGGAAGCTGCACCGGAGCGTCGCCCATGTTCATTGCCACCAGGACATTGTTGTTCACGAAGGCCACCAGGCCCTCGGCGTCGTGCTCCGGCCACCACTCCAGCGATCCATGACCAAGTCCCAGCTCCCGACGCCGGGAAAGGGCCGTGCGGTACATGTTCAGCGACGAGAACGGATCCCGCTGCTCAACGTCCCGGGAATAGCGGCCCCAATACGCCGGCTGCGGCAACCAGGAGCTCCCGGTGGAGCTGAAGCCGAAGGAGGGTTCGCTGACCCTCCACGGCAGCGGGACGCGGCTGCCGTCACGGCCCACCCGCACCCCGGCGGTGCGGTGGTAGGTGGGATCCTGCCGGAACTCATCGGGCATCAGGGTGTGGTCGGGCAGCCCGAGCTCTTCGCCCTGATAGAGATACACGCCGCCGGGCAGGCCCAGCATCAGCATGGTGGCGGCACGTGCCCGGTCGGCGCCGAGCAGATAGTCCGGCTGGCTGTCCCGTGGCCCGATGCCGTCCCCGCTGCGCAGCTTGTTGGACTCCAGCCCGAACCGCGACACATGCCGGACGACGTCGTGGTTGGACAGCACCCACGTGGTCGGAGCATCGACCTTGTCGAAGGCCCGGAGGGAGGACTCGATGATGCCGCGCAGCGCCGCCGGATCCCACGGGTGGTTCAGGTACGCGAAGTTGAAGGCCTGCTGCATTTCATCGGAGCGGACCCAGTCGGTGATCCGTTCCACCGGATCAACGTTGGCTTCGGCGCAGAGCACGCGGTCGCCGTCGTACTCGTCCAGGAGCTTCCGCCAGGACCGGAAAATATCGTGGATGCCTGCCTGGCCGAACATGGGAGCCGCCGAGCCAGGAAAACCCTCGGACGATGCGCCGTCCGCAGCGCCGCCCCAGTCCGGCAGACCTGACTTCTTGATCAGCGCGTGCGCCACGTCCACCCGGAAGCCCCCCACGCCGCGGTCGAGCCAGAAGCGCAGAATCCGTTCGAATTCGGTCCGCACTGCCGGATTGTCCCAGTTGAAGTCGGGCTGGGAGGAATCAAAAAGATGCAGGTACCACTGTCCCGGGGTGCCGTCCGGGTGGGTGGTCCGGGTCCAAGCCGGGCCGCCGAAGTGTGACTGCCAGTTGTTCGGCGGGAGCTCGCCCTGGGGGCCGCGGCCGTCGCGGAAAATAAACATGTCGCGTTCCGGCGACCCGGGATCTGCCGCCAGTGCCGCCTGGAAGAGGTGATGCTGGTCGGAGCAGTGATTCGGGACCAGATCCACGATGACCCGGATTCCATATTCGGCGGCCCGGGCTACCAACGCGTCAAAGTCGTCCAGGGTGCCGAAAATCGGGTCCACAGAACAGTAGTCCGCCACGTCGTAGCCGGCGTCCTTCTGCGGAGACCGGTAAAACGGCGACAGCCAGACGGCGTCAATCGCCAGCTCCGCCAGGGCCGGAATCTCTTTGGTAATGCCCGGCAGGTCACCGACTCCGTCGCCGCGCAGGTCTCGGAACGACCGGGGATAGATCTGGTAAATAACCGAAGACCGCCACCATTCGCGCCCGGGCGGGGGCATATGGACGGGGATGGTTCTAAGGGCGGATCCCGGTGTGCGGGAAACAGCTGGTGTGGACATAGGCCGGTCGCGTCCTCCTGTCTCGGATGATCGTTGCTCATCTTCGTTAACGAACTGCCGCCGGAGGCTTTTCCCGAACGGTTCGTGACATTGGGCACAATAGTGGGACCAGCTGCGCCCGACCGGCTGCGCGCGCTGAACCGCGCGCTGAACCGGTGGCGCTAGACCGCTGGGGCCCAATTCCGGGTCATTAGCACTGTCATTCCTGGTCGGGCGTGCCGCCGGATTCGAGGATGTTCATGGTCCGGGTGTCTGCGGTCAGCAGGATTGCCGCCTCGTCCCGGCGGTGCCGGAGCACGGTGTCCATGTACGACTGCACGGCTTCGGCCATGGGAACGTTTCGGTTTTGCTTTTCCGACATGTACCAGCGGTGCTCGAGCACCTCGTGCACCACTTCGGCCTGTTCCAGCTTGCTGCCCAGCTCGCGCGGCACTGATTTAACGATCGGCTCGAACACCTGGGTCACCCAGAGATGCGCACTGAGCTCCTCATCGAGATCCGGATTGTTGTCGGCGCGGTAGGAGTCCATGTCGTTCAGCAGGCGGCGGGCCTGGTTCTCCTGCGCATCGAGGCCGGTCAGGCCCAGCAGGCGGCGCTGGTGGTGGCCGGCGTCGACCACCTTGGGCTGCAGCTGGACCTGGGTGCCGTCGGCTGTGCTCTTGATGGTGAGTTCGTCGACGTCGAACCCCAGGTCGTTCAGCCGGCGGATGCGGGCGTTGACGCGCCAGCGTTGGCCGAGTTCGAAGGATTCCTTTTCCGTCAGCTCAGCCCACAGGTTCCGGTAGCTGTCCATGATCCGTTCGCTGGTGGCCAGCGGATCCACGGTCTCCTCGATCAGGCCGCCCTCGGCAAGGTCCATCAGCTCACCGGCGATGTTGACCCGGGCAATCTCCAGATCGTACTCGCGCTGGCCCCGGGAAAGCTCCGGATAGAGTTCGCCGGTTTCCGCGTCCACCAGATAGGCGGCAAAGGCGCCGGCGTCGCGGCGGAACAGGGTGTTCGACAGCGACACATCGCCCCAATAGAACCCCGCCAGGTGCAGGCGCACCAGCAGCAGGGCCTGGGCATCGATCAGTCGGGTGAGGGTGACCTCGCGCAGGGTCTGCGAAAAGACGGCGCGGTAGGGCAGCGAAAAGCGAAGGTGTTTGGTCACGAGGACCGGCTGCAGCTCCTCGCCGTGTACGTCATAGCGCCCGGTAATGACGGCCACCGGGGCGACCGAGGGAACGTTGAGCCGGCGCAGCTTCCTCAGCATGTGGTATTCCTGCCGGGCCACGTGTTCGCTGGTTTCCTTGATCGCGATGAGCGAGTCGCCCATCCGGGCAAAACGGACGACGTGGCGGGAAATGCCCCGGGGAAGTGCGGCCAAGTTGTCCTTGGGCCAGTCCTCCAGCGGCAGGTGCCAGGGCAGATCCAGCAGGGCCGGGTCCATGGAAGCGGCGGTAATGTTCAGGGAGCCGAGGGCTGCTTCCGGTGTGGAGGCATGCGGGCGCGGAAGTTTGCCCGGCTGGTTATAGTCAGTTGGCTCGTCGCGCCAGTTTGCGCCTGCAGGTTCGGTCATAAGCACGTGCCCTTTATCGAGCTGTTGGAAGTTAAACAGCAGTGCGGTGGCCCCATCCACGAGTCTAGTTCAGGTGGAGGGGCCACCGCAGGTCAACCGGCGGGATCAGGCCTGGTCGGCCAGGCGCTCACCGTTGGCGGTGTCGAACAGGTGCACATGGCCCGGCTGCGGGCGGACATACAGGGTGTCGCCCTTCAGCGGGGGGCGGCGTCCGTCGACGCGGACCACCATGTCCCGATCCGTGCCGTCCAGAGTGGTGTGCCCGTAAACGTAGGCGTCGGCGCCGAGTTCCTCAACGACGTCGACCTCCACCTTCAGGCCCGAACCGGAGGAATCCACGATCTCCAGGTCCTCGGGACGCACGCCAACCGTGACCGTGTTGCCGGCGGCGGCACCGAGGACGGAACTCGCCACCGGATAGACCGCGCCGCCGAATGCGACGCCGCCGTCCACCACCGGCAGCTCCAGCAGGTTCATGGCGGGGGAGCCGATGAAGCCGGCCACGAAGACATTGTTCGGGTGGTCATAGAGGTTGCGCGGGGTATCCACCTGCTGCAGGATGCCGTCCTTGAGCACTGCCACGCGGTCGCCCATGGTCATGGCCTCGACCTGGTCGTGGGTGACGTAGACGGTGGTGACGCCAAGGCGGCGGGTCAGCGACGCGATTTGGGTGCGGGTCTGCACGCGCAGCTTGGCGTCCAGGTTGGAGAGGGGCTCATCCATCAGGAACACCTGAGGGTTCCGCACGATGGCCCGGCCCATGGCGACGCGCTGGCGCTGGCCGCCGGAGAGGGCCTTCGGCTTGCGGTCCAGATAGTCCTCGAGGTCCAGCAGCTTTGCTGCCTCGCGGACGCGTTCCATCCGCTCTTCCTTGCCGATGCCGGCGATCTTCAGGGCAAAGCCCATGTTGTCGGCCACTGACATGTGCGGGTAAAGGGCGTAGTTCTGGAAAACCATGGCAATGTCACGGTCTTTCGGCGGCACGTCGGTGACGTCCCGGTCTCCGATGAGGATGCGGCCGGAGTTCACGTCTTCGAGCCCGGCGAGCATGCGCAGGGAGGTGGATTTTCCGCAGCCGGAGGGGCCCACGAGAACCAGGAATTCGCCGTCGGCGATTTCCAGGCTGAGATTATCAACTGCCGGGCGGTCAGTGCCCGGGTACAGGCGTGTGGCCTGGTCAAACGTTACCGTTGCCATGATGTTTCTCCTTCACGGGCAGGTACGTGCCCGACGATCCGTAGTGAAGTGCTATTAAGTTGCAGACAGGTGGCAGCGGTTGTGGCCGCGGTCACAGGGTCAGTATGCCATACCCCTGTGACCGGCTCGCTCAGGCGCCGGAACTCCGGATTTCCAGCAGTGTTTCGAGCACTGCGGTGAACGCATGGGGCGAGTCCACCCGGAAGGAAGCGCGCGTGTCTCCGGGACCGATTTTCAGGCCCAGATCGCCGGGCAGCAGCGCCGCGAAGCCGTTTTCGTCGGTGACGTCGTCGCCGGCAAAGAGCACCGCCGTCGCGCCGGTCAGGGTCCGCAGCGCACGGATGCCCTCGCCCTTGTTGGTGTGCACAACCGAGGCCTCCAGGACCCGCTTGCCGTCGGTCACCTGGACGCCGTCGAGGGCCAGGAGACTGTCGCGGGCGGCGTCGGTGGCGGCCGAGGCGATGTTGTCGGGTGCGCTGCGGGTGTGCAGCACGACGCCGGCGGGCTTGGCCTCCAGCCACGTGCCGGGATGGGAGTTCACCACCTCTTCCACGGCCTCCCGGGCCCGGCCGAGCAGCTCGGCCTGGTCCGGAGTCAACAGCAGCGGTTCGGCGTCGGGCCCGGTCCAGGCCTCCGCGCCGTGGCTGCCAATCAGCAGGGTCTCCGGAGCAGGACTGGCGGCCCGGCGCAGACTGTCCAGCGCCCGGCCGGAGATCATGGCCGTGAAGGTGTGCGGCAGGGCGCCGAGGGCCCGTACCGCCGCGGCCGATCCGGGCAGCGGCCGCGCGTCGTCGGCGTGTTCCACCAGCGGTGCCAGCACGCCGTCGAAATCCAACGCGACGAGCAGCGTGTCGGTTGCCGCCAGCTGCTGCAGCGCTTCGTAAAGGCCGTCCGGAAGGTTGCTCACTGTGCGTTCTCCACTTCTCCCTGCTGCAGGGCGTTGAGGAAGTTCTTGGACCAGCGCTCGACGTCGTTCTGCAGGACCTGCCGGCGCATCAGGCGCATCCGGCGCTGGGCCTCGCGGTCGGGCATCTCGATGGCCTCGAGGAAGGAGGCCTTCAGCCCGTCGATGTCGTGCGGGTTCACCAGGACCGCTTGGCGCAGCTGGTCGGCGGCGCCGGCAAACTCGCTGAGCACCAGTGCGCCGGTGTTGTTGATCCGGGCGGCGACGTATTCCTTGGCCACCAGGTTCATGCCGTCGCGCAGTGCGGTGACCAGCATGACGTCGGCGGCCAGGTAGAGCGCCACCATTTCCTCCACCGGGTAGCTGTGGTGCAGGTAGCGGATGGCGGTGCTGCCCATGGTGTCGTAGGTGCCGTTGATCCGGCCCACGGTGCCCTCCACCTCTTCGCGCAGCAGCCGGTACTGCTCCACGCGCTCGCGGCTGGGGCTGGCCACCTGGATCAGCGATGCGTCTTCGACGGTGAGCCTGCCGTCTTCGAGGAGTTCGCCGTAGGCCTTGAGCCGGTGGCTGATGCCCTTGGTGTAGTCCAGGCGGTCCACGCCCAGCAGCACCGTTTTGGGGTCGCCCAGTTCCCGGCGGATCTGCTTGGAACGCTCAATGACGTCCTCCCGCTTGGCCAGTTCGGTGATCTGGTCCACGTCGATGGAGATGGGGAAGGACTCGGCGCGGGAGACGTACGAGATGCCGTCCTCGGTTTTCACGTGGACCTGCTGCTGGCGGACGGTGTGTCCGGCAAAGCGGCGGACGCAGCGCAGGAAGTTGCTGGTGTCGGAGGGGCGCTGGAACCCGATCAGGTCCGCTCCGAGCAGCCCTTCAATAATGTTGCGGCGCCACGGCAGCTGCGCGAAGATCTCCAGCGGCGGGAAGGGAATGTGGTTGAAGAAACCGATCTTCAGGTCGGGCCGGTCCTTGCGCAGCATCTGCGGGACCAGCTGCAGCTGGTAATCCTGAACCCACACGGTGGCGCCCTGCGCGGCCATAGTCGCGGCGGCGTCGGCGAAGCGGCGGTTCACGGTCTGGTAGGAATCCCACCAGGTACGGTGGAACTCCGGCGGTGCAATGACGTCGTGATAGAGCGGCCAGAGGGTGGCGTTGGAGAAGCCCTCGTAGTACAGCTCGACTTCGGAAGCGCTCAGCGGCACCGGCAGCAGGTGCATGTTGTCGTGGTCGAACTCGTCGAGTTCCTCGTCGGGAGCTCCGTGCCATCCCACCCAGGCGCCGTCGGCCTTGGCCATGACCGGAGCCAGCGCGGTAACCAGTCCGCCGGGGGACCGGCGCCAGCTTTCGCCGTCGTCGGTTGTCACTCGGTCCACCGGAAGGCGGTTGGACACTACGATGAAATCGAAATCGCCATACCCATCCGTGGCATTTTTTTCTGCGGGATCAGCGGCAGCAGCGTTCACGATATGCACCCCTTGGTTAGCTTTTGTATTTATGCCACTCTATCCAAGGCCTGAAACTTTGTGTCCGCGGCGCCCGTTGGAAGTAAGGGCTGCATGAATCGTTGGCCTAAACTGGTGCCTGCCGGCCGCGTGCCCAAACGGGCAGGCGTGAGAGAGACATGAGGAACTATGACTGAGCGGAACCCCAAGCCCAGCAAGGCCGATCGTACGGTTGCTGCGCGTGAACAGGCGCGTGCCCTGCGTGAAGCCCAGAAAAAGAAGGAGCGGCGCAACAAGCTCCTGATCCGCTGGGGCGTGGTGGTAGCCGTGGTGGCCATCATCGTTGTCGTGGCGCTCATCGTGATTAACTCCATGCGCAGTGGCAACGGTGCGGAAGCCGAGACCGGGCCGGCCCCGGCCAACGCCAATGAATACGGCGGCATCACGCTGACCTCCACCACGGAGCTGGAGCCCACCGAGCCGTTCGACGTTGACGTTGCCGCGTTGCCTGAACCGCCGGCCGAGGCTGCTGACGACGCTCCGGTTCCGCCGGGTATCGCTGCTGCCGCTGAAGGCGAGCCGGTTCCGATTGTGGTCTACGTGGACGTGAACTGCGTGCACTGCGCCGAGTTCGAAGAGGCCTACGAGTCCAAGATCGGATCCTGGCTGGACGCGGGCGAGGTCACCTTCGAGTACCGCACGGTTGCCTTCCTGGACCGCAGCTCGCCCAGCAACTACTCCTCGCGCGGCGCCAACGCCGCCGCGTGCGTGGCTGACACCAACCCGGCCTCCTACTGGGACTTCATGAACGCCATCTTCGCCAACTACGACAACGGCGAGATCAAGAACGCTGAACTGGCTGACATGGCCGAGTCCGTGGGTGCCGGCGATGCCTCCGAGTGCATCCAGAACAACGGCTTCCGTGCCTTCGTCAAGTACGCGGACCGCCTGGCCCGTGTTGACCAGATCAGCGGAACCCCCACCGTGTACGTCAACGGCGCCGAGACCAACGCCAACGACTTCGAAACCGCCGTCCAGACGGCAATCGACGCCGCCAAGTAGGCTGTTTCGGCTTTGTCCGGTGCGCCCGTTTCCGTGAAATCCCGTTTGGGTTTCGCGGGAACGGGCGCTCTGGGTTAACCTTGACTAGCGCAGTCACCGTGTTTTGTTTTTTTAGGCAGGACCCGGCGTACGACGACGGCGCGCAGCCGGCTTGTCCGGCACCGCCCCCTTAGCTCAGCTGGCCAGAGCACCTGTCTTGTAAACAGGGGGTCGCCGGTTCGAATCCGGCAGGGGGCTCCACGAAACCCCTCCTGATCAGGCGTAACGCTCGATCAGGAGGGGTTTTTTCTTGTCTAGCTTCCTAACAACGACACGTTTACAACACGTTGACGTGGAGTCAGAAATGAAGTGTTTGTTGAAGTCGATTCCGGAGTCGTAGTAGTCCTGGGACGGGCTGGGCAAGCCGGCGGGAACCGATGACGGGCTGAGGGGGTCTCCGCGTACGGATGATTCCCGGGAAGGGCCCGACCTCTGATATAGCTGTCAGGAGACACCAGTTCGGCCCCCGGCCGGACATGACAAAGCCCCGGCCGAAACCGGGGCTCTGAGCGTCAGTTCATTCCCTGCGGCGTGCCGTGCGCCTGACAACGCGCCGCGGCACACCCTTTCGCGCGACGTAGACGATCCCGAAGACCACCGCGGCAATCAGGAGAATCAAGAGGAACACGGTCAATGTCCAGCCTGCGATAACACCCATTTCATTTGTCCTTCCGTCGAGCCTGCAGCTATTCGGAGTAGGTCATGTGCGCCCCACCGTAGCCCACATTGAGCTGCACCCAGAATGTAAATGGGATCGGGGCGCCCATGGGGAAGGCCTTCACTGACAGCCTGGCGGTGGCCGGTGCGCCGCTGGCATTCACCTCGGCCTAAAAGTCGACCAAGCAGTTGTCACAGTATTCGGTTGAGCCGACCAGACGGCGGCGCATGGCGTGTCAGTCTTCTCCATCGGCTCCCGCGGGCTCAATGGATTCGATGTCAATCCGCGAATGGAAGAACCTCTCAAAGGACTCCATTTTCACCGCCGACGCGGCCAGCTCCAGACGGTACTCACCCGGAGTTATTTCGCGTGCCCTGTCCTTGTAGTTGTCTGCGGCCACACCCTTATTCAGCTCGAAAGTTCCGCAGTCCGTCGTGTTGAGATGAATACTGTATGACTCGCTTCGCCTGCCGGAGACGTAGGACGGCTCGGCCTTGGTCACAGTGCACTCCCGCCACTGGGTAGGACTGTTCTTGTTCCATTCCTGCGTAGCCAGCACCCCGGCGGGCATGATGATGAAGATTCCGAGCAGGAGCAGCGCGAACAGGGAATAGCCCACCTTCTCCTTGCGCGACATCGAGCCCAGGAAGATCTTCCAGAACCCCTGGGCAGACGAGGAAGGCTTGGTTGCGGGTTCCATTCCATCCGTCCATATCGGCAATTAGGCAATTAATTGAGCCGCTCAGACGGCTAGGTTATCGGCTCCCGCAGCGCCGCCCGGGAAGGGGCACGTTTCAGCCGTATGCAACATAGAGTGCGCCCTCTGCAGTGCGGAGGGTGTCCTCGTCCCGGCCACCGCCGGTGCGCGGACTCAGCACGGCCCAATCGTCAGTTGATGCTCCCGGCTGCAGTACATAATCGAGTGCACGACTCCAAAAGGTTATTTGTGGCTGGAGCTTCTCGACGCGAATCACCACTGATCCCAGAGTTAACCCGCGGGTACGTTATGTCGGCGGAAGCCGGTGGGGAACCCCCGGACGCGCATGCTTCGGACAGGGGTGCCAGCAGGTGCGTGGTGTGCCAGCATGGCGGCAGGGAAGCACAGGCTGGGGCAACCAACGATCAGGAATCAAGAAGCGCAGGACCTGTTGCGGTCGGTAGCGTTGAGGCACACGCAGCGTTGAAGCACAGGCAAGACGGGGGACCGCTGAGAGGAGCACCGCCATGAGGGAGACTGCCGCATCCTCCCAGCGGCTGGAGGACCTGGCCCGGCTGCGGCGGGTACGCGACCGGATGGACCGGGAGTATGCGCGGCCGCTGGATGTCGAGGCGCTTGCCCGCGCGGAGTTCATGTCTGCCGGCCACCTGAGCCGCCAGTTCCGCAGCGTCTACGGGGAGTCGCCGTATTCCTACCTGATGACCCGGCGGATCGAACGTGCAATGACGCTGCTGCGCAGGGGAGAGCTCACAGTCACGGAGGTCTGCTTCGCCGTCGGCTGCGGATCCCTGGGCACCTTCAGCACGCGGTTTGCCGAATTGGTGGGCCTGTCGCCGGCAGCGTATCGGCGGCAGGCAGCCGACACACTGGCCGGGCTGCCGTCCTGCGTCACCCGGCAGGCGACCAGACCGATAAGAAATCGAGACAGGCGGCTCCCGCAGCCGCAGCCGTAAGGAGAGCGACATGGACATCACAATCAACTCTGCCTTTCTTCCGCACACCGACCCGGATGCTTCGCTGGCGTTTTACCGGGATGTGCTCGGATTCGAGGTCCGCAACGACGTCGGCTACGACGGGATGCGCTGGATCACGGTCGGACCGTCGGATCAGCCCGGCACGTCCATCGTCCTGCAGCCGCCCGCGGCGGACCCCGGGGTAACCGATGAGGAGCGCCGCACCATTGAAGAGATGATGGCCAAGGGGGTTTACGCCGGCATGATGCTGGCCACCGCCGATCTGGACGCCACGTTTGCACGCGTCGAGGCCGGCGGGGCCGAGGTGGTGCAGGAGCCCATGGACCAGGACTGGGGGATGCGCGACTGCGCCTTCCGCGACCCGGCCGGAAACCTGCTGCGGATCACGGAGCTGAAATGACAGCCAGGTAGGGCAGAGTCAGGGGCCCGAGTCGGGCCCGGGCCGCGCCCGCGTCAGGACCGGCGCAGCTCCGGCACGAGCTCGAGCATGTGCGCTTCCACGTAGTCCAGGGCCAGCCGCACGGCGCCGGTGGGCACCAGCATCTTGCCCAGGTCCGAGACGGCCAGCCGCGGCGGTTCGCTGACGTAGCGGGCCAGTTCCTCCGTCATCACCGGCAGCAGTGCCGTGGCGGATGCCGCCACGGCACCGCCGATGACGATCAGCTTCGGATCAAAGAACGACGCCACCAGTGCCAGCACCCGGGCCATCCGCCGGGCAATCCGGTCCAGGATCTCCTCCGCGACCGGGTCGCCCGCCGCGGCGGCCTCAAACACGAGCCGGGCGGAGGCACGGTTGGTGTCCGGACCCACCAGGGCGCGGATCCCGCCGTCGTGCCCGTCCTTCAGCGCCGCACTGCCCCACAGCCGGGCCAGCTTGGCGATGCCGTCCTCGTTGCCGACTCCGGCGACCAGTTCCAGGGCACCCATCGCTCCGGTGCCGCCGGACGCGCCGTGCAGCAGCCGCCCGGCCTCGATAATGCCGCTGCCCAGGCGCTCGCCGGCCAGGATCACCGCCAGGTCCTTCTCGCCGGCGCCCACTCCACGCCAGCGCTCGGCCAGGGCCGCGAGCTTGGCGTCGTTCTCCACCAGCAGCGGCCAGCCGCGCCCTTCGCCGAAGTCCTTTTGCAGTCCGAGGTCGAACATCGGAGCCACGTCCTGCCCCGGTGCGACGGCGCCGTCGCCGGTCACCTGCGCGGCAATGCCCATGCCCACGCAGAGCACGGCGGAGGGGGCGATGCCGGCGTCGGCCAGCGCCTCGTCGACCGCGGCAGTGAGCACCCGCCGTCGTTCCTCGGGCTCTCCGCCGTGGCGGGGAAAGCGGACTTCGGTGCCGCCGACGACGACGCCGGACAGGTCGGCGACCAGGACGCGAACCGTGGCGATGCCGACGTCGAGCCCCAGGACATGACCGGCACCTGAGTTGAACTCGAAGCGGCGGGCGGGCCGGCCCTTCTGTCCGCCGATCCGCGGCGATTCGCGTTCCCGCGCCCAGCCCCGGGCGATCAGGTCATCACACACGGCAATGACGGTGGCGCGGGTCAGCCCGGTGGCGGAAATGAGGTCGGTGCCGGTGGCCGAGGGGACGGCACGGAGCACCTCCAGCACTGCGCGCAGGTTGGTGCGGCGCAGGAGTTGCGGGGTGCTGGTGGAGGCGTCCATGGGTAGTCCCTTTTGACGTGTGGCGGCGATAACAGCATAATTATAGGAGGTAATAAATTTAGACTCTAAATTTAATCTTATCGAGCCTGAGGAGGCCCTCATGACGGTACGCGTCGGTATTAATGGTTTTGGTCGCATTGGCCGCAACTTCCTGCGAGCAGCGCTTCAGCACGGCGAAGGTTTTGAGGTTGTTGCGGTTAACGACCTCGGCGACCCCGCGCAGCTGGCGCACCTGCTCAAGTACGACTCCGTCGCCGGGCGCCTGGGCGAGAAGGTCTCCGTTGAAGACGGGAACCTCAACGTTGGCGGCCGCACCATCCGCGTCCTCGCCGAGCGCGATCCGGCCAACCTGCCCTGGGCCGAACTGGACGTTGACATTGTCATCGAATCCACCGGCTTCTTCACCAAGGCCGAGGATGCCCGGAAGCATATCTCCGCCGGCGCCAAGAAGGTCCTGATCTCCGCACCGGCCAAGGGCGACGCATTCACCGTGGTCATGGGCGTGAACGACGGCGACTACGACGCCGAGAAGCACGACATCATCTCGAACGCTTCCTGCACCACCAACTGCCTGGGCCCGCTGGCCAAGGTCCTGAACGACGCCTTCGGCATCGAAAAGGGCCTGATGACCACCGTGCACGCCTACACGGCAGACCAGAACCTGCAGGACGGCCCGCACAGCGACCTGCGCCGTGCCCGTGCTGCCGGTGTGAACATGGTTCCGACCTCCACCGGTGCCGCCAAGGCCATCGGCGTGGTCCTGCCGGAGCTCAAGGGCAAGCTGGACGGCTTCGCCATCCGCGTTCCCGTCCCCACCGGCTCCGTCACTGACCTGACGGTCACGCTGGAGAAGGAAGCAACGGTCGAGCAGATCAACGCCGTCTACGCCAAGGCTGCGCAGGACCCGCGCTGGGCCGGCATCCTCACGTACACCGAGGACCCGATTGTCTCCTCCGACATCGTTGGCGACCCGTCCTCCTGCATCTTCGACTCCGGTCTGACCCGCGTCATGGGCAACCAGGTCAAGGTTGTGGGCTGGTACGACAACGAGTGGGGCTACTCCAACCGCCTCGTGGACCTGACCGCTCTGGTTGCTTCCAAGCTGAGCTAGTTCTGGTGTTATCCGCGGTCTAACTGCGCAGAAAGCGTCCGGCCCCCGCGGTCGGGCGCTTTTTTGTGCCCGACGGCGGGTGTGCAAAGATCCACTCCCGGACTGCCCGGCGTCGCGCCGGCTACTCGGCGTCGTGCCGGGCGACCGGGCGGATCTCGACGGGGGAGTGGGAGGCGAGCAGTCCGCAGGCCTCCGCCAGTCCGTCGTGGTCTTCGGTCTCCACCAGATAGAAACCGCTGAGCTGCTCGGCGGAATCGGTGGGCGGGCCCTCGCTGATCACGGGCCGGCCAGCGACCCGCCGGACGGTCGTCGCCGTCCTGGACGGGGCAAGCTCCGCCCCTCCGGTCATCGTGTGCCCGCCCTCTTCCAATCGGCGGGCGAATTCCCGGTGCAGGTCATAGACCGCCTCCCGCTCAGCGTCGCTGAGCCCCTCCCAGGCGTCCTCGTTGTCGGGCAGCAGGATCAGGTATTCATCCAATGTGGCCTCCTCGTCGGAAAACCGTTCATGCCGAACATTTGCAGCCGGCACACGGTCTCAGGAGCACCATAGTCCAAGGGCACAGCAGAACACCCGCAGATTTCCGGTGTGGCCGGGCGGCGGGGATGGGCCGGGAGGCGCCGTTCTGTCCCCACCGCCCTTGTTTCCGCGAGCCGGGGGTGCCCACAATGAGGCAAAAGGCCTGCGACGAGGCAAGACCAGGCAAGACGAGGCAAACGGCACCGCGACGCTTTCCCCTGATAGGACAGACAACATGGAGCTCGTTCCGAACAACACCCTCAAATGCGGGAGCCCCGAGGAAGGACGCCAGTTGGCCATTCGGCTGGCGCTTCAGACTTCCTTTGCGATTCAGCCCGATGAACACGTGCAGAGCATCATCCGTGACGCTTATGCAAACAGCCCGGACGGCTTGATAGCGGCTTCCCAAGTGGTGGCCACGGAATTCGCGACGATCGCCGCTGCCAACCACTACTGGCGCTAAGGCTCCCCGCCGATCTGATGCAGGGGACGGGCGGGCCGGCCTCCAGCCTTGACCGTACCGGGACGCCCGGGCAGGGTTGATCGGACGCTGGGATCAGACCGCATCCATTGAGGAGCCCGCCATGTTGCGCATACTTTCCATCGACGGCGGCGGCGTCCGCGGCATCATTCCGATTATTTGGCTGATGCATTTGGAGAGACGGACCGGGCGCAGGACCGCAGACCTCTTTGACCTGATTGTCGGCACCTCGGTCGGCGGAATGATCGCTCTGGCCCTGACCTGCCCCCGCGACGACGGTGAACCGTACAGCGCCAGGGATCTGCGGCACCTGAACTTTGAGAGTGCGAAGGGGATCTTTCCGCGGAACTTCTCCAAGCCAAGCCTGGCGGATTTTCCACGCGGCTCGTCCCTCTACTCGGCCCAGCCCCTGCAGCAATTCCTGGCTGAGGTGCTGGGAAACGCCAAGCTCTCCGAAGCCACTCGTCCCGTCGCGGTGACGACCTGCGACCTGGCCCATACACAGGCGCTGCACTTCTCCGGCGGGGGATTGGACCAGTCGCAGCTGGGTGATGCGCCCATGGCACTCGCGGCCCGTGCCACCGGCTCGCTGCCGCGGTTTTTCCCTCCCGTGACCTACATTGATCCGGCCGGGCAAGCCCGTGAGCTGGTGGACGGCGGGCTGGCCGCCGACGATCCGGCGCTGGTTGCCCACACCCTGGGCCTTTCACTTCCGCAGGACGACGACGGCGTGCTGCTGGTCTCGCTGGGCACCGGCACCTCCGGCGCCTCCGTCGGTCTGCTGCTGAATGCCGAGCAGACTCAGGACACTCCCGATCTCCAGGCTCTTGAACTGGATTTCGCCATGGTCTTCGGCGGGCCGGGCCAGTTGATGCGGGATAACCTGCGGCAGCTGCTTGGCACCAACTACGTGCGGGTCCAGGCCCGGCTGCTGCCGGGAACACACCATGCCTCCAACGACGCCGGAGTCAGGAACCTTCTGGGCCTGGTGGCCAGCGCCGAAAAGATGGCACTGGACTCATCAGCGGAACTCGGTCGCCTCGCCGGCCTGCTGCAGGGTGGGTAATGGATCCTCACCCTCCGGGGGCGGCGGCGGACGGGCCACCCGCCGGGGATCCACAACGGGATCCAAAGTCTCTTGGCTGGATGGAAAGTTACTTGTAGGCTTTCCGGTATGGAAAACGACTTTCGTACCATCCCTACCGCCGACGATGCGGCTGTCTGCCTGAGCGAACTGTCGGGGGACCGCCGCGCGTTGGCGGAAGGCATCTCCATTCCCCGGGTGCTGCTGGCCGCTTACGGCGGTGTCGGCGCGTGGTGGGTTGCCCAGGCGGCCACGGCCAATCCCGGCGCAAATTACGAAACGCCGACCTCCGGCTGGCTGGCCCTCGTCGCCGTGTTGGTCATCGCTCATCTCATCAACCGCGAGACCGGGATCAGGTTCCAAAGCATGGGTGGCGGAGCTGCCCTTGCCGTGGTCGCTATTCTGGTGGTCTGCCTGTCGCTGTTCTCGGTTTCCCTCGGCCTGGTCTCCCTCGGTGCGGGGTGGGCCGTGTCCTTCACCAGCCTGGCGGCCTTTGGACTGGTGGCGTGGCTGGCCGGAGTTGCCTACCGCTCAGCACTGAACCGCCTGCACCATGCCTGAGGCACGCTTCGACAACATCATCCACGCCCCGACGCGGCTACGTATCTGCGGCCTGATGCGGGCCGTCAACCAGATGGATTTCGCGGTGCTCAGGGATTCTCTGGGCATAGCGGACGCCGCCCTGTCGAAGCACCTGAAAACGCTGTCCGACGCCGGATACGTGCGGCTGGCAAAGGCCCCGTCCGCTCACCGCAAAGACGCCCGGCGGCTGACGTGGGTGGGACTCACGCCGGCCGGCCAAGAGGCCTTCGATGCGCACATCCGTGCCCTGCGGGAGATTGCCGGCACAGTCGGCTAGCTGCACTGCAGCTCCTGCTGAACAACCCCTGCACAACCCCTGTTGAACGACCCCTGCTGCAAACTCCTGTCACAAATCCGGTTCGCCCGGTGTCCTATGTGCAAGCCGGCATCGAGCCGGAGGCAGCGAGAGGAAACAGGAGAAGGTCATGCGCACCACAGCAGTTGTTGCAGGCGGCGGATATGCAGGAGTCCTGGCGGCGAATCGGCTGGCCGCCGCGGCAAGGCCCGGGCTCGACGTCGTCCTGGTAAACCCGGGAAAACGCTTCGTGGAGCGGATCAGGCTGCACGAATACACCGCCGGCACCCGCAAGGATCCCACCGTAACCTTCGAATCGGTGCTGCATCCGGCCATCCGCCAGGTTCGGGACGCCGCAGTCCGTATCCATACCGCGGATCGGACCGTGCAGCTGGCCGGCGGCGGGCAGCTGCCGTATGACTACCTGGTGTACGCGGTGGGCTCGGGCGCGGCGCGGGTTCCGGAAGGTGCGCTCGCAATTGAACAGCTGGAAGGCGCGACAGCGGCGCGCACCGAACTGGAAGCCCTGGCACCGGGAGAACACGTGGCGGTGGTGGGCGGCGGCCTTACGGCCATCGAGACGGCAGCGGAAATCGCCCGCGGCTACCCTCAGCTGCGGGTCAGCCTGCACGCCTCGAGTGTGCCGGGCCCGCACTTGGGGGCACCGGCCAGGCAGGGTCTGGAGCGGAGCCTGCGCCGCGCTTCAGTGGACCTGCACACCGGCACCTCCGTTTCGGCAATCGGCGACATGCGCGCGAGCCTGGATGCCGCCGTCGTGCTTTGGAGCGCCGGTTTTGGTGTTCCGGACCTTGCGGCGGTCAGCGGCCTGCCGGTCGACGATGCCGGCCGGCTGCGCGTGGATCCGGCCCTGCGGGTGCCCGGAGCGGACCGGATCTACGGTGCCGGAGATGCTGCGGTGATCACCGGCAGCGGTTACGCCTACCTGCGGATGAGCTGCGCAGCGGCGATGCCGATGGGCGCAGACGCGGCCACCAATATCCTTCGGTCGCTGGATGGCCGGCCGGCAGTCCTGCACGACAGCGGATTCGGCGGCCAGTGCGTTAGTCTGGGCCGCAGCGACGGCATGGTCCAGTTTGTCGCCGCGGATGACACGCCGCTCCGCCTGCATTTGCACGGCAGGACGGCGGCGGTCCTGAAGGAGATTATCTGCCGGATGACGCTGCGCTGGATCCGCAGCGAAGCCAAACGGAGCGGAGCGTACACATGGCTCAAGGGCCCGAGCACAACGCGGGAGGCCGCGGCGGCAGCGATGGACTCGGCGGCGCGGACCTGACCCGCGACGCCAATTTCCTGACCCACCGGGGCATGGTGTTCACGATCGCCTACGACATCACCGGTGTGGTCGCCGATGCCGAGGACGTGGTGCAGGAAACCTATCTGCGGTGGCGCGCGGTGCCGGGCCCGGTGGAGAATCCGCGGGCATACCTGGCGCGGATCGCTGCGCGGCAGGCAATGAACCTCCTCCGGTCGGCGGCCCGGCGGCGGGAGGAGTATCCGGGGGAGTGGCTGCCCGAGCCGCTCCCCACCGGACCCGGCGCCGGAGCGCCGGGGTTCACCTCCGATCCGGAGACCGCAGCCCTGACCGCCGCGGAGGTTTCCACGGCCATGCTGGTGGTGCTGCAGACACTGAGCGGACCGGAACGGGCCGCCTTCGTCCTGCACGAGGTCTTCGGCTTCGGCTATCCGGAGATCGCCGAAGCACTGGATGCCGGCCAGCCGGCCGTGCGGCAGCTGGTGCACCGGGCACGGGAACGCGTGCGGACGGGAGTGCCGCGCACGGCGCCGGACGCCGCCGAGCACCGCGCCGTCGTCGGGCGCTTCCTGGAAGCCACCCTGACCGGTTCCGTTCAGGCGCTGCTGGATGTGCTGGCCCCGGATGTGGTGCTGCTGTCCGACGGCGGCGGCAAGGCCAACGCCGCGCTGCGTCCGGTGCACGGGCCGGAGAAGGTGGCCCGGCTGATGCTCGGGCTGGCCTCAAAGTACGCGGCCGGTGCGGTGCCGGAGTTCCTGGAACTCAACGGGCTGCCGGCAGTGGCCTTCCGGGAGGAGGGAACCGTCACCACTGTCTTCCAGATCAGCCTGGCCGGGGAACGGGTCCGCGGCGTTTACTCGATGCGGAATCCGGACAAGCTCGTCCACCTCCAGGGGCCCGCGGTAGGCTGAACCGGGTGACTATTTCCCAGGATCCGAACCGCCGCTGGTCAGACGACGCGATCCGGCGGATCGAGGCCGAAGGCAACCGTTCAGCTGACACCCACCTGTTTGAGATTCCGGTTCCGGCCGGCTGGTCGGTAAAGGTGTACCTCAAAGACGAATCCACGCACCGCACCGGCAGCCTCAAGCACAGGCTCGCCCGGTCCCTGTTCCTCTTTGGCCTGGTCAACGGCTGGATCACCCGCGGCATGACCATCGTGGAGGCCTCCAGCGGCTCCACCGCGGTCTCGGAGGCCTACTTCGCGCAGCTGCTGGATCTGCCGTTCATCGCCGTCATGCCCCGCACCACCAGCGCGGAGAAAATCGCCCTGATCGAGCAGTACAACGGGTCGTGCCACTTCGTTGACGATCCGTCGCAGGTCTATGCGGCCGCCGAGGAGATTGCGCGCAGCACCGGCGGCCACTACATGGACCAGTTCACCTATGCGGAACGGGCCACCGACTGGCGCGGGAACAACAACATTGCGGAGTCCATCTACGGGCAGCTCGCCCTGGAGGAGTCTCCGGTGCCCGAGTGGATCGTCGTGGGCGCCGGCACCGGCGGCACCAGTGCAACGCTCGGCCGCTACATCCGCTATCACCGCCACGCCACCCGGCTGGCAGTGGTGGATCCGGAAAACTCGGTGTTCTACCCGGCGTGGCAGAATCCCGGGGTGCCCGCCGTCGGCGGCCCCTCCCGGATCGAGGGAATCGGCCGGCCGCGCCTGGAACCCAGCTTTGTGCCGGCTGTCATCGACCACATGATCCGGGTTCCCGACGCAGCCTCGGTGGCCGCGGCCCGGCACCTCTTCGACCTTGCCGGCCTGTTTGCCGGGCCCTCCACCGGCACCAACCTTTGGGGCGTGTGGCAGTTGGCGGCCCAGATGGAAGCCGAGGGCCGGACCGGAAGCATCGTGTCCCTGATGTGCGATTCCGGGGACCGGTACGCTGCCTCCTACGGCGACGACGACTGGCTGGCTGCCCGCGGCTTGGATCCCGCTCCGGCAACGGCAGTGCTGGCCGAGCTCTTCGAGACCGGCCGCTGGCCGGCCTAGCAGGAGCG
Organism: Arthrobacter sp. zg.Y820; assembly: GCF_030125555.1. Taxonomy (NCBI): domain Bacteria; kingdom Bacillati; phylum Actinomycetota; class Actinomycetes; order Micrococcales; family Micrococcaceae; genus Arthrobacter; species Arthrobacter sp. zg.Y820. The sequence continues at coordinate 20,131 of NZ_JASKLX010000018.1, forward strand.
GGAATCAGCTCACGCCCGCCATGTCCTTTTCGGCGGTGCCGATCAGCTTTTCCTCATCGTCGCGGAAGTCGACGGGACGCTTGCCCCGCAGCGCCTTGTTCGGGAGGTAAAACCACAGCGCCACCTGCTCATCCGTCCAGCCCATCCGGCGGCCCAATCGGATGACGTCCTGAACCGCCGGGAGCATGCGGCCGCCGGGCTCGTCGAACTGGAATCCCGGATAGAGGAAGGCCTCCTGGCCGCGGCGCACGGCCAGGATCCCGCCCCTTCCGGTCAGCCGGGAGGCGCGGAGATTGGGCTCGTAGCCGAAGCCGAGGCGCTGCGCGGTTTCCAGAATGGTGTAGAGGCCGTGCTCCCGTCGCATGGTCGACCAGACAGGGTCGGCCTTCTTGCCGGACGGGATGGCAGGGATGGGGCCTGGGGGAGGGGAACTGTGCCGCTGGTGGGTTTCGCGGTCGGTCATGGTTCCACGGTACCGCCGCCGGCGGCGGAGAGGCAGGGCTCATGAGCGTGGGGGCGCAGCTCCCGTCAAAGAGGTCCTCCGCACCGTCAAACCGTCAAATAGGTTCTCCGTGCATCCGGCTGGGATCATGGAAGCATGCGATCACTCAGCCTTCAGGAAGCCACCCGCCTTGCAGAGCAGTCGGCGGCGGTGGCTGCGGGCCATATTCCCTACGGATCCGGGCTGGGTGCGCCGACGTCGTTCACTTTGGCCTGGCTGATGTCGGGTGCGGGCATTGAGGATATTCGGGTGGCCAGCGGGAGTTCAGGGATGGGGGACCACTTCTGGATCGAGACCGCAGAGTGGCGGATTGACCCGACACTGCGCCAGTTCTCGCACCTGAATCACCGGCCGTTGGTGGAGCCGGTCACCGAACCCGGCAATTTCGACGCCGTGAAGTACCACGCCGTTCCGGCCAACCGGGAGGAAGCGGTCCGCGAGGTGTCCTACGGTTTCCGCAACGCTGCCGAGACCGAGGCCTTTGTGAACGAGATGACGGCCGCCGTCAGCCTTTAGCCCCGTCCGGCCGCCCCGCCAGGCAGCCGCCCGGTCAGCACTCGGTTAAGGAGCGGTTCAGGCGTCAGTTCAGTACCGCGTAGCGGAGGAATACCACGCCGTTGCCGAACCGCCGCTCGTCGAGCAGCTTCAGGTCCAGCCGCAGCCCTGCGGGCAGGAAGGCCTTGCCGCCGCCCACGACGACGGGCGAGAGCAGCTGATGCAGCTCATCCACCAGCCCCGCCCGGAGCGCCTGCCCGGCCAGCATTGGGCCGCCCACCGCCAGATCCCGGTCCGAAGCGGCTTTGAGGCGGCGCACGGCGGCCGGATCGAATTCGGATTCCAACCGGGTGTTGGCGCTGCCCACCTCCCTCAGCGACCGGGAGAAGACCACCTTTTCCGAGGCCTGCCAGATCCGGGCATAGTCCTGCAGCACGGCAGGTTCGCCGGCAAGCGGCATGGTTTCCCACGCCACCAACACCTCGTACAGTCTCCGTCCGTAGAGGTGGATGCCGTAGTTCCGTTCCAGATCGTTGACGAAGGCGTGGACTTCCTCGTCCGGAACACTCCAGTCAAAACTGCCGGTCTCGTCGGCCACGTAGCCGTCCAGCGAGGTGATGGCGGAATAGATCAGCTGGCCCATGCCGTGCTCCTTCGTTCACCCGTTGAATTGGCAGCTTGTCCGCCGGCTCAAACCTTGTCCGCCGGCTCAAACCTTGCCTGAGCGGGGCCTGCCTGAATGGGACCATAAGTGGCTCGTCCGGCGGAAGGGCAGGTGCCGCGTGCAGGAGCGCCGTGACCAAACGCCTGCCGGGACCGTGAAAAACTAGAACCATGCAACCCAGTGACACCGTCCAGCCGATAGTCCTGCTCGTGGATAAGGAGGACCCCGCCGCGCATCTTGACGCCGTGGCTGCGGCAGCAGCGGCCAGCGTGAGCGCGTACGCGCGGCGGGAAAGTGATGACGCGTGGGAAAACTGGGTGTTTGGGCGGTTCACGAAGACGGTCCGCCGGGCCGGACCGAAGGCCTTTGAGAAGCTGGCCGCCCACGCGCCGTCGGGGACCGTCGTCGTCGGCCAGGCAAAGGCCGTCGCCTTTGAACCGGTAACTTACGAGGAGATGCCCAAGGCGCTGCGGGCGCTGCAGGTCTCCGGCACCCAACTGCCCGACGGTGAGCCGGCCCCCGGCACTGCGGACGCTCCGGTGATTGTCCTGAACGCGGACTTGGAAATGTCCACGGGCAAGGCAGGCGCCCAGGCAGCCCACGCGCTGCTCACCTGGTATCTGACGCTTTCCACGGAGGAGCGGATCAGCTGGTGCGACGGCGGCTGCCGGGCCAGGGTCCGGCCAGCCGCCGGGGCCGACTTTTCGGCGCTCGCCGCTGCTGCCGGTGCGGGGCCGCTGATCGTGGATGCCGGCCTGACCGAGATCGCTCCCAATACGGCCACCGCGTTTGTGGCGGCCCCGGTGGCCCCCGCGGCCCCCGCGACGTAGCCGGCGGCCCCGGGGGCGTAGGAGGTCAGGCGCGCGGCTGTCAGGCGAGGCGGCTGCGGACGATCTCGCTGACGGCCTTGCCGTCAAAGCGTCCGGCCACTTTGGCCGTCACGGGCTTCATAACCGCACCCATCTGGCGCATCGACAGTTCCGTGCCGGCTGCTTTCAGCTCGGTAATGACGTCGTCCACGATGGTCTCGACATCAGCGGCGGTCAGCGGCGCGGGCAGGTACGCCTCGATGATTTCCGCCTCAGTGATCTCGGCCGTGGCGCGCTCCTTCTCGCCGGCGTCGAGGTAGATGCCGGCGGTGTCGCGCCGCTTGGCCGCTTCCTTCTGCAGCAGGGCAAGGACCTGCACGTCGTCGAGCTCCACGGGCGTCTTTCCTGACTTCTCCCGGGTCTCGATCTCACCGAGCACGTTGCGCACCGTCATCAGTGCGGTGCGGTTGCCCGCCTTCATGTGGGCCTTTACGTCTGCCTGGAGCTGCTCTTTGAGTGTCATGGGGTCTCATTTCCGATCGGAGAACATCGTTGGTGTTCCTTCCATGATCTCGCGGAAGCGTGCGTTGACGCTCACTGCTCTGCCGACGCGTCCCTGCGCGGAACGCTTTCGGCGGCCGCGCAGACCCGCCGGGTCCGTTCGGCCAGGGCATCCAGGTCTCCGCCCGGGGACAGCGCATCGCCCAGGAGGGATCCGCCGAGCCCGACGGCTGTGGCACCCGCAGCAAGCCAGCCGGCCGTTTCAGCGAGGCTGAGGGAACCGGCGGGGATCACATCAATGTGCGGAAGCGGCGCCAGGACGGCGGCAAGATAGGCCGTTCCGAGGGGGCCGGCGGGAAACAGCGTGACCGCGCTGGCCCCCGCCCGCCAAGCGAGCTGGATTTCGCTGGGGGTCAGGGCGCCGGGATGGCTGGCCAGCCCCAGGTTCCGGGCAGCATGGATGACATCGGTGGCGGTGTGCGGGGCGACGATAAACCGTGCGCCGGCATCGGCCGCCCGCAGTGCCTCACCGGGCGTCATCACGGTCCCCAACCCGACATCGACTCCGGCCGGCAGCCGTCCGGCGAGGCGTTCGACGGCGTCGAGGGCTCCCTTGGTGGTCGTTGCCACTTCCAGGCAGCGGATGCCGTTGGCCACCAGAATGTCTGCCGCTGCGTTCATCCGGCTCGAATCCTGGGCGCGGAGGACGGCAATAATCCGCGTCCGCAGCAGGGCGCCGCTCAGGGGAACCCGGCGGAAGTTGAACGGGGCGGCCGGGGTGCTCATCGGCCAGCCGGAGGCGCCTCGGGCAGTTTTTCCCCGGCTTCGACGGGTACCCCGATGATGTTGCTGCCCACCGGCATGGGGCAGGTGCCGTACGGCGTGAACGCGCTTGGATAGTTCACCGCACGATTGAAATCCACAGTGACCGCTGACGTTCCCGGCTGAGGCGCGGCGAAAGCGACTTTGCGCCAACCGGCGGTGCTCTGGTTGTTGGTCGGATCGTGGAAGGTGAGCTCCAGCCGGTCCGGACCGTCGGCGCTCAGCTGCAGCCGGTATTCCTTCTCTGCCCCGGGGAGCCGGAGAGCCAGTTCACCCACCGTCCGGTGCACTCCGTCCACGGCGGGGGAAGCGGTCCGGATCGGAACGTCCACCGGACGGGGATAAGCGTCGAAGCGTGCATCGACGACCAGATCCGGGCGGAACTCGAAGGTGGGCACTCCGCGGAATCCGGTGAACACCGGCGATGCCGCATCACGGGTCCGAATCGCGTAGCGTCCGCCCCGCCGGGCCAGCTCCACCACAACCTGTCCGCCGTCGCTGCCGCCGAAGCGGACCCACAGCAGCGATTCCTCGTCGGCGAGCGTTGCCGTGACGGTACCGTCAACCGGAGTTCCCGCGGCTGCCAGGGTGAGTCCGTCCTCCACAGATGCCGACAGCACGGCTTTCGCCTCAGAGCCGGACCAAAGCCCCGGGACGTGTTCCACCGGCGCAGGATCCGCCGTCAGCCAGTGCAGTGATGTCAGCGTCAGCCAGCCGTGCTCCTGCCCCAGCTCGCGGTCACGGTCGCTGCGGAAGCGGCGCCACTCTGCCAAAGCCTCATCCGTGGGGTTGCGCATGGTTCCTCCTGTTGTACGGATTTGGGTTGTACGGCCGACTTGGGCAGTTTAGCGGGCCTGTTTGTAGGATGAGGCATGGAAAATCACGATTCAGCGCCTTTACTTGCCCAGCTCCGCAACCGTCAGACGGAACTCGTGGCCGCTCTCGCCGTCGAAACCAGTACCTCCCGCCTCGCCGCGCTGAGCACTGAGCTGGAAAGCGTCCTGGAACAGATCCAGCAGCACGACCGGCAGGCGCCGTAACCGCGATCACACCGTACGGATCACTTCACCAAAGAGAATTACCGCGGCGCAATTGCGATTAGGCTGGACCCGGACTGCACCATTTCAGGTTGAACGGTTCACACTAATCACCATATGTTTCCGGGGGAGCATGCTCAATTTTCTTGATCCGTCATTCAAGGCTTTTTCTGCGCCGCTCCTGATTAAGCTGTATTACGGTCTGTGCACCGGGCTGCTCACGGTGGCTTGGCTGATGATGCTCATAGTGGGGCTGCTGAACAATTACGTGGCCGGCGCAATTGTGCTGATCCTGGGTCCTGTTCTTGTTCTTTTCCTGCTGCTTGGAACGCGGATTGTTTGCGAGTGGATTATCGCCACAATTTTGATTGCTGAGAATACCGAGAAGCTCGTGGAATTGATGGGTTCGACGTCAGCGCCTGCGCCTGCCGAAGGGGCAATGTTTGGCAGCGGGCCGCTGCAGCGTTACCTGTCCGCTCCGCCGCTGCGGCCTACGGCGTGACCCGCCGAATATGAGGTGTGGCACACAGCGGATAGTGTTGGTTGGTCCCATCTAAGGAAAGGCCACCATGCACGACCGGATTCACCACGAAGGACTGCTTCAGCGCAGAATGTCTGCCGAGCAGGCAGCGGCGCTTATTAGACCTGGCATGACTGTGGCGATGAGCGGTTTCACCGGAGCCGGCTATCCCAAGGCCGTGCCCCAGGCTCTCGCCGTGCAGATGGAAGAGGCGCATGCCCGCGGCGAGGAATTCCAGATCAAGGTCCTTACCGGCGCCTCCACCGCTCCCGAGCTCGACGGCGTGCTCGCGAAGGCCGGCGGCATGGAACTGCGGCTGCCGTACCAGTCCGATCCGACGCTGCGGAAGCGGATTAACGACGGCGAACTCGAGTACATCGACATCCACCTCGGGCATGTGGCCCAGTACACCTGGTTCGGCTTCTACGGCCACGTGGACCTGGCGGTGATCGAGGTCGTTGGCATCAACGAAGATGGCTCCCTCATTCCGTCCTCCTCCGTGGGCAACAACAAGACCTGGATCGAACAGGCGGACAAGATCATCCTGGAGGTCAACGTCCAGCAGTCGGCCCAGATGGACGGCATGCACGACGTCTACTACGGAACGGCACTGCCGCCGCACCGCAAGCCGATCATGCTGGTCAACCCGGATGACCGGATCGGGGAGCCCTACCTGCGGCTGGACCCGGACAAGGTGATCGCCGTCGTCGAGACCGATGCCCCGGACCGGATGACGCCCTTCGCCGCCCCGGACGAAACCTCCCAGCAGATCGCCGCCCACCTGATCGATTTCTTCGGCGACGAGATCAAGGCCGGCCGGCTGACCGACAAGCTGCTGCCGCTGCAGTCCGGTGTCGGCAACATCGCCAACGCCGTCCTCGGCGGGCTGGCCTCCTCCGGCTATACCGGGCTGACCGCCTACACCGAAGTCATCCAGGACGGGATGCTGCACCTGATCCGCGACGGCGTGATCCGCGTGGCCTCCGCCACCTCCTTCTCGCTGAGCCCGGCCGGAATCGAAGAGTTCAACTCCAACATCGAGTTCTACCGCAAGCGCATCATCCTGCGCACCCAGGAGATCTCCAACCATCCTGAACTGATCCGCCGGCTCGGCTGCATCGCCATGAACGGCATGATCGAGGCGGACCTCTACGGCAACGTGAACTCCACCCATGTGGCTGGCACCGCCATGATGAACGGGATCGGCGGCTCCGGCGACTTTGCCCGCAACGGGTTCCTCTCCGCCTTCCTGTCCCCGAGCACTGCCAAGGGCGGCAAAATCTCGGGCATCGTGCCGATGGTCAGCCATGTGGACCACACCGAGCACGACACCATGCTGGTTGTCACCGAACGCGGTCTCGCGGACCTGCGCGGGCTCTCGCCCAAACAGCGCGCGCGGACCATCATCGACAAGTGTGCACACCCGGACTTCCAGCCCCTGCTGCAGGACTACTTCGACCGGGCCTGCCGGGAGAGCTTCGGCAAGCACACCCCGCACCTGCTCGACGAAGCACTGTCCTGGCACCAGCGGTTCGTGGAAACCGGGGACAGCCGCGTCCAGACACCGGCCTCCGCCTGACGGCACGTGTAACCGGGAGCTGACCTGGCACGCGGGATCTGCGTCCCGCGTGCTAGAAAGCTCAGATGAGTGAAAGCAGAAACCGGCGGGCCGGGCGCCGCGCAGCAGCGGCGCCCCTGACACTGTGGGCCGCGGCCGCCGTCGTCGTCCTTGTCGCATTGAACCTGCGGGCCGGCGCGACGTCGGTCGGGCCGGTGCTGGCGGAACTGCAGTCCGCGCTGGGGATGGGGTCCGCGCTGGCCGGAGTCCTGACGGCGCTGCCCGGGCTGACCTTCGCCGTCGTCGGTGCCCTGGCCGTTGCGTTGGCCCGGCGGGCCGGACTCAACGGAACCATTGCCGCGGGCGTGGCGATTGTCGCTGCGGGTCTGCTGCTGCGCTCGGTCGTGGATTCAGCCGTGCCGTTCCTGCTGCTGACGGCTCTGGCTTTTGCCGGCATGGCCGTGGGCAACATTCTTGTTCCCGCGTTCATCAAGCGGCACGGGGGAACGCGGACCGCTTTGCTGAACTCCGTCTACGGCACCACCTTGGCCGTCGGCGCAACACTGCCGCTGCTGATCGCGGCTCCGCTGGCGGCGAGCGGGCCGGACGGCTGGCAGGTCAGTCTCCGGGTCTGGGGTGCGACGGCACTGGTTGCCGTGGTGCCGTGGACCGTGATCGCGTTCCGCGGCCGGCGTTCGCGGACCGAAAGCACCGGCACTGACGGCGGCACCGAAGGGTTGGCGTCCGCGCCCGACGGCGGCACTGCAGGGTTGGCGTCCGACGGCGGCCGGCTGCGCCTGACCTCGTCGCGGACTGCCGTGGCGCTGTGCGTGTATTTCGGCGTGCAGTCCATGAACGCCTATGTCCAGTTTGGCTGGGTGGCGCAGATCTACCGGGACGCCGGACTCAGCCAGACACAGGCAGGTTTCATGATGGCGATCATTGCCGCGCTGGGAATTCCCGGCGGCCTGATCATGCCCGCCCTCGTGGCGCGGGCTCCGGGTCTCCGTTTTTATGTCGCCGCGCTGGCCGCCGCCACCGGAGCCGGTTATCTCGGTCTGCTGCTGGCCCCTGACACCGTGCCCTGGCTGTGGGCGCTGCTGCTCGGTGCCGGCGGTTTTGCCTTCCCGACTGCGCTGGCCCTCATTACGGGACGTTCCCGGGATCCGCGGGTGACGGCGGAACTTTCCGGTTTTTGCCAGCCGGTGGGCTACCTCCTGGCTGCCGTTGGGCCGTTTGCCATCGGTGCCCTGCACGCAGCGACGGAAAGCTGGGCCCTGCCGCTTATCATCCTGATCGGCTTCTCGGTGGCCATGGCCGCTGCCGGGGTGGCCGCAGCGGCCCCGCGGTTTGTGGATGACCAGCTGAGCCGGAATCCGGCCCAAGGGACCTAGCGGTCTCCGCGCAGGACGTAGCTGCCCAAGGGGCTTAGCAGTCCCCGCGCAGGACGTAGCTGCCCAATAGGCTTAGCGGTCCCCGCGCAGCCTGTCGATCTCGCGGCGGTCCTTCTTGGTGGGGCGCCCCGCGCCCCGGTCCCGCAGGGGAACGCCCAGGGCAGGGCCCACGGGCCGCGGCGGCGTGTGATCGGTAAAGCAGTGGGAGGCTGGCTCGGCCCCAACCCGCTTGGCGATCAGCTGGCGGACTTCCAGAATTCTTTCGAAACCCGGCTGGCGTACCCGGATGGTGTCTCCCGGCTGCACCGGCTGGGCGGCCTTGGCCGGGTTGCCGTTGAGCCGGACATGGCCGGCCCGGCAGGCGGCAGTGGCGGCGGACCTGGTCTTGTAGGCCCTGATGGCCCACAACCAGGCATCCACGCGGACGGATTTTGAGGTGCTGGCTGGAATGGTCATGGCGCTAACGATTCTGTCATGGCGCCGTGTGCTTTTGCTGGTGGTTCATCTCTTCAGTCCTTTACCGGTTGTCCCGAAGGCGATCCGCGTCCGCTTGGGCGCGCAGCTCCTCGGCGGTGGGGACGGAGCCCGGAATCGGATTACGGTCGGGCCGCGGTCCCGCGGCGGATTCCAGCATCCGGCGCAGCTCGTTCGGGGTGTAGGGATCAGGCACCCCGCGGTGAGCTATTGCATGACAGTTGGGACACAGCGGCAGCAGGTCCGCCACGGGATCCAGCGTGTAGTCAGGGGTGATGGAGGCCGGCGGAACGATGTGATGGACCTGCACGAAGGAGGCACCGGGTGGCCCGTAGATCTGTTCCATCGACAAGCCGCAGGCTGAGCACGACGTGCCGTGGAACGCGACGCACTGCCGCACGGCGTCGGGGTCGTGTTCGTAGCGGTTGACGGCGACTTGGCGCAGGCTGTCCTGGGGGAGGCTCCCCGGAAGGGGAATTGTCGGGTCCGCCGCTCCCAGCCACTCCTGCGGAACAGGTCGTGAGCGCAGGAACGCGGTCCAAGTCGAACGCAGCGGTGCTTCGGCCTGGGGCGGCACGACGGTGCCCGTGCTGCGGACGGCATTCCAGTTCAGCTCCGGGACGCTGGCCGGCAGTTCGTCCGCGGACAGGGCATCCCCCGGTGGCAGGAGCAGGTCAAAGACGATGCCCGCGAGGAGCCCCAGCCTGGCCGGCAGCGCCGCGCCGGGCTGGGGCGCGGAGGCAACCACGCCGTGTCCCAGCAGCCCTCGGCCGTGCCGGCCCTGAGCGAACAGCCACACGTCTGTTCCGGGATCCAGCCGCTGTCCGCGCCCCACACGCCACCTGGTGCCAAAAAGTCCGGTGCGGTGCACGGTGGAGGCCGCCATCCGGTAGTCCGTACGTCCTGGCCCTGCGCCAAACGCTGTGGCAGGGTTCCAGCCCAGTACGACGGCTGCCATAAAAACTCCTTGTTTGTTGTTCTGCGTGCGGCTCGGATGATGAGGATCCTGGGTGGACGAACGCTCTCGGCCGGCAGGACGCCCCAGCAGGCGGTCCTCAGTTGATGCGTGCTTCCCGGCCCTCCCATTCCAGCGACCGCAGTTCATTCTTGCGGATTTTTCCGGTGGATGTCTTGGGCAGGTCAATGATGAACTCCACTGACCGCGGTGCCTTGTAGGAAGCGATCTGGGACTTTACATGGGACAGGAGGTCCTCCTCGGTGACCATCCGGCCCGGTGCGAGGACCACGAAAGCCTTGGGCCGCTCGCCCCAGCGGTCATCCGGAACGCCGATCACTGCCACGTCGGCGACGGCGGGATGGCTGGCCAGTGCCTGTTCCACTTCGATGGTGGAGATGTTCTCACCGCCGGAGACCACCACATCCTTGGAACGGTCCAGCAGCTGGACATAACCGTCGGCGTGCATGACGCCGAGATCCCCTGTGCGGAACCAGCCGCCGCGGAAGGCATCGGCGGTTCCGGCGTCGTCACGGTAATAGCCTTTCATCACTGAATTTCCGCGCATGACAATCTCGCCCATTTCCACGCCGTCGTCCGCCACATCAATCAGGTCTCCGGAGGCCCCGACCTCGTCGCGGACCACGCGCAGCCGGTCCGAGGTCAGCATGCCCACACCCTGCCGCGCCATGTTCCGGGCCAAGGCATCGCCGTCGAGCTCCGCCCAAGCTGCCTGCGGTTCGCAGACCGCGTACGGACCATAGGACTCGGTAAGCCCGTAGACATGCACCACCGTGGCCCGGAGCTGGTGGATCTTGGTGATGATGGTGGGGCTGGGCGGCGCCCCGGCAGTCACAATGGTCAGCGGGTGCGCCAACTCATGAGCCTCCGCGGCCGTGGCGATGGCGCTGAGGACCGTTGGGGCACCGGCCAGGTGGTCCACGCCGCAGGAGTCGATCAACCGCCAGATCTCCGGGCCGCGGACCGCGCGCAGGCAGACATGGGTTCCGGAAGCTGCGGTCAGTGCCCACGTGGTGCACCAGCCGTTGCAATGGAACATCGGCAGGGTCCAGAGATAAACGGTGTCTGCGCCGAACCCCTGGTGATGCAGCTCGCCGAGCGAATTCAGGTACGCGCCGCGGTGCGTGTACATCACGCCCTTGGGCCGCCCGGTGGTGCCGGAGGTGTAGTTCAGCGTGATGACTGTGTTTTCGTCCGCGACTTCCCAGGGGAGCGGGCTGTCGGTGCCGCGGTCGAGGAAATCAGCGTACGACGTCGTGCCCTCCACCGTGTCGGCGGCGCCGTCCTGGAGGGGGACGGAAAAAATCTCCTCGACCGTGTTCAGTTCGGGCGAGCCCAAGCCGAGCAGCAGGTCCGGATCCCCGAACAGCAAAGTGGCGCCGGAATGGTTGCAGATATAGGCGACCTCGGGCGGAGACAACCGGGTGTTCAGCGGAACGAGGACACCTCCGGCCAGGGGCACGGCGTAGTGGGCTATCAGCAGCTCGGCGGAGTTCGTGCCGAGAAACGCGGCCCGGCCTCCCGGCTGGAGGCCCGAGGCCAGCAGGGCGTGCGCGGTGCGGGTTACTGCTTCCGCAAACTCCCGGTAGGTCAGGCGGCGGGTGCCGTCTATTACCGCTGTCTTTGTCGGGTGGACCTGCGCCGCGCGTTCGAGGAAGCGAAGCGGTGTCAAAGCGGTATCCAAGCCTGGCATTGTTCTCCTTTGAGGCGGTTAATCGCCTCCAACGCTACAGGGTTTTTGAGGCTTGGATCACACATTGTGCCTAGCGGGGCTGGTAGGTTAGGCAGTCCGCCAGCTCGGAACCGGGGCCGACTTTGACATCGTGGGCATTGCACATGAGGTGGTCGTTATGCCGGCACTCGCTCCGCAGGCAGGCTCCGACCGATGCAAGAACCTTGGGCAGGCCTCCGGTTTCAGCCGTGTCGATGAAGGTGGAGCAGCTCGCGTGGTCGGGGGTGCCGCCGACTGTGATGGCGTAAGCGGTGCAGCCGTCGTGGTTGAAATCGCAGCTGTGGACGGCGCAATCGCTGACGGGCGCTACATGATCAGTCATGATTCCTCCAGAGGGAGTTATGTCTGTCGAATTTCGAACGTACCACCGTTGTCCGCCGATAATTAGGGCGAATATGTTGCACGTATTTCCGGATGTCTGCCACGCCGCAGCGCACGTCGGGGGAGGCGTGCCGAGGGGTGCTGAAGGCTCCCCGGGCGGGCTGATTCGACCCCTCCTTCGACGACTCGTCCATGCTGTTCTGATGGGCCTCTTCGGTGGCACTGTTCGGTGGCACTGTTCGGTGGGCGTCGTCGGGGAAGCATGTCGGTGAGGCATCCGTTCTGCCCGGTTTGTCTGGGATGTATGAGTTGCCCCTGCACGAGCGGGTATCCAGTCTTCGCAGCCAGTAGTTGCCAGCAAAAGTGGGGTATTTGTGAGTCCTGAAAAGGGCCCGTTTTGGCCTGTTTTGGGGTGGTTTTGGCGCTTCTGGAACCGGGAATGTCAGTGCCGGGTGAAAGTCTGAAGTCATGGATCAGAACGGATCTTCGACCGGGACTCCCGGCACTGGACATGGGCAGGCTGCAAACTCCAGCCTGTCGGTTTTCCTTGCCGAGCCGGGCGTTGTCGGAACTGATCCAGCTGTCAGTGACGGAGCTGAAGTTCAAGGATCCGGTGGCTCTCTGGCCCCTGCCTCCTCTGATAATTCCGTCCATCCTGTCCATTCCCCGGGGCCGTCCGACACCGGTTACCGGGACGGGTTGACCGGGTTCCTGGCCCTGCAGAACGTGGAGTCCCTGACCGAGGCTGAAGTCGGTGGGGCCTTGTTGCGATTGGATCATTTGATCCGGTGGGCGCAGGCGCAGCAGGCTCGGGTCCTGTCCCGGCTGCAGACCGTTTACGAGGACGAGACGCTATCCGTTACCGGGTTGCGGGACGCGGAGATGGCGTTCAGCCTCGCCGCGGAGGAAGCCGCAACCATTCTGGGAGTGCCCACCGGTAGCGGAAAGGCGTTGATGAGTCAGGCCGGTGATCTCTGCACCAGGAACACGGCCACGCTGCAGGCGTTGGAGTCCGGGCAGATCAGTTACGGTCACGTCGAGATCCTGGTGGAGCAGTGTGTGGGCGTGGTGTCGGGCGAGCTGCCCGGGTTCGAGGCGGAGTTGCTGGGTCTGGCGGCGGGTCAGACCAGAACCCAGTTCCGGGTGAAGGCTCACCGGCTGCGGGAGCAGTACTATCCGGAGACCATCGTGCAGCGGCAGTTGACGGCGTTTGAGCAGCGGACGGTGTGGGTGCGTCCGGAGCCGGACGGGATGTCCTGGCTTTCGGCGTTGCTGCCTGCCGAGAAAGCCCAAGCCATTTTTACTCAGCTCAGTGTTGCGGCCCGGGGTGAGCAGGCCGCCGGGGACACACGCACGGTGGATCAGTTGCGCACGGACATCCTCGCGGATCTGTTGGGCGGCCACGAGCATGAGTGCGGGGACGAGTGCAGCAACGGTGGTGGTGCGGGTGCCGGGGGTAAGAAGGGTAAGGGCCGTCGTAAGGGATCCGGCTCCGGCAGGGGCGCCAGCGGCGAAGGTAAGGGTTCGGGCACCGGCAAGCGTTCTGGCCCAGATGCCGGCTCCGGCCAGGGATCAGGTTCTGATACTGGTTCCGGCAAGGGCTCCGGCAAGGGGTCCGGGTCCTGCCGTATTGGCCATGGTCCCAGGGCTCGGACGGAGATCCTGGTGCTGATCAACGCCGAAACCCTCTTCGGAGCCGATGACCAGCCAGCCGAACTGAACGGATACGGGCCCATCAGTCCCGAAACGGCCCGGAGGATGGCCCGCGAGGCCATGAAATGGACACCGGTGGAACGCGACCCGGACACCGAAGAGATCCTGCGCGTGGGAAAACGGCGGAAGGTTCCCGACGGATTGAAACGGGTCCTGCGGGTGCGGGACGGGACCTGCCGGTTCCCGGGGTGCCGGACCAATGCGGTGATTTCCGAGATCGATCACACCAAACCGTGGGCGCAGGGCGGGCCGACTGATCATGACAATTTGGAGCATTTGTGCCGGCGGCATCACATGTTCAAATCCGAAGGGTTCTGGAAAGCCAGGCAGCCTCGTCCCGGGGTGATTGAGTGGACCTCGCCGGGCGGCAGGTGTTACCGGACGGAACCGCAACTGAGCCTGTCCCGGGAAACCTGTAGCGATGACGGCGGCCAATTGCGCCCGGACATCACCGCGAATAGCGGTCAGGCGAATGGCGGAGGCAACGCGGCGGGCATTGGTCCATCACGGGCCAATGATGCCGGCGGACCAAGCGCTCCAAGTGCTCCCGGCGGACCAAGCGCTCCAGATGATCCGGACGACTACGGAGACGACCCGCCGCCCTTCTAGGGCGAACTGATTCATCGAGATTCGGAAGGGCTCGCAGCTGGAACCAGATGCAGCAGGGCTGGGGGCCAGCTGCAGCAGGACAGGGCTGGCGGCTGGAGCCGTACAGGGCTCCAGACCTGGAGCCCGGCCTCTCTGGAGCTAGCCCAAACCCTCCAGCTTGGCCTGGGCTTTCTCCACGGCCCGTCGGGCCGCACGCGCTGTGCGGCGGGCACTATCGCGTGCCCGTTCGAGGGTGCCCGCACGGCGGTCGACGGCAGCCACTTCACGCTCGAGATCTCGGATCCGCTCACGCAGTTCGTCAATTTCGTCTGTCAGCTCGTCGCGGCGGTCGTCAACAGCATCGACCTCATCTTGGGCCGCCTTCAGAGCGTCCTCAGCCTGCGCTGCGTCCCGCTCTGCATCCGCCAATGATGTCCGCGCCGCGCGAAGTGCGCGGGCTGCCGCAGCTTTTTCCTTCCTCGCCTGCACGGCAGAACCTTTACCGGCCCCACCCTCAGCACCTTCCCCATCCCCGGCCCCAGAGCCGCGAGCACCGGTTCCGGTTGTGGATGGTTGCCGCGGCGTTCCGCCGGCAGTCAGCTGCCGAACCGAGGAGGGGTCCGCAACGGCGCCCTCCAGCTGCACCGGTTCCCAGCCATTGGCTTCCAGCGCCCGAACTAGCTGACCGCTGGCTGCCGCGGCGGCAGCATCGGCATCGGTCATCGCGGCCCAGAGTGTTTGTTCCACTTCCGCGCCCACTGCGGCACTGACCGGACGCCCCAATTCTTCGGCGAGACTCCGGGCTTCCCGCGCGGCAGACCGGAGCAGGCGTTGGCGCTCACCACTGAGCTGGCGCAGCTGCTGCTGATCCATATCGGTTTGCGCTTCCCGCAGGACGGCGCCCAGTTCGAGGACCTCGGAGACCAGCTCCGGACGATGCAGGGTCAGCATGTTGACCAGCCACGCACCGGCAGAGGGTTTCGGCAGGGTGCGTAGGGCTTTACCCAATTCCTTGTCCCCGCCTTTGGTCGCAGCGGCTGCGCGCTGGTTGCGGGCTTCCGTGAAGGCATCGGGCATGAGGGCATACAGCTCCGCTACGGTCTCTGCCTTGTCCGCCATCCCGCTCCGCTCATCTTTCCGTGGTTACCTTCCCGCGCTCACCTTCCATGGCTCCCCATTCAAGGCTCCCCATTGCAGGACTCCACAACCTTAGGGCTCATCAAAACGAGCTCACAGCATTTGAGCCAGCCGGCCCCACACCACTATGGCTGCCATCACCAGAAGGATAGCCGGGAGGACAGCGGCCTGGCGCTGTTCCCGGCGCAGATGCATCGCTACGGCCAAGGCCATGAGGACCACCAGGCCTGCGGCAGCGGCGGTGGTCAGGATGGGCGTCCAGCCCAGGAATCCGGGAAGCAAGAGGAACACGCCCGCGGTTAGCTCCACTGCACCAAGGGCGCGGATGGCGGCCACCGGATAACCGTCTGTCCACGGCAATTTCCTCAAGTGCCTGGCGGGGCGCGTCAGCCGCTGCCCGCCAATTCCCATGAACATGATGGCCAGAACGATCTGCAGAATCCAGAGAAAAAGGGACATGGGGGAGCGGTGTTCTTTCGGCCGGACGAACTGACATTCCAGTCAAGCACGGTTGGCTGGTGAAGACGAGGGCAACGGCCAGCACGACGGCGGAGCCGCTGATTCCCGGAGTGGAGGCCGCAGTCCGCGGATCAGCTGTGCAGGTCCGCGGGAACCGAAGTGCTGGAGCGGACCACGAACTCGGTGGGGTAGAAACGCTGAGTCCAGTCTGCTTCGAGCGGCTCCTGCTGGAGGAGGGAAAGGACGGCGGCGACGGCGGCAGCTCCCTGGCCCCGCGGATCCTGGCTGATGGTGGTCAGCCCAAAGACCTCCCCGAGCTCATGCCCGTCAATGCCGATCACCGACAGGTCCTCCGGAACACGCAGTCCCAGACTCTTGGCCGCAAGGATGGTGCCGATGGCGATCTCGTCCGAGGCGCAAAAAATGCCAGTGGGCCGGCCCGGAGCGGCCAGGAGAGTCTTGGCGGCGTGAACTCCGCTGCCCACGGAAAAGTCGGGGCTGTTGATGTGCACGCATTTCAGACCGGCACGGCCCATGGCCTGTTCGTAACCGTCCCGGCGCGTGCTGCCCATCCGAAAATCGCGCTCGAGCTCTTCGCCACCTCCAATGTGGGCAATTCGGGTATGACCGAGAGCAATGAGGTGCTCGGTGGCGAGCGCCGAGATGTTGGCCTCGTCCACGCGGATGGTGTGGGTCTGCGGCAGGGGACCGCCGATGGCGACAATGGGCTTGCCGACGGCGTGCAGTTGGGACAGCTCCTCGTCGGTGAGTTTCAGCGCCACCGCTATGACGGCGTCGAGCCGTTTGCGGCGCAGCATCTCGGTCAGCACACTCTCGCGGTGTCCGGGGCTGTCGCCGGTGTTGTAAAGCGTGAGGTCATAGCCCGCATCGATGAGTGCAGCGGCAGCGCCTTCGAGGACCTGGGAGAAATACCAGCGGCCGACGGTGGGCATGACAATTCCAATGTTGCGGCTGCGGCCGGAAGCCAGCGACGACGCGTTGTAGGAAATGACAAAGCCCAGCTCGTCGGCTGCGGCCTGAACCTTGCGGCGGGTGGCCTCGGAGACCTTTCCGTTGCCGCTGAAGGCACGGGAGACCGTGGCTGAAGAGACACCGGCGCGCGCGGCCACCTCTTTGATCCCTGCCACGATTTGTCCTCGATTCAGCAACTGCATGACGCAGATGTGCGATTCAGTACCTGCACTGTTCAGAAGGCTTATGGGCTGCCGCACCCTGACAGCAGCAGCGCCCAGCTGAGGCACCGGACCCGGAAGCCCGGTGCCTTTTCCGCATTTAGCTTAGCCGGAGCCAGACAGCGTGGTTGGGGAGCAGGAAACCGTCAGCCGCGGCACCGGCTTCGCTGGTCACCAGAACCTCCCCGGAGGGCAGGGACATCGGTTCGGTGCCCATGTTCAGCACAGTCAGGACGGTGCCGTTCAGGAAGGCGACGACGGCGTCCGGATCGACGTCGGGCCACCAGGCCAGCGAACCGGCACCGAGGGCATATTCCCGACGTACGGCCAGCGCGCTGCGGTACAGGTTCAGCGTCGAGTTCGGATCCTCGCGCTGGACATCGCGGGCCAGCGACGCCCAGTCGGCAGGCTGGGGCAGCCAAGCCGAACCGGTGCTGCTGAAGCCGAAGCTGTCAGCCGCGGAGTACCAGGGCAGGGGAATCCGGCAGCCGTCACGTCCCAGGCGGGCGCCGCCGGTGCGGTGATAGGTGGGATCCTGGCGGAAGTCGTGCGGCATGGTGGTGTGGTCCGGCAGTCCCAATTCCTCCCCCTGATAGAGGTAGACGCCGCCGGGCAGGGCCAGCATCAGCAAGGTGGCAGCTCGTGCCCGGGAGAGTCCCAGGGTGTGGTTGGGCTGCGGGTCCTCCGGCCCCAGACCGTCGCCCGGGCGTTCCTGCTGGTCCTCGAGACCAAAGCGCGTGGCATGGCGCACGACGTCGTGGTTTGAAAGCACCCAGGTGGTGGGCGCCCCCACCTTGTCGAAGGCTTCCAACGACGACGAGATGACGTGGCGCAGCGCCCCGGCGTGCCAGGGGTGGTGCAGATAGGCAAAGTTGAAGGTCTGGTGCATCTCATCCGGGCGGACCCAGTCCGAGAGGCGGTCCAGCGGATCGATGGTGGCTTCGGCGCACAGCACGCGGTCGCCGTCGTAGCTGTCCAGCAGCCGCCGCCAGGACCGGTAGATGTCGTGGACTTCCGCCTGGCCGAACATCGGAGCCTCGTATCCGGGGAAACCCTCCGAGGAACCGCCGTCGGCACGGCCGCCCCAATCGGGCAGCCCGGACTTCTTGACCAGGGCATGGGCAACATCCACGCGGAAACCGCCGACGCCGCGGTCCAGCCAGAAGCGCAGCACGCGTTCGAACTCCGCACGCACCGCCGGGTTGTCCCAGTTGAAGTCCGGCTGGCTGGAGTCGAACAGGTGCAGGTACCACTGGCCGGCCGTTCCATCGGTGTTGGTGGTCCGGGTCCAGGCTGATCCGCCGAAGTGCGACTGCCAGTTGTTGGGCGGAAGGACGCCGTTTTCGCCGGCCCCGTCACGGAAGATGAACATGTCCCGCTCAGGCGAGTCCGCCGGCGAGTGAAGGGCGGCCTGGAAGAGGGCGTGTTCGCTGGAGCAGTGGTTGGGAACGAGGTCCACAATGATCCGGATGCCGTGCCCGGAGGCCTTCGCAACGAGGGCATCAAAGTCCTCGAGGGTGCCGAACAGCGGATCGACGGCGCAGTAGTCAGCGACGTCGTAGCCGGCGTCGTTCTGCGGTGAGGTGTAGAACGGGGAGAGCCACAGGGCATCGATGTCGAGCTCGGCCAGGGAGGACATCTCAGCAGTGATGCCGGGCAGGTCGCCCACGCCGTTTCCGCTGAGATCGCGGAACGAGCGCGGATACACCTGGTAAATCACCGAGGAACGCCACCACTGGCGATCGTGTTCGCTGGAGGCTGCGTGCAGAGGGACAAGGGACGGGCCGGTCTCTGCGCCGGTGCCGGAAATTAAGTGGCTGAGCATGGGTGCCATCCTAGGGGCATCTCCGGCTCAGAATGAAAACGCTTGCACGCAGGTTGCGGCTTTCCCAGCGACGGTAGTTTCCGTCCAGCCGGGGAAGCTGAGCGGGCAATGTGCCTCTGACGTGGGAAGGTTAGTGTGATCTGAGTCTGTGATTGGACGCACACCGTGTACGCGCTTACACTTTCTCCATACTTAGGTCCCCGATGGAGAGTTCCCCTGCTCCTGACCCTTCCGGTGCAGCAGCACAGGAGGCTCGGGCACCAGCCTGAGAATGTCGGACACCATTGAAAAAACTAGGAGAGGTTCACCAATGAAGGTGCACACCACGGGTACGACGGCGCCTCGCCGCCGCGCCCTCGCTCTCGGGGCCGTTTCGGTCACCGCAGCCCTTGTCCTGAGTGCCTGTGGGGGCGGCGACGCCGCTGACAACGCAGACTCCACCGATCTCGCCAGCGCCGGCGCCACCACCCTCACAATGTGGGTCGATGCCGAACGTTCACCGGCACTGACCGAGGTCACGGCCCAGTTCAAGGAAGACACCGGCATCGAGATCAAGCTGGTCACGAAGGACTTCGAGCAGGTTTCCGATGACTTCATCACCCAGGTTCCCACCGGCAAGGGCCCGGACCTGATCGTCGGGCCGCACGACTGGCTGGGCAAGTTTGTGCTCAACGGCGTCGTCGCCCCGATCGAACTGGGCGACAAGGCAGCCGACTTCCAGGAATCTGCCGTCTCGGCAATGACCTATGAAGGCAGCACCTACGGCGTTCCGTACTCCATCGAGAACATCGGCCTGCTGCGCAACACGGACCTGGTTCCGGAACCGGCAACCACCATGGACGAGGTCATCGCCAACGGCCAGGACGCCGTCGCCACCAAGGGAGCCGAATTCCCGTTCCTAGTGGGCATGGATCCCAAGCAGGGCGATCCCTACCACCTCTACCCGCTGCAGACCTCGATGGGTGTTCCGGTCTTCGGCACCGATGAGGACGGCGGCTACGACGCCACCAAGCTGGAGCTGGGCAGCGAAAACGGCGCGGCCTTTGCCGCCAAGCTGAAGGAATGGGGCGAAAGCGGCGCCGGAATCCTGAATTCCAACATCTCAGCGGACATCGCCAAGGAGAAGTTCAACGCCGGAGCCTCCCCGTACTTCCTCACCGGCCCGTGGAACGTGCCGCTGGCCGAGGAAGCCGGCATCAACGTCGCCGTCGACCCGCTGCCCACCACCGGCGACCAGCCCGCGCAGCCCTTTGTGGGCGTGAACGGGTTCTTCATCAGCTCCAAGAGCCAGAACTCCCTCGCTGCCACCGAATTTGCCTTGAACTACCTGACCACCGAGGCCGTGCAGGACGCCATGTTCGAGGGCGGCGGACGGCCGCCGGCCCTCACCGCCTCCTTCGACAAGGCAGCTGCGGACCCGATCGTCGCCGCCTTCGGCGAAATCGGAGCCAACGGCGTTCCGATGCCGGCCATTCCGGAAATGGAAGCCGTTTGGGCGGACTGGGGCGGCACCGAGCTGGCACTCATCAAGGGCCAGGGCGATCCCGCTGAATCCTGGGCCACCATGGTCAGCAACATCGAAGCCAAGATCGCCAAGTAGTCCGGTATCAGCCGGTCTGGTCAGACACGGAATAGCCGGGGCCTGACACGACGTCGACACAGGTACGGCACGAGATAGACACAGCACCGGCCGCACAGCCGATGCAAGATACGCGGGCCGGGACACTGCAGTTTTAGGAGCAGTGTCCCGGCCCGAACCGGTTCAAGGAGAACCCCGATGGTTGATCAGCTGGACACCCCCGTCCGCTCAGACATTCCCGCACCAAAAACGAAACCCCGGCGCAGCCCGGACTCTACGGCTGGCCTGCTGGCCAAAATCCTGCTTCTGGGCCTGACGGATGCGTTTGCCGTTTACGTCCTGATGGCCCTGTTCATGAACGAGAAATGGACCATCCTGGCAGTAGCCACGGCCGTGACCGTGCTGATCAACTGGATTTACCTGCGCCGCGGCGGCCTGCCGGCCAAGTATCTGGCCCCCGGTGTCCTGTTCCTGCTCGTCTTTCAGGTCTTCGTGGTGGTCTACAGCGGCTACATCGCGTTCACCAACTACGGTGACGGGCACAACAGCACCAAGGACGATGCCATCTCGTCCATCTCCATGAGCGCGCAGAAGCGCATTCCGGATTCCCCCGCCTACCAGGTGTCTGTGGTGGAAAAGGGCGATGTCCTGTCGCTGCTGGTCACCGATCCCGACGGTGGCGTGCGGATCGGCACCACCGGCGAACCGCTGGCCGATGTCGACGGCGCCGAACTCGGCAGCACCGGCAAGGCCGTGGGCGCCGAGGGCTACCGCACACTGACCTTCAACGAACTGCTCGGCGCGCAGCAGGAAATCACCGCCATCCAGGTTCCCCTCGGTGAAGACCTCGATGAGGGCATCCTGCAGACGGCCGACGGCTCCAATGCGTACGTCTTCAAACCGGTGCTGGTCTACGACGAAGCGGCGGACACCTTCACCGACACCGAGTCCGGAGCCGTCTACACCGACGGCGGTGAAGGTTCCTTCATAACGGCCGACGGCGAACGCCTCGCCACGGGCTGGAAGGTGGGTGTCGGGTTCGAGAACTTTGAGCGTGCGTTCACCGATCCTGACCTGCGCGGACCGCTCGTCAGCGTTATTCTCTGGACCTTTGCGTTTGCGCTCGGATCGGTGCTGCTGTGCTTCGGACTGGGCCTGTTCCTTGCGCTCACGTTCAACCATCCGAACCTGCGCGGCAAAAAGATCTACCGCACCGTGATGATCCTGCCGTATGCCTTCCCCGCCTTCCTCGCCGGGCTGGTCTGGTCCGGGATGCTCAACCAGGAATTCGGCTTCATCAACGCCTCCCTGTTCGGCGGAGCCGATATTCCGTGGCTGACCGATCCGTGGCTGGCGAAGTTCAGCGTGCTGCTGGTGAACACGTGGCTGGGGTTCCCCTACATGTTCCTGGTCTGCACCGGAGCCCTGCAGTCCCTCCCGGAAGACGTCAACGAGGCCGCCCGGATGGACGGCGCCTCCGCGTGGCGGATCTTCCGCTCGATCAAGCTGCCGCTGCTGCTGGTCTCCACTGCACCGCTGCTGATCTCCACCTTTGCCTTCAACTTCAACAACTTCAACGTGATCTTCATGCTCACCGGCGGCGGGCCCCGGTTCTCCGATACCAACATGGACATCGGCGCCACCGACCTGCTGATCACGCTGGTCTACAAGGTGGCGTTCGGCCAGGGGTCCGGGCGTGACTACGGGCTGGCCAGTGCGCTCGCCGTCATCATCTTCATCATCGTGGCAGTCATTTCAGCGGTCAGCTTTCGGCAGACCAAGGCGCTGGAGGAAGTGAACTCATGAGCAATTCGACTCTGACCCCGGCACTCAAAACCGTCCCAACGGCTCCGGCACCCCGCAGGAAGTTCGCCGTCTGGTTCCGCGACAAGGGCTGGCGGCATCTGGTGGGCCTGGTCATGGGAGTTTTCGCGCTCTTTCCCCTGGCCTATGTGCTCTCCGCCGCGCTCAGCCCCACTGGCACGCTGGTCTCCGCGAGCGGGCTGTTCGGCACAATCGAGTTCGACAACTTCGTGAACCTCTTCTCGGACCCCCAGAAACCGTTCGCCAAGTGGTTTGTGAACACCCTTGTCGTCGGGTTGATCACCAGTGCCGGCACCGTGTTCCTCGGCGCCTTGGCCGCGTACTCCTTCTCCCGGATGCGTTTTACGGGCCGCCGTTTCGGACTGATGAGCCTGATGCTCCTGCAGATGTTTCCGCAGATGCTCGGCGTCGTCGCCATCTTCCTGCTGCTCAGCGGCATCTCCGACGTCGTGCCTTGGCTGGGCCTGGGCAGCCAGACCGGACTGATCATGGTCTATCTCGGCGGAGCCTTGGGTGTGAACACCTATCTGATGTACGGATTCTTCAACACCGTGCCGAAGTCCCTGGACGAGGCGGCCCGCATCGACGGTGCCAGCCACATCCAGATTTTCTTCACCATCATCCTGCGGCTGGTCACCCCCATCCTCGCCATTGTGGGGCTGCTGTCCTTCATCACGGCAACCGGCGAATTCCTGATCGCCTCCATTGTCCTGAATGATCCGGACACCCAGACGCTGGCAGTGGGCCTCTATTCCTTCGTCGGAGACAGCCAGTCCCGCACCTGGGGCGTCTTCTCCGCGGGTGCCGTCCTGGCCGCCCTGCCGGTGATGGTGCTGTTCCTGTTCCTGCAGCGCTTCATCTCCTCCGGGTTGGTTGCCGGAGCCGTGAAGGGCTAGAAGCCAGCCACGTGCCGGGGCGTGTAGTCCTGTTCCAGCTCCTCGAGATCCTCCGGCGAGAGCCGAAGGTCCAAGGCAGCCACGGCATCATCCAGATGGTCGACGGCGGAGGCGCCCAGCACCGGTGCCGTCACCGTCGGGTGGGTCAGAACCCAGGCCAGGGCCACCTGGGCACGCGGCACGCCGTGGCGTTGGGCCACCCGGAGGCCGGCGTCGGCAATGGCACTGTTGGGCACGTCCTGGCCTGAGTAGAGGGAGTGGCCCAGTTCGTCCTGCTGCTGGCGCCGGCTCACCCGGTCCCAGCCACGGGCCAGCCGGCCCCGGGCCAGGGGCGAATACGCCAGCACTCCGGTGCCGGTGGCTTCGCACAGGGGAATCATCTCGCGTTCCTCCTCGCGGTACACGAGGTTGTAATGCGCCTGCATGGTCACAAACGGTGACCAGCCGTTGGCATGCTGCAGTGTCAGCGCCCGGGCAAACTGCCAGGCGTACATGGTGGAAGCCCCCAGATACCTGACCTTGCCGGCCCGGACCAGCCCGTCCAGTGTTTCCAGGACCTCCTCCAGCGGGGTTGAGCCGTCCCACCGGTGGACCTGGTACAGGTCGATGTAGTCAGTGCCCAGGCGCCGCAGGCTTTCGTCCACCTGCCAGAGGATGTGCTTGCGGGAGAGCCCCCATCCGTTGGGGCCGGGTGCCATTTCGCCACGGACCTTGGTGGCGATCACCACCTCTTCCCGCTTGGCGTAGTTCACCAGGGCCGCGCCCGTGATCGCCTCGCTGTCCCCGGCGGAGTACACATTGGCGGTGTCGAAAAAATTGATGCCCAGGTCCAGGGCGCGGCGCAGGATCGGCCGTGACTCGGGTCCGGGCAGTGTCCACCCGTGGTTTCCGCGGCCGGGGTCGCCGAACGTCATGCACCCCAGACCGACGGCCGACACAATGGCTCCCGAGCTTCCCAGCTTTACGTATCTCATGTCGGTCATTGCGGCCTTTGCGTTCGGAAAGAATTCGCGGCGGCGGAGGCAAGCACCGGCACCGTACGGCGATGCTACCGCTGCGGCGGTACCCGGTACAGGGATGTCGCACCGTGGGCAGCTGCCGGTGTGCAGACCCTGCCGAGACGCGGCTTTGCCGCCATATACTGAGCCATGCCTACCGCTCAGGATCCGGAAATTTCCGTGCGACCGCCACGGCGCAGCCGCCCCGCAGGTGAGCCGGAACCCTCGCAGGAACAATCGTCGCCGGACATCCCGGCGCAAACGCCGACACCACACATCCCGATACCATCACCGGCTTCCCTCGCCCGGCAGATCGCTGGACGAGTCGCCGGCGGGAATTCCGCGCCGCTGACGCCCGAGGGCCCCGCCGGGCTCCTGCTGCTGGCGTATCTGCGCGGGCAGTTTCTTGCCATGCTGGCGGAAGATCCGCGGGTGCGGGCAGATCGTGCCGACGCCGTGCACAAGATGCGGGTCAGCACCCGTCGGATGCGGTCGGCTCTGGCGAGTTACCAGCGGGTGCTGGCCCCGGAGCCGGCGCGGACCGTGCGGAACGAACTCAAGTGGCTGGCCGGAGTTCTGGGCGCCGCCCGCGACGCACAGGTTCTGCGTGCCCGGTTGCACGCTCTGGTGAACGAGCAACCTGCCGAGCTGGTGATGGGACCGGTGCTGCAGCGCATCGACGAAGAGTTGCTGGGTGATTACGCCGCGGCGCATGCGGCGGTTGCCGGCGAGCTCGACGGCGTCCGCTACCGCCGTCTGCTGGAACAGCTCGAGGCGGTGGTGACCCGTCCCGACTTCACGGCCGCCGCAGAGGCGCCGGCCGCCGTAACGGCGGGCCGCATGCTGCAGCGCGACCGCAAGCGCCTGCACCAGCAGGTTCGGGATGCCCGTTCTGCCCGCAGTGATGATCATCGGGCACAAGCGCTGCACGACGCACGCAAAGACGCCAAACGGCTGCGCTACGCGGCCGAGGTCGCCCAGCCGGTGCGTGCCGACGACGTCACCGTGCTCATCGCCGGAGCCGAGCACGTACAAAAGATCCTCGGCGAGCACCAGGACAGCGTGGTGAGCCGCGACTACCTGCGCCGGTTGGGAGCCGCAGCGGCGGACCCCGGCCAGAACGGGTTCACCTTCGGACGGCTGCATGCCCTGGAGGAGGAGCGCGGAGAAACAGCCCGGAAGCAGTTCCGCAAGGCGTGGGCAACCTTTCCCCGGGTGGCCTGACCTGCCTGACTGGCCTGACCGGGAACGTCCGAGCCCGGCATGTCCGGACGGAGGTATCCCAGGACGGAGGTATCCGAGATGGACCCGGCCTCGCCCTGGGCGCCGCTGCGGCGCCGGATGTTCCTCATTCTGTGGCTGGCCAACCTCGGGTCCAACATCGGCACCTGGATGCAGACCGTCGGCGCGCAGTGGTACCTGGTGGAAAACAGCTCCAACGCGGCAGTGGTATCCCTGGTCCAGACCGCCAATCTGGCGCCCACCCTGCTGTTGGGCCTCGTGGCAGGGGTGCTCGCTGATGCCTTCAACCGCCGGCGCCTCATTTTCGGCGCGAACCTTTTTGCCGCCGCTGCCGCCGGCACGTTGACCGTCATAGCGGCGCTGGGCCTGCTGGATCCGGATTCGCTGCTGCTGTACACGTTCCTGATCGGCTGCGGCGTGGCCCTGAGCGCGCCGGCGTGGCAGGCCATCACGCCGGCGCTGGTTCCCCGCCGGGAAATCCGCGCCGCGGCGGCGCTGAGCAGTGTCGCGGTCAATGCCGCCCGGGCGGTGGGGCCCGCCGTGGCCGGTGTGCTGGTCTCCCTCCTGGGCCCGTCCTTCGTCTTCGGGCTCAACGCCGTTTCCTTTCTGGGCACGGCCGCCGCTGTTTATGCGTGGCGCTCACCTGCCGAGCCGGAGGATCCCGAGCGGATGGGAGAGGCCCTTGCCGCCGGCATGCGCTACATCCGGGCGGCTCCGCGGATCCGCCGTATCCTGCTCCGGACGGCGCTCTTCATGGTGCCTGCCAGCGCGCTCTATGCGCTGCTGCCCGTCGCCGTAAACGGCCACCTCCGTCTCGGGTCCACCGGATACGGACTGCTATTGGGGGCGCTGGGCGCAGGTGCCATTGTCGGCGTCGTACTGCTGCCCCGCGTCCAGGACCGGTTCAACGACAGCGTGATGCTGGGCCTCGCCGCTGCCGTCTTCGGAGCGGGGACATTTGCCGCCGGGTCCTTTCCCGCCGCAGTGCTGGCCGTCCTGCTGGTGTTCGCGGGGATCGCCTGGATTGCCACCTTCTCCATCCTCAACAGCGCCATGCAGCTCACGCTGCCGGAGTGGGTGCGTGCCCGCGGGCTCTCCGTCTACCTCATGGTGACCACCGGTGCGCAGGCGCTGGGCGCCGTCGTCTGGGGCTCGCTGGCAACCGTGTACGGCTATGGTCCGGTGCTGGCGGCGGCGGGACTCGTCCTGGCCGCCGCGGGCGTGAGCGTGTCGGTGCTGCCGCTGCTGCCCCGCACCGGCCGGCTGGACCGCAGCGTGGCTGAAGCGGACCTGGGGATCGAGCCGACGCAGGAGCCGGCGCCCGACGCCGGCCCGGTCACCATCCTTATCGCTTACGAGCTTGCTCCGGACAAGGCAGCGGACTTCGTGCACCTGATGCACGAGGTGCGCCTTTCCCGGATGCGGACCGGAGCGCGGGACTGGGAGCTGGTGCACTCAGTGACTGACTCCAGCCAGTTCCGCGAGATTTACGACGTCGCCACCTGGCGCGAGTACCTGCGCCAGGAACAGGAGCGCACCACGGGGGAGGACCGGAAGGTGATCGACCAGGCAGCCGGGCTGGCCGAGACGGAACCGCGCATCCGGTGGTTCCTTCCGGCGTCGGCCTGATGCCGGGCCAGCCTCCGGGCTAGGCCAGCTGTTCGCGCACCAGCGGGGCAACCTCGGTGCCGTACAGACGGATGCAGTTCATCATCAGCTCATGAGGGAGGGTGCCCAGGCTGTATTTCAGGTCAAAGCGGCTCAGCTCCAGTTCCCGGGCCACCCTGACGATCTTGGCGGCGACGGTTGCGGGCGAGCCAATAAACAGGGCGCCCTCGGGGCCGGCCGAGGCAAGGTAGTCGCTGTGCGTGGTCGGGCTCCAGCCGCGCTCGCGGCCGATCCGGTTCTGCATCCGCTCGAAATGCGGCCAGGCCTCCTCGAGCGCCTGCTCATCAGTGGCGGCAATGTAGCCGGGGGAGTGGGCGCCCACCGGGAGCAGAGGCTGGCCGAACTGGGCCAGTGCCCGCTTGTACAGGTCCACGAACGGTGCGAAGCGTGCCGGTTCCCCGCCGATGATCGCCAACATCAGGGGCAGGCCGTAGTGGGCGGCCCGGACCACGGACTGCGGAGTGCCGCCGACGGCGATCCACACCGGAAGCTTCCCGCCGGCGGTGGGCGGATATACCCGCTGGTTCTGCAGCGGTGCCCGGGTGCTGCCGCTCCACGTCACCGGGGTTTCGCGGCGCAGCTCGGTGAAGAGCTCCAGCTTTTCCTCGAAGAGTTCGTCGTACTGGGCCAGATCCAGCCCGAACAGCGGAAAGGACTCAGTGAAGGAGCCGCGGCCCAGGATCACTTCGGCGCGGCCGTTGGAAACGGCATCCAGCGTCGAAAAGCGCTGAAAGACCCGGATCGGATCATCGGAGCTCAGGACGGTGACCGCCGACCCGAGCCGGATCCTGCTGGTTTGCCCGGCGATCGCGGCGAGGACCACCTCCGGTGCCGATACCGCGAAATCCTCCCGGTGGTGTTCTCCGACGCCGATGAAGTCGACGCCGACCGAGTCCGCCAACACCGCCTCGGCCACGACGTTGCGCAGAACCTGGTGCTGTGGAAGCCGTTCACCGGCCGGGTCCGACGTCACGTCGCCGAAGGTGTCCAACCCGAGTTCCAGCCGCTGTCCCATGGTGCTCCCTGTTCGCGCAAACTTCATGAATTTGCATCTAGTCTAGCCGCGGCCTTCGGTGCGAACTCACACCGCCCGAGGCTCCCGGGATTTCATTGAGTGATCGTCCCACCGGATAGACTTGGGGACGGCCGCCGGGCGTTTTCCGGGGTCACTTTTGGATCAGCCGCAGATGGTGCAAGCGATCAAGCGATCAAATGATTAGTTGAGGTATTTTGCGAGACTTTAGTGCACGTCTGGCCACCGCCGACGAGAGAGACAAATGGGACAGCCACGTGCAGTCCAACCCGTGCGGCGGCAACGTGCTGCAGTCCGCTTCGTACGCGGAGGTCAAGTCCCACCACGGATGGAATCCCATCCACTTGGTGTTCACCGGCCGCGGCTACACGACGTACAACCTGGCGATCGAAAAGAAGGTTCCCGGCCTGGGCAGCCTCTGGTACCTGATTAAGGGACCGGACGTCGCTGAGCCGTCCCACGTGCCCGAGGTCCTGGATGCGCTGCGCCGGTTCATCAAGGAGACCAAGCGAAACGTGTTCGCCGTGAAGGTGGAACCGGACATCGTTGACAGTGCCGAGGTGCGGGCCCAGTTCGAGGGCGCCGGCCTGGTCAAGACCTTCAACCTGCAGCCCAATGACTCCACGGCGCTGCTGGACACCACACCGGACATCGAGCAGGTCCTGAAGAACATCTCTTCGCGCGGCCGCAACGCCGTCCGCCGGGCAATCCGTGAAGGCGCCGACGTGCGCCGGGTGGAGCCCACCGAAGAGAATATGCGCACCATGTACAAACTCATGAGCCATATCGAGGACCGTTCCGCGGCGCGGATGCGCTCCTACGAGTACTACCACCGCTTCTGGTCCAACTTCGTGGCTGCGGGTCAGGGCCGGTTCTACTTTGCCTTCGAAAACGGAGAACCCACGGTGGGTGCCTTCGTCATCGCCTACGGCAAGAAGGGTACGTACAAGGACGGCGGCTCCAAGCCCCGCCGCAACCAGTACGGAGACTCGCACCTGGTTCAATGGACGGCCATCACCGAACTGAAGGAAGACTTCGGCATTGAGCAGTACGACTTCTGCGGAACGCCTCCGAGTGACCAGCTGAAAAACAAGGAACATCCCCACCATGGGCTGGGGCTGTTCAAGACCAGCTTCTCGAAGACCGTCACGGACTTCGTGGGCTGCTACGACTTGGTCCTGGACCCGCTGCGGTACAAGATCTGGAACGCCATCGGTGAACGCGTCGCGCGGCAGATTTACTGGCGCCGGCACCAGCAGCCGTTCTACTAACAGCAAGTGCGCCTGAACGGATTTCAGGCAACAGAGGCGAAAGGGTGAGTCCTTTGGAAAACACGTCCGATGCAGACCGCCAAAAGCCTGCACAGAACCCCGATCCGATGGTGGGACTGATACCGGTCATCCGGCGTCCCGGGCAGGAGTCGTCCGCCGGGCAGGAGTCCGCCGGGCAGGAGTCTGCCGGGCAGGAGTCCGCCGGGCAGGAGTCCGCGGGGCAGGAGTCTGCCGGACAGGAGTCTGCCGGACAGGAGTCCGCCGCAGGGCAGCCCAGGACCGGGCACCCCAGGACAGAGCAGCAGCCCCGGGCATCAGGGGCTAAAAAGGCACCCGCGGGTGCCAAGGTGCGGCGTCCCGCTGCGCCCGGCAAGGCACCGAAGGGATCGGCTTCCAAGAGCACCATGGGGCTCCCCACCGGTCCGGGGGGCTTCGGGCTGAGGAGCACCAAACCCAAGCCGCCTCCCCCCACCACCTCGGTGATGCTGACGCCCTCCAAAGGCACCTCGGGCGGACTGGGCTCCGGACGCATCCCGGGGTCCGGGTTTGGCAGCGGCAAACCCGGAAAGCCCGCTGGCACAACCCAGCCGCCGCGGAAGCCCCGCTCCCGCAAGACGGTGCCGGGTCAGCAGCACACCAGCGCCGGCAGCGCTGCCCGGCAGCAGGACCGTTCATCGGCAGCCGCCCGGCGGATGCTGCGCAGGCTGGTCCAGGGGGAGACTCCTCCCACCCAGGCCATGTCCATCGTGGAGCGGTTGGCCGGTTCCCCGTACGCAAATCCCCTGGTGCGCACCGCCGGTCCCGATGCCTCGGCCCGGAAGACGCTGGACCTCGCCCTCAGCCTGGCGGAGACCATGTTCCGGTACGGTGCGGGTGCCCTGGAGGTGGAGACGGCGATTATCGCAGTCACTGCAGCCTTCGGCTTGGAAAGCATCGAGGTGGACATCACCAACCAGTCGGTGCTGCTGAACCACTCGCCCAAGGACCAGACACCCATCACCGTCATGCGGGTGGTCCGTTCCTGGACAAACAACTATGCAGGTCTGGGCCTGGTTCACCAGCTCGTGACGGACATCATCGACGGCGGACTGTCCCGTGCCGAGGCCGCCAACCGGCTCAACGAAATCACCCACCAGACGAAGCCGTTTCCGCGGTGGGGGGTGACGGCGTCAACCGGAGTGTTTTCCGCCGCGATCGTTGGCTTTATCGGCGGCGGGCCGCTGGCTTCCCTGGTGGCCTTCCTCAGTACGGTCCTGGTCAGCCTGCTGCAGCGCCTGCTGGGCCGCTGGCGGGTGCCGGACTTTTTCAGCACCGCCGCCGCGGGGTTCGTGGTCACTGCCATCGCCATGATCTTCTGGTCCTTCAACGTGCCGATTTCGCCGGGCATCGTGGTGGCCGGCGGCATCCTGCTGCTCCTGCCCACCGGGCGATTGGTCTCGGCAGTGCAGGATGCGATCAACGGCTTCCCGGTCACCGCCTCCGGCCGTTTCCTGTCCGCGTTCCTGACGTTCGGCGCGCTGGTCGCGGGCATCGCCGTCGCGCTGGTTGTGGGTGCCCTGGCCGGCATGCCGCGGCTGGACGTGACCAGCGTTACCGGATCCCAGTATCCGTTTGTGGTGACGATGCTGCTGCTGGCCGTGGCGCTGGCCACGATCTGTGTGGTGGAGCAGTCACCGATGAATCTGGTGCTGCCTACGGTCCTGACCGGAGCCGCGGGTTACCTGGTGTTCGAGCTGTGTGAGCTGGTGGGTCTGGGGCCCCGGCTCACGCCGGCTGTGGCGGCCGTCTTCATCGGCATGCTGGCCCGCATGATTGCCCTGCGGATGGGCGCGCCGCAGCTGATTGTTGCGGTTCCGGCGGTGCTCTTCCTCTTCCCGGGGCTGAGCATTTTCCGTGCCATGTACGGCCTGAGCGTCGGCTCGGACGACTTCACCGCCGGTGCCGTGGGGATCTTCAATGCGCTGACGGTGATCCTGGCAATCGCCGGCGGCGTGGTGATGGGAGACAACCTCGCCCGGCCGCTGACGCGGAGCCTTTCCGGCAACGACCGCCGGAACCGCCGCCGGTAGTCTGCGGAACGACCGGCCGCGGTTCTGCGGCCACACAGCAGGGCCGGCCTTAGCTGGAAAGAGGGCCCCGGAACGCAGGATCTAGAGGATCTTGCCGACCGGGGTCTTTTTTTCTGCCTGGAAGGCATCCTCGGTGCGTCCGGCGGCCCAGTATCCGGACAGGGACACCTGCCGGCGCTCGAGCCCGTGACCGGCGAAGAAAATATCGCGCAGCGCCTTCATAGCCTCCCGCTCGCCGTGCGCGAAGACCTGCACATCATTGTTCGGCCACGGTGCGGCAGCAACGGCTGCAGCCAGCAGGCCGGTGTTTCCGGCCGG
Source organism: Arthrobacter sp. zg.Y820 (assembly GCF_030125555.1). Classification (NCBI taxonomy): domain Bacteria; kingdom Bacillati; phylum Actinomycetota; class Actinomycetes; order Micrococcales; family Micrococcaceae; genus Arthrobacter; species Arthrobacter sp. zg.Y820. The sequence continues at coordinate 51,749 of NZ_JASKLX010000018.1, forward strand.
CAGATCACCGCGGTACAACCAGGACACGGTGACCCCCGCGGGCGCCGTCAGCGGCTGCCGGTCCTCCGGACCGCCCACTTCCAGAAACACCTGTCCAACGGCGGAGGCCGGCAGGGCTTCCAGCACGGCGGCAGTGGCGGGCAGAGCGGACTCGTCAGCGGCGAAAAGGTACCATCCGGCGTCGGGATCGGGGCTGAAGGCTCCGGCCGGGCCGGCGAACGTTAAGGCCTCACCCGCTGTGGCCTGGGCAGCCCAGGGTCCGGCAAGGCCTTCGTCGCCGTGAACCACAAAATCGATGGCCAGCTCGCGGGCCGCTGAATTGACGCTGCGGATCGTGTAGGTGCGCGACACCGGCCACTCCTCACGGGGAAAATCCTGCCGCAGGGACTCGAGCTCGGACTTCCCGTCCAGCGGCTTGCCATCCGGGCCAAACCAGATTTTGCAGTAGGCATCGGCGCAGCCGTTCTCGACAAAACGCTCAAAGTTGGGGCCACCGGCGATGATGCGCACCATGTGCGGCGTCAGCTGCTCCCGCCGCAAAACCTCAAGGGTCAGCAGCGGGCGGGACCGCCGGGGAGCATCCTGCGCGGGCATCGCGGCGGGCACGGAACGGTCAGGCATGCGGTTCTCCTCGATCAACGGGTTTCCCCTACCGTATCGCGTCCAACCGCCAGTCCACCGGCTCCGCTCCCTGCTGCAGCAGCAGCTCGTTGGTCCGGCTGAAGGGGCGCGAACCGAAGAACCCGCGCGACGCCGAGAGCGGGCTGGGATGGGCGGATTCAATCCGGGGAACCCCCTCCAACAGGGGAACGATGGAACGGGCGTCATTGCCCCAGAGCACCGCAACCAGCGGAGCGGGGCTGCCGTCCGGGGTCCGGCGGGCGACGACGGCGCGGACGGCCTGCTCGGTGATCTGTTCCCAGCCGCGCCTGCGGTGCGATCCGGCGCTGCCCGCCCGGACCGTCAGGACCCGGTTCAGCAGCAGGACGCCCTGATCGGCCCAGGCACTGAGGTCCCCGTGCGGGCTCGGGGGAATTCCCACATCCGCCGCGAGTTCCTTATAGATGTTGTTCAGGCTCCGCGGCAACGGACGTACGCCGCGGTCCACCGAGAAGGACAGCCCCACCGCGTGGCCCGGGGTCGGGTACGGGTCCTGGCCGATCAGCAGGACCTTGACGTCCGCGAGGGGGCGGGAAAACGCCCGAAGGATGTTTCCCGGGGACGGCAGCACGGCGGAGCCGGAGCGGCGCTCCTCCTCCAACAGGCCGGCGAGCCGATGCAGTTCCGGGGCGGCCGGAGCCAACGCCCGAGCCCAATCCGGTGCCATGACGTCGGCCAGGCGCGCCGGGGCCGCAAAGGGGAACGGTTCTGCCGCCTCGGCGCCGGCTCGCGACGCCGCAGCGCCGTCGTGCCCTGGGCCGTTGTGTCCTGGACTGTTGTGCTCTGGATCATTGGCCGGGAGGGGCGGGGTGGGCGGCAGCGAAAAGAGGGTCGGATCATTGGAACTCACCCTTCCAGCCTAGGCCCGGCGCGGTTCTGCGGTGCTCGCACGCCGTCGGACCGGAAGTTGTGACGCCGGCGGAACCACCCCGAATGACAAGGCTGTTATTTCCGAACTAGCATGGATGGGAAACCGACAACCGATCTGGGAGCATCCTGTGGCCGAAACAACCGAAGCCTTCTCAATGGACGGCACGGTTGACCCCGACAGTCCGCTCGGGGAACAGGAACAGCAGATGCTCGCGCTGGAGCGGGCCTGGTGGAAATACGCCGGGGCGAAGGAACAGGCCATCCGCGAGCTGTTCGGCATGTCCGCCACCCGTTATTACCAGGTCCTCAACGCGTTGATCGATACCGAGGACGCTCTGGCTCACGACCCGATGCTGGTCAAGAGACTGCGTAGACTACGTACCACCCGTCAGCGCGCGCGTACCGCCCGTCGTTCAGGCTCTGACGTCTAACCGGCGCCACCTGAGACCAAGGACAGATACCCAACCATGAGCAAATATCCCCGGGATGAGTTTGACAAGGTTCCCGAGACGTCGTCGCGGCAGGGTGTCCACCGGGAACGGCTGATCCCCTCGCGGTCGGGCAGTCTCGCCCTGATCATTACCGTCGGAGTGCTGGCCCTGGTTCTTGGACTCGCTGCTTATTTCGTCCTGCCGCGCCTGGGCATCGGACAGGGCGACGGCGCTTCGGCGCCCGCCTCGAATTCGTCCACCCCCGCGGAAAGCCCGGAATCGCGGCCCGCTGGGACGGAAACGGCGGAGCCCGCACCGTCTGCCAGCCCCACGCCGAGCGCCTCGCCGAGCCCCACGCCGTCGCCGACCCCAGCAGCCGTCGTGGACCGGTCCCAGCCTGTGGTGGTGCTGAACGCAAGCGGCATCGGGGGACTCGGAGCCAACGTCTCGGCACTGATTGCGGCCGACGGCTGGACCACCGCACAGGTCGCCAACTGGGGCGGAACGCCCCTGCAAACGTCAGTCATTTTCTACGGCAACGCCGAGCAGCTGCCGAACGCGCAGGAGCTGTCGAGGGTACTGGGCATCCCCAACCTCCGCGAGTCCCCGGAGTTTACTTTGGTGACCGTCGCGCCCGGCCCCGGGTTCCAGTAACCGGCCGAAAGAGCCCCCGACCGTAAAAACTCCATAACGATCCTGCATCCACGTTTGTGGCCCGGATCACGCTGGCTAAAGTGAGTGCCAGCCGTGCGACGCCGGCCCGGGACCAGGCAAGGATATCCGCCCAACCCAGGCCGCCTGTCCGCCGGACCGTTCCGCCACGGCATCCGGCGGAACGAACGAGCGAAACAAGGTTGGAGAAACGCAATGGCGCAGGGGATCGTCAAATGGTTCAACGGGGAAAAAGGGTACGGGTTCATCACGCTGGACGAGGCCCAGACGGATGTTTTCGTGCATTGGTCTGCGATCCAGGCGTCGGGGTACCGCACGCTGGAAGAAGGCCAGCGCGTGGAGTTTGAAATTGGAGAAGGCCAGAAAGGTCCGCAGGCGGAAGACGTGCGCACCGTTTAGCGGCGGACCGCCGCAGCCGAGGCGGCGGCCCCGGTCCGGGGCTGCCGCCGTTTTCGTGCGCCGGGAGATCGCGCCGGACCCGCGGCGCACCTGTGTTGATGAATGTGACGACGGCAGCGATGAGCCGTGATCGCTTGCACTCAGTGTGTGGGAGTGCTAATTATTGACTTAGCACTCTTGCCGTATGACTGCTAAATGCGGTCGGCGTTGAGTGAAAAAGCAAGCCACTGAGGTGAGGACCTGCGGGAGCGTAAAGAGATCGCCCCTCAAGGTCCGTCCGTCGCGGGCACCGCAGTCTGGAATGCAACATCCTGCAGCAAGCATGACTGTTCCGAAAGGACGAAAGCCGTTATGGCCAAGATCATTGCATTTGACGAAGAGGCCCGCCGCGGCCTTGAGCGCGGACTGAACATCCTCGCCGACGCCGTGAAGGTCACGCTGGGCCCGCGCGGCCGCAACGTGGTCCTCGAAAAGAAGTGGGGCGCACCCACCATCACGAACGACGGCGTTTCCATCGCCAAGGAGATCGAGCTCGACGATCCCTACGAAAAGATCGGCGCCGAGCTGGTCAAGGAAGTTGCCAAGAAGACTGACGATGTTGCCGGTGACGGCACCACCACGGCAACCGTCCTGGCCCAGGCCCTGGTCAAGGAAGGCCTGCGCAACGTTGCCGCCGGCGCCGACCCGCTGAGCCTGAAGCGCGGCATCGAGAAGGCTGTCGAGGCCGTCACGGCCGAGCTGCTGTCCTCTGCCAAGGAAATCGAAACCAAAGAGCAGATTGCTGCCACGGCTTCCATCTCCGCCGGTGACCAGCAGATCGGCGACCTGATCGCCGAAGCTCTGGACAAGGTCGGCAAGGAAGGCGTCATCACCGTCGAAGAGTCCAACACCTTCGGCCTTGAGCTTGAGCTCACGGAAGGTATGCGCTTCGACAAGGGTTACATCTCCGGATACTTCGTGACTGACGCTGAGCGCCAGGAAACGGTTCTGGAAGACCCGTACATCCTGATCGTCAACTCGAAGATCTCCAACGTCAAGGATCTCGTTGCGGTCCTCGAGAAGATCATGCAGTCCGGCAAGCCGCTGCTGATCATCGCCGAAGACGTTGAGGGCGAAGCCCTGGCGACGCTGGTTGTCAACAAGATCCGCGGCACGTTCAAGTCGGTTGCCGTCAAGGCTCCGGGCTTCGGCGACCGCCGCAAGGCCCAGCTCGCAGACATCGCCATCCTCACCGGTGGCCAGGTCATCGCCGAGGAAGTCGGCCTGAAGCTGGAAAACGCCACGCTGGACCTGCTGGGCAAGGCTCGCAAGGTCGTTGTCACCAAGGACGAGACCACGATCGTGGAAGGCGCCGGTGACCCCGAGGAAATCGCGGGCCGCGTCAACCAGATCCGTGCCGAGATCGAGAACTCCGATTCCGATTACGACCGCGAGAAGCTGCAGGAACGCCTGGCCAAGCTGGCCGGCGGCGTTGCAGTCATCAAGGCCGGCGCAGCCACTGAGGTTGAGCTGAAAGAGCGCAAGCACCGCATTGAGGACGCTGTCCGCAACGCCAAGGCTGCGGTTGAAGAAGGCATCGTCGCCGGTGGCGGCGTTGCCCTCATCCAGGCCGGCCTGAAGGCCTTCGCCAACCTCAACCTTGAGGGTGACGAAGCAACGGGCGCGAACATCGTGCGCGTAGCCATCGATGCTCCGCTGAAGCAGATCGCCTTCAACGCAGGCATGGAGCCGGGCGTTGTTGTCGACAAGGTTCGCGGCCTGCCCGAAGGCTGGGGCCTGAACGCTGCAACCGGCGAGTACGAAGACCTGCTGGCTGCCGGCGTCAATGACCCGGTAAAGGTGACCCGCTCTGCCCTGCAGAACGCGGCCTCCATCGCCGGTCTGTTCCTGACCACCGAAGCAGTGGTTGCCGACAAGCCCGAAAAGGCTGCACCGGCAATGGGCGGCGGCGACGAAATGGGCGGCATGGGCGGTATGGGCGGCTTCTAGCAGCCCTGGACCGTTCCGGCCCTGGACCGTCTGGTGCACGCCGGAACGGTCTGACCCGGAACGGTCCGCCCTGACGCGCTGCTGATTGAAGCAGCGCGTTGAACGACTGTTCGGCGCGCGAGTATTTCAGCGCAGCACACCTGTTTCAGTACACCTGGTTCAGTGCAGAGGCGGGGGGGGGGGGGGGGGGGGGGGGGGG